>NZ_JBIVNX010000002.1:0-437317 GCF_044753805.1 Streptomyces sp. NPDC093225
GCTCCGCCCCTGGCCTTCGGCCACCCCAGGCCCGGGCCTGCCTCCGGACCAGCCTGCCATACCGGCTCAAGCGCCTCCCCCACACACCACGGGACGGCGACTCCCGCGAGTTCGCGGAGCCGGGTCTTGGTCGGTCGGTGGTCTGGCAGGCGGCTACGCCGGCGCGGCCGCCGGCTCCGCACCCGGGTCCCCGTCGGGGTCCTGGGCCCGCTCGGGCACGGCCGTGGTCACGGTGAAGAGACCGCCGTCGGGGTCGCGCAGGGTGATCCAGCGGTGGTTCTCGTCGGCCTGGACGGGGGTGACCGCGGTGCCGCCGAGCAGAGTGGCGGTGTTGACCGCCTCGTCGAGGTCGGGGACCCGGAAGTGCACGTGCCAGCGGGGGCGCACCTGGGGGTCGGGGGTCTCCTCGATGGCCCCGCCGCGCAGCCGGGCCACCGGCTGCCCGGCGTGCGCGAGGACGACCTGGTCGTCCTCGTAGCTCACCGTGCAGCAGCCGTTCTGCTCGTTCGCCCAGCCCAGCACCTCGCCGTAGAAGATCGCCGCGGCGAAGGCGTCCCGGGTGTAGAGCTCCAGGCCGGCGGGGGCGCGGCTGTGGCCGACGGCCCAGTCGCGGATCACCCGACCCTGCCAGATCCCGAAGATGGCGCCGTGCGGATCGGCGGCCAGGGCGGCCCGGCCGAGCCCGAAGGAGAGCGGGCCGACGGCCACGGTCCCGGTGCGCTCGCGGATCCGGGCGGCGGTCGCGTCGGCGTCGGCGACGGCGAAGTACGGGATCCACGCCACGGAGACCGCGAAGCTCTCGGCCAGCGCCCCGATCCCGGCGACCGGCGCCCCGTCGAGGAAGGCGACGCTGAACGCGTCGCCCATCTGGCCCTGGCGGAAGTGCCACCCCAGGACCGCGCCGTAGAAGTGCTGCGCCGCCTCCAGATCACGGGCCGTGAGGCTGATCCAGCAGGGCGTGCCGAACACGTCCTGGCTCGTCGTCGGCACGACTGTCACCCCCGTCGGGCAGGAACAGGTTGCTACTGCCAACGCTACCCCCGGGCGCCGCCGGCCAACGGGAGACCCGGCCGGGTCAGCGCGTCGGGAGCCACCGGTAGTGCAGCTCGGGGCGGCCGACCTGGCCGTACTGGGGGCTGCGTCCGGCCCGCTCGGTGTCGACGAGGTGCTCCAGGTAGCGGCGGGCGGTGATCCGCGAGATGCCCGCGCCCTCGGCGAGGGCGGCGGCGGTGAGACCGTCGGCGGCGGCCCGCAGCAGGGCGGTGACCCGTTCGAGGGTGGGGGCGCTGAGCCCCTTGGGCAGGGCCGCGGGCTGCGGGGCGCGCAGGGCGGACAGCGCCCGGTCGACCTCGTCCTGGCCGCTGGCCTCGCCGGCGGCGGCCGTCCGGTACTCCGCGTAGCGCAGGAGGCGGTCGCGCAGGGTGGTGAAGGCGAAGGGCTTGAGGACGTACTGCACCACGCCGAGCGAGACGCTCTCGCGGACCACGGCCAGGTCCCGGGCCGAGGTCACCACCATGACGTCCGCGGGGTGGCCGGCCGCGCGCAGCGCGCGGGCCAGCCCGAGCCCGTGCCCGTCGGGCAGGTAGAGGTCGAGGAGGAGCAGGTCGACGGGGGTGCGGTCGAGTTCCCGGCGGGCGGCGGCGGCCGAGTGGCAGACGCCGGCCACGGCGAAGCCCGGGACCCGGCCGACGTACAGGGCGTGTGCGTCGGCCGCGACGGGGTCGTCCTCGACGACCAGGACCCGGATGTCCGGCTCGGTCACGCGGGGGCTCCTTCCCGCAGCGGCAGCCGTACGGTGAACTCGGCGCCGCCGTGCGCGGCGCGACCGGCCGCGACGCTCCCGCCGTGCCGCCGTACGGTCTGCCGGACCAGGGCCAGTCCGAGCCCGCGCCCGGGGCCCTTGCCGGACCAGCCGGCCTGGAAGACCTCGGCGCCGTCGGGCACTCCGGGGCCGTTGTCGGCCACGGTGAGCCGCAGCTCGGCCGGATCGTGGAGGGTGCGGGCGGTGACGGTGACGCGGGCGCCGGGGGTGCCGGTCACGGCGTCGACGGCGTTGTCGACGAGGTTGCCGAGCACGGTGACCAGGTCCCGGACCGGCAGCGAGGCGGGCAGGGCGCCGGCGGCCACCCCCGTGCCGGTGGCGACCACGAGCTCGACGCCCCGCTCGTGCGCCTGGGCCGCCTTGCCCAGGAGCAGGGCGGCCAGCACCGGCTCGTTCACGGCGGTGACGACCTGGTCGGTGAGGGACTGGGCGAGCTCGAGCTCGGCGGTGGCGAAGTCCACCGCCTCCCGGGTGCGGCCGAGTTCGATGAGGGAGACGGCGGTGTGCAGGCGGTTGGCCGCCTCGTGCGCCTGGGAGCGCAGGGCCTGGGTGAAGCCGCGTTCGTGGTCGAGCTCCCCGGCCAGGGCCTGGAGCTCGGTGTGGTCCCGGAGGGTGACGACGGTGCCGCGGCGGCCGCCGCTGGTGACGGGCGAGGTGTTGACCACCAGCACCCGCTCCCCGGTGAGGTGGACCTCGTCGACCCGTGGTTCGGCGGCGAGCAGGGCCCCGGTGAGCGGGGCGGGCAGGCCGAGCTCGGCGACGTTGCGGCCGCGGACGTCGGCCGGGCCGAGGCCGAGCAGGTCGCGGGCGCCGTCGTTGACGAGGGAGACGCGGCGCTGGCCGTCGAGCATGAGCAGGCCCTCGCGCACGGCGTGCAGGGTCGCCTCGTGGTAGTCGTACATGCGGCTGAGCTCGGCGGCGTTCATGCCGTGGGTGTGCCGGCGCAGCCGGGCGTTGACCACGTACGTGCCGAGGGCGCCCAGGGCGAGGGCGCCGGCCGCGACCCAGGCGAGGACGGCGAGCTGGCGGGCGAGCCGGTCCCCGACGGCCTCCACCGTGATGCCGGCCGCGACCAGGCCGGTGATCCGGCCCCCGTCCTGGATGGGGGTGACGACCCGGATAGAGGGTCCGAGGGTGCCGGTGTAGGTCTCGCTGAAGGTGCGGCCGTGCAGGGCGGCCGCGGTGTTGCCGAGGAACCGCTCGCCGATGCGCCGCGGGTCGCGGTGGGTCCAGCGCACGCCCGCGGGGTCCATGATCGTGACGAAGTCGACGCCGGAGTCGGCGCGGACCCGCTCGGCGTACGGCTGGAGGGCCGCGGACGGGTCGGGGCCGCGGACGGCGGCGTGCACGGAGGGGGCGTCGGCGACCGCCCGGGCCACGGCCTGCGCCTGGAGCCGGGCCGACTCCTCGGCCTGGGAGCGGGCGGTGGCGTACCCGAAGACCGCGCACCCGGCCACGACCACGGCGATCAGCACGGCCTGCATGGCGAAGAGCTGGCCGGCCAGGCTGCGGGGGCGCGGGCGGGGGATGCGGAACACGGTCGTCAGTCTGCCCCGGCCCGTGAACGAAATGAACGCAAGGGTGACCGCGGTCACAGCGCCGGTGGATAGTCGCCGGGACCCCCTCCCCGGCCGCGAGCCGCACACCCGCGTCCGGCGGGGCGGGTCCCCGGCACCCGGGACCGGTGTCCGGGCGAACGACACGACTGAAGGAGCCACCGTGGCCGTCGAGCGGGACACCACCGACACCACCGGCCCGGGCAGAGCCCGGCGGGACCGGACCCACTACCTCTACCTGGCGGTGATCGCCGCCGTGCTGCTGGGCATCGCGGTCGGGCTGGCCGCGCCCGGGGTGGCGGTCGAGCTGAAGCCGATCGGGACCGGCTTCGTGAACCTGATCAAGATGATGATCTCGCCGATCATCTTCTGCACGATCGTGCTGGGCGTGGGGTCGGTCCGCAAGGCCGCCAAGGTCGGGGCCGTGGGCGGGCTGGCGCTGGGCTACTTCCTGGTGATGTCGACGGTGGCGCTCGGGATCGGCCTGCTGGTGGGCAACCTGCTGGAGCCGGGCAGCGGCCTGCACCTGACGGAGGCGGTGCGCAGCGCCGGCGAGGCGCAGGCGAAGACGGGCGGGGCCGAGTCCACGCAGGAGTTCCTGCTGGGCATCATCCCGACCACGCTGGTGTCCGCCTTCACGGGCGGCGAGGTGCTGCAGACGCTGCTGGTGGCGCTGCTGTGCGGGTTCGCGCTGCAGGCGATGGGGAGCACGGGCGAGCCGGTGCTGCGCGGGATCGGGCACGTGCAGAAGCTGGTCTTCCGGGTGCTGTCGATGATCATGTGGGCGGCGCCGGTGGGCGCGTTCGGGGCGATGGCGGCCGTGGTCGGCGCGACCGGGCTCGATGCGCTGAAGTCCCTCGCCGTCATCATGATCGGCTTCTACACGACCTGTGTGCTGTTCGTCTTCGTGGTGCTGGGGACGCTGCTGCGGGTGGTCGCGGGGATCGGCGTGGTCTCCCTGCTGAAGTACCTGGGCCGCGAGTTCCTGCTGATCCTCTCCACCTCCTCGTCGGAGTCGGCGCTGCCCCGGCTGATCGCGAAGATGGAGCACCTGGGCGTCTCGAAGCCCGTGACCGGAATCACGGTGCCGACCGGCTACTCCTTCAACCTCGACGGCACCGCGATCTACCTCACCATGGCCTCGCTGTTCGTGGCCGAGGCGATGGGCACCCCGCTGAAGCTCGGCGAGCAGGTGTCGCTGCTGGTCTTCATGGTGATCGCCTCGAAGGGCGCGGCGGGCGTGACCGGCGCGGGCCTGGCCACCCTGGCCGGCGGCCTGCAGTCGCACCGGCCGGAGCTGGTGGACGGGGTCGGGCTGATCGTGGGCATCGACCGGTTCATGAGCGAGGCCCGGGCGCTGACGAACTTCGCCGGCAACGCGGTGGCCACGGTCCTGGTCGGTACGTGGACCAAGGAGTTCGACCGGGCGCGGGCGGCCGAGGTGCTGGCCGGGCGGCTGCCCTTCGACGAGACGACGCTGGTGGACGACGGTCACGGCGACCCGGCCGAGGCCGCCCGTCCGGCCTCCGACCTGGGCTCCGACCCGGCCGCCGGCCCCCGACCGGCCGCCGCCGGGAGCCCGGTCCCCGAACCGCGTCAGGTGGCTCCCTGACGCCCTGATTCCCCCCACGGGACGTCCCCGGGCCCCGCCCCACGCGGGGCCCGGGGGCTGTGGCGCGCCGGATCCCGGGGTACCGTGTCCGCCGCCCGGTCGGAAGAAAGTTTCGTCATTCCTGTTATCGGGCCGGTGGCCATCCGTCTCCCAGATGTTGGGCATCGACAACGTCCGGGACAGGCAGGGTGGAACGGGACATGAGAGAACAGCACGGCACGGAACTGGTCATCGCGGCACAGAACGGTGACCTGAAGGCACAGGACGAGCTGATCGCCGCCTACCTGCCGCTGGTCTACAACATCGTCGGCCGGGCGATGAACGGCCACCACGACGTCGACGACGTGGTGCAGGAGACCATGCTGCGCGCCCTCGACGGGCTGTCCGCACTCCGCTCCCCGGACAGCTTCCGGTCCTGGCTCGTGGCCATCGCCATGAACGGCATCCGCAGCCACTGGCAGGTGCAGCAGGCCGCACGGCCCGGCTTCGGCGCCGGCCCCCTCGACGACGCCCGCGACCTCGCCGACCCGGGCGCGGACTTCGTGGACCTCACCGTGATGCGGCTGAACCTTTCGGGCCAGCGGCGCGAGACCGCGGAGGCCACCCGTTGGATGGAACCCGAGGACAGCGCGCTGCTGTCGCTGTGGTGGCTGGAGTGCGCGGGCGAGCTGACCCGGCACGAGGTGGCGGCGGCCCTGGAGCTGTCCCCGCAGCACACCGCGGTCCGGGTCCAGCGGATGAAGGCCCAGCTGGAGACCGCGCGCGTGGTGGTCCGGGCACTCTCGGAGAACCCGCTGTGCCCCCAGCTGCGCAGCGAGATCGGCCTGTGGGACGGACGCCCGTCGGCGCTGTGGCGCAAGCGCATAGCCCGGCACGCCCGGTCCTGCGCGCACTGCGCCGGCCTGTGGTCCGGCCTGATGCCGGCCGAGGGGCTGCTGGCCGGCCTGCTGCTGGTGCCCCCGGCCGCGGCGCTGCTGGCGGGCGTGCGGCACGGCGCGGGCTTCGGGCTCACCGCTGCGGCCGCGCCGCAGCCGCCGTACGGGACGGGCGGCCCGTACGGGACGGACGGCGGCGCGTACGGCACCGGCGGGGGCCCGTACGGCGGCCACGGCGGCGCGCCCGGCACCCCGGGCCCGTACCAGGGCCAGCCGCTGGACGCGTACGAGACCCAGCCGATCAGCACCTACGGGAGCCCGACCCCCGAGGGGTACGAGACCCAGGCCGTGGCGGGGTACGAGACCCACGCCACCGGCGGCTCCGGCGGGCGCGGGGCCAGGCGCCGGCAGGCGCGCGGCCGGCGCCGTTCGGCCGTGGCGGCCGGCATCGCCGTGGTGGCCGTGGCCGGCGGGACCTTCTACTTCGTGACCGGGCCGGACGGGGACGCGGAGGTGGTGGACTCCACCCGGGCGGCCGCCGCCCCCGCGACCTCGCTCGCCACCTCCTCCGAGCCCGCCTCGCCCTCCGAGTCGGCCTCCCCGTCCGCCTCGGCCTCGCCGACGCCGAGCGCCAGCCCGACGCCGAGCAAGAGCCCGACGCCCAGGGCGACGCCGTCGAAGGCGCCCACCCGGCGCGCCCCCTCCCCCACCAGGAAGCCGCGTCCGACCAGGTCCGCGGGCGGCGGCTCCGGTTCGGTGGGCTCCACCGCGCAGAAGGTGATCGACCTCGTCAACGCCGAGCGCGCCAAGGCCGGTTGCGGTGCGCTGACCGCCAACTCCAAGCTGATGCGGGCCGCGCAGGGCCACTCGGACGACATGGCGGCGCGCAACTTCTTCGACCACACCAACCCGGACGGTGACGGCCCGGGCGAGCGCGTCACGGCCGCCGGCTACCGGTGGTCGACGTACGGCGAGAACATCGCGATGGGTCAGCGGACGGCCTCGCAGGTGATGGAGTCCTGGATGAACAGCTCGGGCCACCGGGCGAACATCCTCAACTGCTCCTTCAAGGAGATAGGCATCGGCATCCACTCCTCGGGCGGCCCGTACTGGACCCAGGTGTTCGGCGCGCGCTAGGAGACGGAACCCGGGCACGGTCCCCGGACGCACGGGTGCCCCCGCATCGACAGGCGGGGGCACCCGTGCGTGTGGCGCGTTCGGGCGGCCGGGTCAGACGTCCAGTTCGTTCTCGATCTTCCTGAGCTGGTGGCGGGCCATCGCGAGGTTGGCCCGCTTCTTGTCCAGCGCCAGGTAGAGGAACAGCCCGTCGGTGCCGCGGCCCTTGAGGAGCCTGATCAGGTGGTACTGGCCGCCGAGGGTGATCAGGATGTCCTCGATGTCGTCCTTGAGGCCCAGCATCTCCATCGTGCGGACCTTGGCGCGGACCACGTCGGTGTTGCCGGCGGCGGCGACGTTGAGGTCGAGGTCCTTGCCGCCGCCGATGGTTCCCAGGGCCATGCCGCTGGTGTAGTCGACGAGCGCGGCGCCGATCGCGCCTTCGATGAGTGTGGTGGCTTCCTTGAGGGCGGTCTCGGTGTTCGCCATGAGTGGTGCACTTCCTTCTGTCGGACCATCGTTGGATGGGGGAACGGTGTCGTGGAGGGGGCGTCGGGCGGGCGCGGCCGCCGCGGCTCAGGAGTCGCGGCGGGTGAGGGCCCGGTCGACCAGCTCGCCTATGCGGGCGCTGGAGCGGCGGGCCTCCAGGTGGAGGCGGCCGACGTTGATCCGCGGCTCGGCGAGCAGCGTGAGGACGGCCTGGCCACCTGCCGCGTAGGTGGCGACGTACCCGTCGGCGCCGCGGACCAGGAGCTCCCGGAAGTCGCCCTGGCCGGTGGCGTCGGTCAGCCGCTGGGCCACCCCGAGCGCGGCGGCGGTCAGCGCCGCGACGCCCTCGGGTTCGATGGCCGGGGTCTCCTGGGCGAGGACGAGGCCGTCCACGCTGGCGGCGAGGGCTCCGGTCAGCTGCGGCAGCCGGGCCCGCAACCTCCTTAGTTCGCCGAGGACTTCGGGCTCTGCCGTCATCAACTGCTTCCTTTCATGCTGTCTCCTCTCGGCGCGCTGTCGCATCGGGAGCCTCATGACGGCGAACACGGAGCCTGGCCGCGGATGCCGGGCGAGGGGACGGTCACAGGGTTGCCTCCAAGGCGTCACGGAGCCGACGGAGCAGGGCGACGTCCGGGGAGGCGACCTGCGTTACCCATCCGGGCAGGGTCGAGGGAGCGGGTGGCGGGGGTTCGTACGGGGTCTGCACCAGGCCCATGGCCGCCAGCCTGCGCACCTCGAGGAGGGTGTGGAACGCGGGGCGGCCCAGCAGCCAGGCGAGCGCGGCCGGGGTCCGGGTGCCGTCGGCCGCGGCGAGCAGGGCCCGCTGGCGCGGGGTGACGCTCTGGCCGGGTGCGGCGGGCCGGGGGACCACGGGCGCGGTGTCGAGGGCGGGGTACGGCCAGACGGTGTCCAGCAGCTCCCGGCGGCGGACGGTCTCGCGCTCGACGGCGTCGGCGGAGACGGAGCGTACCGGTCCCATCCAGTGGGTGGCGCCGCTTCGGAACCGGGACGGGCCGCTGCTCGGGGCGAGGGCGAAGAAGGCCGCGTCGAAGACGGCTCCCAGGTGGCAGATCTCGAGTTCGCCGTCGGCGAGCCGGCCGCTCTCGACGAGGAAGCGGCCGACGGCGCGGCGGGCTCCGGCCCGGTTGACGGCCTCCTGCCAGCCCTCGGGGGCGAGCCGGCCGCCGGCGGTGAGCAGGACGTCGATGCCGGGGGTGGCGGGGCTCTCGGCGTGCACGACGCGCCCGTCCTCGAGGAAGAGGGTGCCGTGGTCGCGCATGAGGGCGCCGGTGGCGCGTTCCTCGGCGAGGCGGTGGAGCAGGTGGGAGGTGGTCGCGGCGGCGGTGTGCGTACTCATCCCAGGACCAGCCGCCCGGCGAGGTCGCGGAGTCGGATCCGGGCGAGGGCGAGGTTGCCCGTGTCGCGGTCCAGCCACAGGTGGAGGAAGACGCTGCTGTCGAAGCTGGTCTCGACGAAGCGCAGGACGTGGTAGCCGCTGCGGGTGGTGACGATGACGTCCTCCACGGGTGGGGCGTTGTCGGCCGGAGGCGCGGCGGGGGCCCTGTTCCCGCCCTGGAACGGCGGGGGCGGGGGCGGCGGGCCGACGGGCTTGGGCGGCACGCCGGGGACGAAGGCCGGCACGAGCGCGGCCGCGGCCGGTCCGATCGCGGCGCGTGCGCTGGGGCCCGGGCCGAGCGCGGCCCGGGCGACGCGCGGGGCGGCCGGTGGCGGCCCGGGCGCCGAGAAGGTCTCGTACTCGGCTGCCGCGCGCGCCAGTTCGGCGGTCTCGGCAGCGGTGGTTTCATGGTCGCCACCGGGCGACTCGCCTATGGTGCCCAGTGCGAGGCCACTGCTCCAGTCGACCAGGGCGGCACCGCGGGCACCCGGCACCGCCATGGCTTGCAGCAGACACTCATCGATTCCGGGCACGCGGGCTCCCCTCCCCGCCGACCGTGCGCGATGACGGATGCGTACGGGCGGCGACTCAGACGCTACTCAACGTCCACGGCCCGATGGGGTGTTCTGGCAATTTCCATCGGAACATGCCGAAAATCAGTACGCTGGGCCGGAACCTTTTGGTCCGGCCCGGCCCGCACCCGGTCAGCCGATGATCGACTGCCCGGGTGCGGGCGGTCTCAGACCCGCCCGGACCTGCGGGTCCGCAGGACGCAGTCCCCGCAGAGCCCGCCGCCCGGCGCCCGGTAGTAGAGGCAGCAGCTGCGGCGGACGAAGGCGGTGCCGAGCTCGTCGTCGTGGACGAAGAGGGCCGCCGTGCCGGCGAGCGGGCCGTCGTCGCCGAGGAGTTCCCCGACGGTGCCGCCGGGCGCGTACGGAGACCCGGGGGCCCGGTTCATGAGCACGCGCAGGGCGCCGACGAGGGCGGAGGCCGCGTTGCCGCGCAGGATCTGCGGGGAGAGCCCGTACCCGGCGCGCAGGGCCGGGTCCAGCACGCCGAGGTTGGCCTCCAGCACGGTGGCGGCCAGCGCCCGCGGGGGCGGCTCGTGGCGCAGGGCGGGTTCCGGGAGCCAGAGCTGCAGCGACTCGCCGGGCGGGAGGCTCCAGAGCAGGCGGTCGGGCGGGAGGTCGAGGACGCGGCCGCCGAGCGCGGCGGAGCCGAGGGCGAGGGAGCAGAGCCGCGAGGCCAGGCCGAGGTGCGCGGTGGAGGCGGCGACGCGCAGGTCGCGGGTGCCCATGCGGCGGGCCACCTCGGCGACGTACGGGGCAAGTCGCTCGCCGTACAGCTCGGTGAGGGGCCGCAGGCCGGAGTCCGCCGGGGGCGTGCCGTGGGCCAGTGTGAAGTAGGGGCCGACGGCGGCCAGTCGGTCGAGGATCGCGCTCACGGGCAGCCAGTATGCCGCTGTCCGGCCCGGGGGCCGGACAGCGGGGTGGGCGCGGGACCGGGGGGCGTCAGTCGGTGACGGTGATCTGCTGGGCCGGGTCGGTCGTGTCGGTCACCAGGTAGGTGGCCGTGAAGCTGGACGTGGTGGCGCTCGTCGGGCAGCCGAAGCCGCCGACGACCTTGACCGGCACGGCGGCGCCGGCGAAGGCGAGCGAGGACGGGGCGCCGTTGGTCCAGGTGCCGGTGGCCGCGGCGGGGCCGGTGGGCGCGGCCGTGACCGTACAGCTGGCGAGGCCGCTGGTGCGCACGACCAGGCCGCCGGTGGGGACGGTCATGGAGCCCACGACCGGTGCGCCGTTCTGCATCGAGACGGCCCAGGTCCCGCTGGTGGTCACGGTCGCGGAGACGCCCGGGATGCTGGTGGTGCAGGAGGTGAAGGTGGGCGCCGTGATGGTGTTGCTCACCGGGCCGGCGGCGTTGTGGTTGCCGGGGGCGGCCGGGACGGAGCCGGTGGAGACGGAGGCGGAGCAGGTCACCGTGACGGAGCCGGCCTTGAGCGTGGCCTTGCCGGTGAGCGCGGCCTTGAAGGCGTGTCCGGCGGGG
The DNA here is from genome assembly GCF_044753805.1 of Streptomyces sp. NPDC093225. Taxonomy (NCBI): domain Bacteria; kingdom Bacillati; phylum Actinomycetota; class Actinomycetes; order Kitasatosporales; family Streptomycetaceae; genus Streptomyces; species Streptomyces sp. NPDC093225. The sequence goes on from NZ_JBIVNX010000002.1 coordinate 10,913, forward strand.
GTGACCGTGGTGGAGCCGGCCAGCGGGCCCTGGGCGGTGGCGCCCGCCACCGCGGGGGTGGCGAGGGCCAGGCCCGCGGCCGCCCCTAACGCGAGGGCGGTGCGGAGAGCGGTACGACTGCGGGTGCCGGTGGTCATGAGGGGTCTCCTTGGGGAGGTGGGGGGGCGGGCGCGGCCGTGGGGAGCGGGCGCCAGGCGAACATCAGACCGCCGCCGACGATGCCGAGGACGGTTCCGATCAGGAAGCCGCCCAGGTTCGACAGGACGAGGGCGGCGCAGGCGAGCAGCGTGGTCACGATGCCGGCCAGGGAGCGGTGGTGGGGGGCGAACCAGCCCGCGAGGCCCATCACGATCATGATGAGCCCCATCAGGACGGACGGGATGCCCGCGACTCCCTGGTGGAGCATGACCTTCAGCGGGGCCAGGGGGATCGCGCAGATCTCCAGGCCGGCCAGGACCGTGAGCAGGCCGCCCCAGAAGGGGCGGCTGCGGCGCCAGCGGCGCCACGCGCGCACCGCGCGGACCGCGCGGACCGGTGGGGACGGGACGGCTGCGGCGGACGCGCCGGACGTGGTCAGAAGCATTCCTTCTTGCCCTTGGAGACGGACATGCTGAGGCCGCTCAGCGAGAAGGTGCCGGCGTTGGTGGCCCAGGCCGTCTGGTGGAGGTGGGTGATGGAGACGTCGTCGGCCTGCTGGCCGAAGAGGTCCTGCATGCCCTGTGCGCCGTCGGGGCCCTTGTCCATCGTGGAGGCGTCGCGGCCGATCTCGATGTTGTGGAAGAGGGCGTCGCCGGAGAGCTGGGTGGCGTCCACGAAGAGGTCGGTGGCCTGCACGGGGGTCTTCTTGCCGGCGGTGAGGTTGAGCGAGATGTCCCCGATGACCGGCAGGGTGGTGACCACCGACTGGCACAGGTTGTGCAGTTCGGCCTTCTTGATGGCGGTGACGGCCACCGGGAGGAGGTCCTCGCGGGCGTTGGTGTCGATGCCGCCGTACTGGGCGAAGCCGGTGCCGGTGAGGCTGTCGGCGGATACCTTGAACTGCTGTCCGGAGACGGCGAACGAGGCGGCGAGCGCGCCGTTGGCCAGGGCGATGGCGAGGCCGGCGGTGACGGCGAGGGCGGGTACGGTCAGGACGGCGAAGCGTCTCCAGCCGACCTTGCCGACGGTCCCGGCCGGGGCGTCGGGCCCGGGGCCGGCGGCCGACCCGGCGTCGGGGCCGGGTGGTAACTGGGCTTCCTGCATGGTGACATGTCCCCTTGTCAGTGAGGTGAACGTGCCGTGCGGAGGATGTCGGGGTTGTTACCGACGAGTTGAACGTATGAGTGCCAATGGCCGTTGGCAAGGTTGCTGCAACGGTGGTTTTCGGCCTACTCGGACTGCGCCTCAGGACCGCTCGTCGGCCCCAGCAGCAGCTCCAGTTCCGCCGTGACGCGCGCCGCCATCGCCCGGGCGAACTCGGTGGTCACGACCTCGCCGACCACCGGGCGCAGGGCCGCCACCGCCTCGGCGACCTCCCCGAGGCGGTCCGCGGACAGCCGTTCCAGGCCGCCCTCGCCGATCACGTGCCGCCGGAACAACCCCACGAACCGGTCGGCGACTTCGGCGGCCGCACGCTGGAGGAACTCCCCCTCGTCCAGGACCTCGGCGACCGGTACGCCCTGCCGCGCCAGGATCAGCGCGGCCTCCAGCAGCCGCGCGCTGCGGTGGGTGACGTCGTCCCCGTCGACCGACAGGTAGCCCAGTTCGGCGGCCCGCCGGGAGTCCTCGGAGGTGCCGCCGGGGCCGAAGAGTTCGCGCAGCCGGGCCCGCGGCATGGTGACCGGATCCTCGCGGGACCAGTCGCGGGTCATGGCGCGTTCCAGTCCGAGGAGTTGGGACAGGCCGCCGCCGCGCTCCCAGGCGCCCAGGAGTTCGGCGATGGCGTTGACGCTGTAGCCGCGGCCCAGCAGGTCGTCGATGAGCCGCAGGCGGACCAGGTGGTCCTCGGAGTACCAGGCGATCCGGCCCTCGCGGCGGGGCGGCGGCAGCAGGCCGCGCTCCTGGTAGTAGCGCAGGTTGCGCTCCTTCACCCCGGCGGCCTCCGCCAGTTCCTCCCGGCGGTACCGCGCCTCCCCCTGTGCCTGCGTCACCCGCGCGAGTGTAGAGCGTTACCGGCCGGTCGGGTCGTTCCTCCCGGCGGCCGTGAGCTGGGCTTCCGCACTGTCCAGGAGCATCTCCAGCGCCACCGGGTACGCGCTGTCCTTCATCCGGGCGGCCAGCAGCCCGGCCGTGGCCGCCAGATGCGGGTAGCGGTCCGCGGGCAGTCGGGCGTACGTCGTCTCCCACATCTCCTCGTCCGCGGCGCGCGTCTCGGCGGCCAGCGCGAGCGAGCCCGCGTCCAGTGCCGCGAAGGCCAGGCTCTGGTCGACGAACGCGTGGTAGGTCCGTACGGCGGCCGGATCGGGGAAGCCCGCGGTGCGCAGCACGCCCAGGATCGCCTCGTCCGCGGCGATCTCGCGCGGCCGGCCGGTGACGCGGCTGGCGGTCAGGACCGCGGCCTGCGGGTGGGCGAGGTAGGCGCCGTGGATGCGCAGGCCGAGGGCGCGCAGGTCGGCCCGCCAGTCACCGGTGGCCGTCCAGCCCTCCAGCGCGCGGCCGGTGAGCTCCTCGCCGATGGCCCGGGTCAGGTCGTCCATGCCGGCGAAGTAGCGGTAGAGGGTGCTGGGGTCGGCACCGAGGGCGGCACCGAGGCGGCGGGCGCTCAGCCCGTTGCTGCCGTGTTCGCGCAGCATCCGCAGCGCGGTCTCGACGATCAGCCGCTCGGACAGGACGGTGCCCCGCTTCGTGGGGCGGCGCCGCCTGCGCGCCGGCTCCGGTACCACCTGCTTCGCCATCGCGACGCCTCCCTCCCGCCCCGCCGGGGGCCGATCCTTATGCCAACGCCATTGACCTTATCGCGGGCCAACGCGTTTGATCGTGCCGCGAGGGGCGAGGCGCCTCCCGGAGAGAGGGTTCTGTCATGCGTGTTCTGCTGGTCGGGGCGGGCGGCGTGGGCACCGCGATCACCAAGATCGCGGCCCGTCGGGCGTTCTTCGAGCACATGGTCGTCGCGGACTACGACCAGGGGCGGGCGGAGGCCGCGGTGGCCGCGCTGGGGCCGGACGAGAAGCGGTTCAGCGCCTGCCGGGTCGACGCCTCGGACCGGGCGGCGGTCGTGCGGCTGCTGGCCGAGCACGACTGCGGGGTGCTGCTCAACGCGACCGACCCGCGGTTCGTGATGCCGCTGTTCGAGGCGGCCCTCGAGGCCGGCGCGCACTACCTCGACATGGCGATGTCCCTGTCGTACCCGCACCCGGAGCGCCCGTACGAGGAGTGCGGGGTCAAGCTGGGCGACGCCCAGTTCGAGCAGGCCGAGCGGTGGGAGCGGGCCGGCCGGCTCGCGCTCGTCGGGATGGGCGTGGAGCCCGGGATGTCGGACGTGTTCGCCCGGTACGCGGCGGACGAGCTGTTCGACGAGATCGAGGAGATCGGCATTCGCGACGGTGCAAACCTGTCCGTCGAGGGATACGAGTTCGCCCCCTCCTTCAGCATCTGGACCACCATCGAGGAGTGCCTGAACCCGCCGGTGGTGTACGAGGAGGGCCGCGGCTGGTTCACCACCCCGCCGTTCAGCGAGGCGGAGGTCTTCGACTTCCCCGAGGGCATCGGCCCGGTGGAGTGCGTGAACGTCGAGCACGAGGAGGTGCTGCTGATCCCGCGGTGGGTGCCGGCCAAGCGCGTCACCTTCAAGTACGGGCTCGGCGACGACTTCATCGGCAAGCTCAAGGCCCTGCATGCGCTCGGCCTGGACAGCACCGCCCCGGTGACCGTGCCGGGCGGCGCGGGCGCGGTGCGGGTCTCGCCCCGCGACGTGGTGGCCGCCTGCCTGCCCGATCCGGCGGGCCTCGGGGACCGGATGACCGGCAAGACCTGCGCGGGCACCTGGGTCAAGGGCGTCAAGGACGGCGCCCCGCGCGAGGTGTACCTGTACCACGTGGTCGACAACCAGTGGTCGATGCGGGAGTACGGCTCCCAGGCCGTGGTCTGGCAGACGGCCGTGAACCCGGTGGTGGCGCTGGAACTGATGGCCTCCGGGGGCTGGACGGGCGCGGGCGTCCTCGGCCCCGAGGCGTTCCCGCCGCGGCCGTTCCTCGACCTGCTCACGGAGTACGGCTCCCCCTGGGGGCTGCGCGAGCAGTGAGACCTCCCCGGGAGGCGACCTTTCGGGGGGCGCCTCCCGGGGGACCCCTGCTCAGGCCGCGGCGGTCGGCAGCGTGCGGCGCGCGAGGCGCTTGGCGTACGCCAGGTGTCCGATCGCCTCGGCGGCGAGCAGCAGGACGACCGCCCACGGCGGCAGCGCGTCCGCGACCAGCACGACCAGGAGCGGGACGGCGATGCCGGGCAGCGCCCAGGTCGCGGTGCGCGCCGGCGAGCCGCCGAAGCGCAGGGAGATCGCGCCGTGCGCCGCGTGGTAGAGGGCGAGGCCGCCGGCGAGGGCCCAGACCGCGCCGTGCGGGAGGTGGTCGTGGCCGGAGTCCTCGACGGCGGTGGAGAGGCCGGCGGCCATCGAGATGACGGCGGCGGTGACGAAGAAGTGCAGGAAGCCGCCGACGTCCCGGGCGAGGAGGTAGGCCTGCCGCGGGGTGGCGGCCGCGAAGTTGATCTCCGCTGCGGTGGTGGCGAAGTCGAAGTACGACCACCACAGCGCGGCCAGCAGCAGGAACCCGAGCAGCGCCACCAGGGCGGCGGCCGCGGTCCACGCCTCGTCGGTGGCGGTGATCAGACCCAGGACGGACTCGCCGAGCACGATGATCACGAAGAGGCCGACCCGCTCGACGAGGTGCCCCGTGTGCACCCGGGCGGGTACGCCGCGCCCGCGCGCCGTGAGCAGCAGGAGCATCTCGGCGGCCAGCAGCGCGGCCCATACGGGGTAGCGCCAGGGCGCGGGCACGAAGGCGGCGCCCGCCCACAGCACCGCGAAGAGCAGGCAGTACGTGAGCGGCCGCCAGCGGGGCAGGGCGTGCGGGGCCGGGTAGCGGGTGGCCGGCCACCACAGGGCGAGCAGGACGAGCCGGGTGCCGGCGTAGCCCAGGGCGTACGCGGTGCCGCGGTCGCCGGTGGCCTCGGGGACGGCGGCGGCCATCACGGCGAGGCAGAGCATCGCGGCGAGCATGGCCAGCCGGCGCCGCGGGCTGTCGTCCTGGAAGAGGTTGGCGGAGACGGTGAGGTTGGCCCACATCCACCAGGGCGGGAAGTAGAGGGCGAGGAAGACGCCGAAGTCGTGCCAACTCGGGTCGCCGTGCAGGGAGTGCGAGAGCTGGGCGACGAAGGCGACGAACACGAGGTCGAAGAAGAGTTCGAGCCAACCGGCGTGCCGTTCGGCCTCGGGGGCCGGGGCGGGCGACGGGGCCGGGGTGTCGAGGGTGCTCATCGGGCCGTCCGGGGGTGGTGGGGAGTGTCCGGCGGATCAGTGTGCCGGGATCTACGCTGATGTGGAGGAACGATCCTCTGCACCGAGGAGCGAAACATGGCCGAGCACGACGGCGGGGTGGCCCCCAAGCAGCTGGCGGAGGACCGCCTGCTGAAGGAGTTGGAAGCCATCCACCGCACCCGCCACGAGACCCTGCTGCACGGCTCGGACGACGCCCTGCGCACGCACACCCAGCGGATGTCGGAGCTCGAGGGCGAGTACCTGCGGCGCCACCCGGAGCGGATGCCGGCCGCCGGGCGGACCCGGTCGGGCGCCCGGGCACGCCACTCCGAGGAGTGACGGCCCGCGCGCCCGGGGACGGCTCCGCGTTGCAGGGGCTACTCGCCCGCGTAGGCGCGCTCCACGGCGGCCAGGTCGATCTTCACCATGCCGAGCATGGCGCGGGTGGCCCGGGCGGCCCCCTCCGGGTCCGGTCCCCCGACCAGGTCGAGGAGCGCGCCCGGGAAGACCTGCCACGACACCCCGAACCGGTCCTTGAGCCAGCCGCAGGCCACCTCCTGCCCGCCGTCGGTCAGCCGGTCCCAGTAGTAGTCGGCATCCTCCTGGTCCTTGCAGCGGATCTGGAACGACACGGCCTCGTTGAACCGGAACTCCGGCCCGCCGTTGAGCCCGACGAACTTCTGGCCGTTGAGCTCGAACTCCACGACCATCACCTCGCCCACGGGTCCCGGGCCGGCCTCCGTGTACCGGGCGATCGTCCCGAGCTTCGCGTCCTTGAACACCGAGAGGTAGAAGTTCGCGGCCTCCTCGGCCCGGCCGTCGAACCACAGGCACGTGGTGAATCCGTCACTGCCGTCGCTGGACATGACTGCCTCCTCGCTGATGTGCGTCCTAGGTGTACCGACTCCCTCCGGGGCGCAAACTCATCGGTCGCCGGTCCGGAACCCGGGCTATCTCCTGGACATGTGTCCAGCTATTCTGGACACATGTCCATCATCGCGAGCGTCCTCGTGGCGCTGATCGCCCTCTTCCACGCCTACGTCCTGGTGCTGGAGATGTTCCTGTGGGAGGGCCCGCGCGGCCGCGCCCTGTCCGGCTACGACCCCGAGATGGCCCGCGCCACCGCGACGCTGGCCGCCAACCAGGGCCTGTACAACGGCTTCCTGGCCGCCGGTCTGGCCTGGGGCCTGTGGGAGTCCGACCCGACCGGGTACCGGGTCCGGGTGTTCTTCCTGTGCTGCGTCGTGGTCGCCGGCGTCTACGGAGGGCTGACGGCCAACCGCCGGATCCTCTTCGTCCAGGCCCTGCCCGGCGCCCTGGCGCTGGCGGCCGTGGTGGCGGCCGGGTGAGCCCCGACGCGGACCCGCGGGCGGCCCGGACGCGGCGGAAGCTGGGCGAGGCCCTCCTCGAGGAGTGCGCACAGCGGCCGCTCGGCGAGATCACCGTGGCCGCCGTGGTCCGGCGGGCCGGCGTCGGCCGGGCCACGTTCTACCTCCACTACGCCGACGTACCGGCCCTCGCCGTCGACACCTGCGCCGGCATCGCGCGGGACGCGGTCGAGGCGCTGCACGCCTGGCGGGGCGTACCCGACCCGGCCCGGCCGCCGGCCCCGCTGACCGACTTCCTCGAGGGCGTGGCGCGCCACGCCGACCTCCACCGCACCCTGCTGGCACCCGGCGGCACCGGGCCGCTCGGCGAGGCGCTGCACCGCGAGCTGCGCGAACGCAGCCGCGCGGAACGGGCCCTGGCCGGCGGCCACTCCCCCGAACTCATCGCGTCGGCGGTGAGCGGCACCTTCCGCGCCGTCCTGGCCGACTGGCTGCACGGGGCGGTCGACGGGACACCGCAGGAACTGGCGGGCGAGATCTGGCGACTGCTGATCACGCTGCACCGGCATCCGACGCCGGGGGCCGGCGGGCCGGCCGCGACCGGTGCCGCCCCGGCGGGGTAGTCGCGGTCCAGGACCCGGACGGCCGGGCGGGACCGGCCGGCAGCGCGGGAGGAGGCGCCGCCATGGACGGCTCGGACGTCCCGGAGGGCGAGCGGACGGTCCTCGCGGAGATCGAGCAGGGGCTGCGCGGCTCCCGACCGCCGGCGCGCTCGTGACGGGCCCCGCCCGGTGGTGCCGGTGGTTCAGCGGCCGCGGATGCGCAGGTGCACGTCCTTCTCCTGGTCGCCGGCGGCCGTGCCCGCCGCCTCGATCTCGAACACCGTCCCCAGCTCCGCCAGCAGTCGGTCCACCGCCTGGTAGCCGCCCTGCGCCTCGATGCTGACCGGGTGCTCCAGGGTCACCGGGCCGGCCGCCGCCGCCCGCTCGCGCGGATGCCCCACGTCGAACACCGACGCCCAGACCGTCGTCGCGCCCCCGGGCCGGGCGGGCGCCGCCCCGCGTGCCGCCACGGCGCGCTCCGGCGTGAACGTCTCCCCCAGGGTGGAGAGCACGACCCGCGCGTCGTCCTCGTCGCAGTCGCTGAGTACGACCGTCACCTCGGTGCTGCTCACGATGGGCTCCCTTCGCCGTCGCCTACCCCCACCCTGCCACCCGTTTCCCCTCCCCGCCGCCGGTGCGGACGCGGGTGCGGGCAACCCGCCGACCGGGCGGGGCGGCCCGGAATGTTCGGGAGCGGTGCGGGCACACGCCCGGGGTGAGAGACCGAGACCGGTCGGCACCCGCCGGCACCGGCGGGCGGGACGCCCTCCCCCAGGACCACACGCAGGCCATCCTGGAGACCACGAAGCGCGTGGCCTCGCTGCTCAAGGCCTCCGGGCGGCCCTTCGCGCTGGCCGGCAGCGTCGCGGCGTACGCCCACGGCGTCCCCGCGCGCTTCCAGCACGACACCGACTTCTGCGTGCGGCGCGAGGACGCCGACGACGTGGTCGCCGCCCTGGAGCACGGGGGCATCGCGATGCGGCAGGCCCCCGAGGACTGGCTGGTCAAGGGCAGTTCGGCCGGCGAGGAGATCGACCTGATCTTCGAGCTGGCCCGACGGCCGGTCGACCTGGACCTGCTGGAGCGGGCGGAGACCCGCCCCGTGGACTCGGTGTGGATGCCGGTCCTCGCCCCCACCGACCTGATGGACAGCCGGCTCGCCGCCCTGTCCGAGCACTACTGCGACTTCGGCGACCTGCTCCCGATGGCCCGGCTGCTGCGCGAGCGCATCGACTGGGGCCGGCTGCGCCGCCGACACGGCTGCGCCCCCATGCCGGACGCGTTCCTCTTCCTCTTGGAACGCCTCGACGTCATCGCCCCGGACGGCCGGGCGGCGGGGGCCGGACCGCGGACGAGGAGGACCGGTGAAGGAGCCCGTGGAGTATCGCGTCGAGCACCTGCGACGGCGCCTCGCCGACGGCGACACCGCCGAACTCGGCATCGGCATCGACCTGCGCGGCGACACCGTGGTGCTGACCGGCAGCGTCGCCACGATCGAGCACCGGGAGCGCGTGCGGGTCATCGCCGAGGCCGAACTGGCGGGCGTACCGCTGCTGACCGACCTCGTCGTCACCCGCGCGGACCCGCCGGACCGTCCGGAGGTGCTGCCGTGATCCGGGTGGCCGCGGTCGGCGACATCCACCTCGGGCCGGACGGCCAGGGACTGCTGCGCCCCGCGTTCGAGACGCTCCCCCGGCACGCCGACGTGCTGCTGCTCGCCGGCGACCTCACCCGGCACGGCACCGCCGTCGAGGCCCGGGTCGTCGCCGCGGAGGTGGCCGAGCTGCCGGTTCCGGTGGTCGCCGTGCTGGGCAACCACGACTACCAGAGCGACGAGCCCGACGCGGTGACGCGCATCCTGAAGGACGCCGGGGTCAGCGTGCTGGAGGGCGAGAGCGTGCTGCTCGACCTCGACGGCCGGAAGGTGGGCGTCGCGGGCGCCAAGGGCTTCTGCGGCGGCTTCGCGGGGCGCAGCGCGGGCGAGTTCGGCGAACCGGAGATGAAGGCGTTCGTCCGGCACGCCCGGGAGTCGGCGCAGGGGTTGTTCCGTGCGCTGCGCGAGCTGGCGGACGCGGGCTGCCGGACCCGGATCGCGCTCACCCACTTCTCACCGGTGCCGGACACCCTGGTCGGCGAGCCGCTGGAGATCTACCCGTTCCTCGGCACGTACCTGCTGGCGGAGGCGGTCGACGAGGCGGGGGCCGACCTCGTCGTGCACGGGCACGCCCACCGGGGCACCGAGCACGGTCTGACGGCCGGCGGGGTGCGGGTCCGCAACGTCGCGATGCCGGTCATCGACCGGGCGTTCGCGGTCTACCACCTGGGGGACGGGGACGGCTGACACGCGCTTGACACCCGGGAGGGGCCCCGATGACGGCGGGCCCCTCCCGGTCGACCGGAGCCGGTCACTTGCCGAGCTTCTGCTTCAGCTCGGCCTTGTTCATCTGCGAGCGGCCGTGCAGGTTGCGCCGCTTGGCCTCCTCGTAGAGCTGGTCGTACGTGGGCCCCCCGGCGCCGCTGTGCGAGCGCTGTCCGCCCCGTTCGGAGGAGGACATGTCCTGGAGGGAGGTCTTGCTCGCGGTCTCGGACTCGCCGGAGCGGGCCCGTTCCTTGTTCACCGTCCGGGCGGCGATCTCCTCGGCGCGCTTCCTGCTCTCGCCGCGGTCCATCGCGCTCTCTTTGATGTGCTCGTACTGGCGTTCCCGCTTGGGGCTGGATCCTCTGGGCACGGTCTCCTCCGTTTCGTGGTCGAGGGCCGGTGCCGCGCCGTTACCCGGTCCCGGCCCCGGCATGCCTTCAGGCGGCGGCGGTCGCGACCACGAGCGCGTCGACGACCTCGCGCAGGCGGTGGCGGCACCGGTAGACGGCCCGCTGGCGCGCCGCGCCGTCGCCCCGGTCCAACGCCCGGTCCAGCAGCCGGCCGGCTTCGTCGAGGTCGCCCGCGGCGACCAGTCCCGGGGCGGCGCGCCGGAACAGGTCCGCGACGCGTTCGGCCGCCGGCATCCGCGCGCCGGTGTGCGGGTCCAGCGCCTCGCCGCGCAGCCCGTACCGGGCGGCGTACCGGTGGGCCCGGAGCAGCCGCTCCTCGGTGACGGGCGGCTGCGCCGCGGCCTCCGTCCCGTCCAGCAGCGCCGTCAGGCACAGGCCGCGCACGAGCAGGGCGAGCAGCACCGTCATGTCGACGTCGGCGTTGGCGTCCGCGACCCGGACCTCGAGGGTCGGCACGTGTTCGGAGGGCCGGGCGAACCAGTAGATCATCCGCCGGTCCATCACGGTCCCCGAGGCGACCAGCGCCGCCGCGGTGTGCTCGTACGCGCCGACGTCGAGCAGCGGCGGCGGTCCGACCGTCGGCCAGCGCCCGAACACGACCGAGCGCCGGCCCGCGATCCCGCTCTCCCGGCCGGCGTCGTACGGGGAGTTGGACAGCAGGGCCTGGAGGGCGGGGAGTTCGGGGCGCAGCAGGTTCGCCAGGGCCAGGGCCTGGGCGCGGTCGGCGGTGCCGACGTGCACGTGGCAGCCGCAGACGATCCCGAGGCGTCCGTCCACGAGCCGCCGGAACCGGCGGGCCATCCGCCGGTAGCGGGGGGTGTCGGTGACCGGGACCGGTGCGGTCGGCGGGACGACGGCCGTGCCGGAGGCCACGAGCCGGCAGCCGGCGGCGCGGGCCGCGTCGACGCCGGCGGCGCGCAGTGCGGTCAGCTGGTCGCGCAGGTCGGTGCGCGAGGCGGTGGGCGTGGTGCACAGCTCCAGTTGGCAGCGGTAGAACTCGGCCTGGACCTGCTCTCCGAGGGTGGGCTCCAGGGCCCGGATCACGTCGGGGGCGCGCGGTACGGGTGCCCGGGTGCGGGGATCGACGAGGAAGAACTCCTCCTCCACGCCCATGGTCGGCACCGGGACCTCGGGGGGCTGCGGCAGGGCACTGGTCATGGCCCGCGTCTACCCTGCGCGCGCCCGCAGAACCGGGCTCCGGCCCGGCCGGGGCGTGCATGGCGGGACCGGAACCGGGCAGGCGCCGGGGACGACACGTACGACCGAGGACGGTGACCTGCCGTGTGCGCCGAAGCCGAACGCCGACCGGACCTTCCGCAGGACGGGCCCCGCGACGGGGCCGACGGCCGGTCCGGGGCCGAGGACGGGAGTCGGGGCGACACCCGGCGCGGGAGTCCTGGCGACCACCGGCGCGGCAGCGGCGGCGAGGTCCCCGAACCCCCCTCCCGATCGGCCCCCGTCCCGCGGGCGACCGCGGTCCTCGGCGGGCCGGTGCTCATCGAGGGCCCGGTGGAGGTCGTCCTGCCGGACGGCACGGTACGCCGCTCCGACCGGCCCGTCGTGGCGCTGTGCGCCTGCCGGCGCAGCCTGCGCTACCCGTTCTGCGACACGAGCCACCGCGGCCGGGTCCGCCGCTGACCGCGCCCGTCCCACCGGCGGCGGCCGGGATCCGGCGGAGTGGGCGACCACCACGTGGTGGTCGCCCCACTCCGCCGGGACGCGGCGGTCGGGACGCGGCGGGGGGCGGGCTCGGCGGGGGGCGGCGATCCCGCGCCGGCTCCGGCTCCTCCGGCGCGTCACCCCTCCAGCGGCACCCGCAGCCCCGAGCGGCCCGACCTCCAGGCGGTGAGCAGCCGGTCGGCCTCCCACTCCGCCAGCCGGACGGTGGCGGCGATGCCGAAGGCCACGTCCGCCTCCAACTCCGGTTCCTCGGCGAGGAGTCCGCCGACCACCTCGCGCCGTACGAGCTGCTCGTGCACCGCGTCGGCCTCGACGTGCTCCTCGTAGAACAGCAGGGCCGCGGGCCCGGCACCGGCCCGCCGCAGGGCCACGACCATCCGGGCCGCGGCCGGCGAGGAGGTGACCTCCACGGTCGCGACGTGGCCGACCAGCGCGCCGCGCAGCGACCGGTGCAGGCCGAAGAGGGACATGAGGTTCGAGGCGGCGAGGGTGGCCGCGCCCGCCGCGGGGACGTAGCGGCCGTAGGAGGGGTCGAGCCCGAGGTCGGTCATCAGGCCGGCCCACAGCTCGGCGTGGACGCGCTCGGCACGGCCGCCGCCGAACTCGTCGTACAGCACCGCCGCCATGCCGGCCTTGGCGCGCCCGCGCAGCCGCGGCAGGACCCAGGCGTACGGGTCGGACTCCCGGAGCTGGTGCACCGAGCGCAGGGCGGCGTACTCGCGCAGCTGGGTCGACCCGCCCTCGTCGCGCAGGTAGTGCGAGACGCCGTACGCGTCGGCGGGTTCGGACAGGACCTCGCGCAGGGCCCGGTCGACCCGGTCGTCGGCCCGGACGTCGGCGCGCAGGGCGTCGAGGAAGCGGCGTTCGAGCAGCAGCCGGAAACCGAGCAGCCCGGGGTCCCACTCCACGCCGTCCGCCACCCCGGGGAAGCCTCGGTAGTGCGGCTCGTAGCACAGGTGGAGGGCAAGCTGGAGGTCCTCGCCGTACGGGTCCGCGGCCGCCACCTCGGCCCCGGCGGGCAGCGCGCGGGGCCCCTCGGCGAGCAGTGCGGTCCGTACGGCGCCCGAGAGCGCACCCCGGCCGCGCGGCAGTCCCGCGGTGCCGGCGGCGGAGGCCCGCACCGGCGTTTCGACGTCCATGGTCTCGCTTCCTTCCGCAGCGCGGGCCCCCCGGGTCACCCCTCGCGCGTACCCGGCGGCGCCGGGCCGCACACGCCGCGGGGGCGGGGTCAGGCGGGGCGCAGGCCGCGGAGCGCGGTGTCGACCAGGGCGTCGGTGTACTCGGGGTTCAACGGTCCGGTACGCAGCAGCCAGCGGTTCAGCAGCGGGCCCCAGATGCCGTCGATGGCGACGTCGAGGTCGACGTCGGCGGCGAGTTGGCCGGCGTCGCGGGCGGCCCGCAGGCGGCGGCGCTTGATCTCGCGGACGGGCTCGTCGAGGCTCTCGGCGTACCGGGCGGCCAGTTCGGGGTCGCCCGCCACCTCGATGGTGAGCGCGCGCATGGGCTCGGCGATGCGGGGGTCGGCGAGCTCGGCCAGCGTCGCGCGCAGGACGGTCTTGAGGTCGGCCGCCAGGTCCCCGGTGTCCGGGAGGCCGGCGGTCTCCGCCTCCCCCTCCCCGCCCTCGCTGAGCATGAGGAACGCGTCGAAGAGCACCGCGCCCTTGCTGGGCCACCAGCGGTAGATGGTCTGCTTGCCCACGCCGGCGCGGGCGGCGATGGCCTCGATGCTGAGCTTGGCGTAGCCGAGCTCTCCCGCGAGGTCGAAGGCGGCGGTCAGGATCGCCCGGCGGGAGGCCTGGCTGCGCCGGGCGGCGTTCGGGGCCTTGGGCTGCGGCGTCGTCATGCGGGCACCCTACCAACACCAGAGACGAGACGGTCCGTCTTGCGGGACGCGGAACGCCGTGGCACGATGACGCTCGTCGCTGCGAGACGGATCGTCTCGTCTCTTTTGCTTCACGAAGGGGGATCCACATGACCACCACCGCACCCTCGACCACGACCACCGCTGCCGCTGCCACTGCCGAGCCCGCCACGCGCGGATCTCGTACCTGGTTCGTCACCGGGGCCAGCCGGGGCCTGGGACGCGCGTTCGCCGAGGCGGCGCTCGCCGCCGGCGACCGGGTCGCGGCCGTCGCCCGCACGACCGCCGCGCTCGACGAACTGGCCGCGGCCCACCCCGGCCGCGTCCTGCCGCTGACCGCGGACGTCACCGACCGCGCCGCCGCGTTCGCGGCGGTCGCCGCGGCCGCCGAGCACTTCGGCCGGCTCGACGTCGTGGTCAACAACGCCGGCACGCTCGCGTCCGGCATGGTCGAGGAGTTCACGGAGGCGGAGGCGCGCGCACAGATGGAGGTGAACTTCTTCGGCGCGCTGTGGGTCAGCCAGGCGGCGATGCCCGTACTGCGCGCCCAGGGCGGCGGCCACGTCGTGCAGATCTCCAGCATCGGCGGGCTGGCGGGCTTCCCCTCGACCGGCCTCTACAGCGCGAGCAAGTTCGCCCTGGAGGGCATGAGCGAGGCCCTGGCGATGGAGGGAGCCGCGTTCGGCGTCAAGGTCAGCATCGTCCAGCCGGGCGGCTACTGGACCGACCTCTACACGTCGATGCGCACGACCACCCCGCTGGAGCCCTACGCCCCGCTCCGGGCCGAACTGGAGCGGCAGTGGGCCGAGGGCTCGGTCGACAGCGAGCCGCGGCTGGCCGCCGAGGCCGTGCTCGCGCTGGTCGACGCCGAGGAGCCGCCGCTGCGACTGCTCCTCGGGAGCATGGTGTACGACCTCGCCTTCGACATCGCCGAGCGCCGCAAGGCGACCTGGGCGGGCTGGGAGCGGGTCAGCCGGGCGGCCGAGAAGGCCGTGCCGCCGCCGGCGTAGCGGGGCCGGGGACGGGCACCCCGGCCCGCGCCCTCGCCCTCGCCCTCGCGGTCGGTCCGCGATCGGCATCGCCGCCCGTCACGGTCACGTCGTGGGCGCGGCCGGCACGAGGCGGGCGAGGTGGCCGATCTCCAGGGCGGCGTAGACCGCGCCGTCCGGGCCCGCGGCGATACCGTGCGGCTCGGCGTCGGCGAGCGGGAGGTCGTACGTCGTGACGGCACCGTCCACCGTGACGGCGCCCACCCGGCCGGTGCCCCATTCCGTGTACCAGCAACGGCCGTCGGGGCCCGGGGCGATGGCGTGGGGCCGGGCGGCGGGGTCCGGGAGCGGGAACTCGGAGACCTCTCCCCCGGTCGTGATCCGCCCGATCCGCCCCGCGCCGATCTCGACGAACCACAGGGCGCCGTCCGGTCCGGCGGTGATGCCGACGGGAGCCGCGCCCGCGGTGGGCAGCTCGTACAGGTCGATCGCGCCCTCGGTGGTGATCCGTCCGACGGCGTCGGCCTGGTTCAGCGTGAACCACAGGGCCCCGTCGGGGCCGGCCGTGATGAACGAGGGGAAGGCACCGGCGACGGGCAAGGGGAACGCGGTCACCCGGCCGTCCGTCGTGATCCGGCCGATCGCGTCGGCGTGCATCTGGGTGAACCACAGGGCGCCGTCCGGCCCCGCCGCGATCCCGAAGGGGCCGCTGCCGGACCCGGGCAGGTCGAAGCTGCGGGACCGTCCGTCCGTGCTGATGCGGCCGATCCGGTGGTCCTTGAGGCGCGTGAACCACAGGGCGCCGTCCGGGCCGGCGGTGATGACGGAGGGGCCGCAGTCGGGCGCGTCCAGGTCGAAGCGGTCGACGGCGCCGTCGGGGCCGAGGCGGGCGACGGCGCCGGCGTGGACGAGGGTGGACCACAGGGCCCCGTCCGGGCCGGTGGTGATGCCGTAGGGGCCGGCCGCGGCGTCACCGACGGGCACGGTGGTCACCTGGACGGGCCGGGCGGACGGCGTGGTGGGGGTCGCGTCGGTCACGGGGCTCCTTCGAGGACGGGGGCGAGGACGGGGGCAAGGGCGGATGCGGGGGCGGACACGGCGGCGGATGCCGGGGCGGCGGCGCGGGCCGGGGCCAGGTCGAGGACGGCGCCGCGCCAGCGCTCGCGCAGCCGCCGGTCGTGGCTGACGACGACCACGGCCCCGGGGTGGGTGTCGAGCGCGGCTTCCAGCTCCTCGCCCAGGGCGAGGGAGAGGTGGTTGGTGGGCTCGTCGAGCAGCAGGACGTCGGCCGGCTCGGAGACCAGTTGCGCCAGCGCCAGTCGCTGCCGTTGACCGGTGGACAGGTCGCCGATCCGGACGTCCAGCCGGTCCCGGGCGAACAGCCCGAGGGCGAGCAGGCGTTCGGTACCAGCCGCTCCGAACGCCTCCCGGACGGTCCGGCCGGGCGGGCCGACGTCGGGCTGCTGGGCCAGGTGCCCGAGGCGGCCGCGGCGTACGATCCGCCCCTCGTCGGGGACGAGTTCGCCGGCCAGCACCCGCAGCAGGGTGCTCTTGCCGGCGCCGTTGCCGCCGGTCACCAGCAGCCGGTCGCCCGCCCCGAGCGCGAGGCCCACCGGCGCCAGCCGGCCGGCGACGGCGACCCCTTCGGCCGCCACCAGCGGAGCCTTCCGGTCGCCGGCCGGGATACCGCCGGGCGCGGGCAGCACGGGGGTGAAGCGCAACGGCTCCGGCGGCGCGGGCACCGGCGCGTCGAGGAGGCGGCGCAGCCGCTCCTCGGCGTTGCGGACGCGGCCGGCCAGGGACTGCTGGACCCGGCCGGCGGCGCGGTCGTAGGCCATCTTGTTCCCGTCCTTCCTCGCGCGGCCGGGGGCCACCCGGCGGGCGGTGGTCGCGGCGACCTCGCGCAGCCGGGCCGTTTCCGCGCTCCAGTCGGCGTGCGCCTGGACCCGGCGCCGCCGTTCGGCGGCGCGCTCGGCGAGGTAGCCGGCGTAGCCGCTGCCGTAACGGGTCACCCGGTGCGCGTCGCCGTCCACCTCCACGAGGGTCGTGGCGACCCGGTCGAGGAAGACGCGGTCGTGGGAGACGGCGACGGTGGTGCCGGTCCGGCCGCGCAGGTGTTCCTCCAGCCAGGTCAGGGCGTCGTCGTCGAGGTGGTTGGTGGGCTCGTCGAGCAGCAGCACCTCGGGGTCGGCGGCCAGCAGGGCGGCCAGGCGCAGCCGGACCCGCTCACCGCCGGAGAGCCCGCCGACGTGCCGACCGCGCGCCAGTCGGGCCAGGCCGAGACCGTGCAGGCCGCGTTCGAGGCGGGCGTCGGCGTCGTACCCGCCGCGCAGCGCGAACGCCGTGAGGAGGTCGCCGTACTCGGTGAGGACGTGCTCGTCGCCGCCCGCCACGGCGCGTTCGAGTTCGCCCAGCCGGGCCTCCATGCCGCGCAGGTCGGCGAGGGCGCGGTCGACGACGTCCTGGACGGTGAGGTGGCCGGGCAGCGGCTCCTCCTGGGCGAGCAGGCCGAGGCCGCCGGGGGCGGTCACGGTGACGTCGCCCCGGTCGGGGTGGTCGAGCCCGGCGAGGAGGCGGAGGAGGGTGGTCTTCCCGGATCCGTTCTCCCCGACGATCCCGGTCCGCTCACCCGCGGCGAACGAGCAGGTCACGCCGTCGAGGACGATCCGGCCGCCGTGGGCCTTGGACACGGCGCGCAGGCTCAGCTGGGTGGTGCGACTGGGGTGGTGCGGGTCGGTGCGGTGCGAGGCGGACTCCTTAAAGCGACTGCTGTTGCGTTAAGATGTTCACATGGCTCCCACTCCCCCCGCAAGGGGTTTCCCGAACAAGATCCAGAAGCCGGCCGCCGAGGCCTCCGCGGCGGCCGGCTCCCGGCCCGGCGGGCGGAGCGCGCGGGTGCGCGCCCAGGTCCTGGAGGCCGCCGGGCTCCAGCTGGTCGAGCACGGGTACGACGCGCTCACCGTGGACGCGGTGGCCGAGCGGGCCGGGGTGCACCGCACCACGGTCTACCGGCGCTGGCGGGACGTCGGCGGCCTGCTGGCCGACCTGCTGGACTCGGCGGCCGACGACGCCTGGCGGCCGGCCGACACCGGTTCCCTCGAAGGCGATCTGACGGCCATGAACCAGGAGATCCTCGAGGCCGTCGTCGCCGAACCCTCGCTGACCACGGCCCTCGTCGCGGCGTCGTTCCGCTCCGCGGAGGCGGCCCGCGCGCTGCGGGCCTTCTGGGCGGGCCGGTACGAGCGTTCGGCCGAGGTCGTCGAACGGGCCGGGGCCCGCGGCGAGGTGCCGCCGGGCACGGTGCCCCGCCCGCTGCTGGTCGCCGCGACCGCACCCCTCTTCCACGAGCTGGTGCTGCTGGGCACGGACCCCGACCCGGCCCTGCCGGCCCGGGCCGCCCGCGCCGCCGCCCTCGCCGCCCGGGCCGGCGCGTTCACCGGCCCCCCGCCCGGCGGCGTCGACCCCCGGTGAAGCCGGCCGGCCCCGGCCGGTCGGGCCGCCGGCCGGTCAGGCCGACGCGGCGGCGGTCGCGGGCCCGCCCCGGGCCGCCGCGGCACCGCCAGGGTGCCCGGCGGACCCGGAGGCCGTTGCGGAAGCGGTCGCCGACGCGCCGGCGGCGGGGGTCGGGCGGGTCCGGGCGGCCCAGCGACCGACCGGGCCCACGGCCCAGGCGGCCGCGGCGAAGACGCCGCCGAGGAGCACCCAGCCCGGGATCCCCCACACCAGCAGCAGGGAGGTCAGCAGCAGCGGCCCGAGGGTGCGCGCCAGCGCGAGGCCGGTGCCGAAGAAGCCCTGGTACTGACCCATCCGGTCGGCCGGCGCGAGGTCGAAGCCGAGCTGCCACGAGCCCGCGGAGTGGCGCATCTCGCCGAGCACGTGGAGCACGGAGCCGGCGACCAGCACGGCCGCCGCGCCCCAGCCCGGCAGCCCCGCGGCCGAGACGGCGTACACCAGGCAGGCGGCCAGCATGAGCCGGCCCGAGCTCCGCACCGCCCGGACCGCGGTGGCCCGGCCGGTCACCGCGCGGGCCGTGCGCACCTGGAAGAGCGTCACCGCCGCGGTGTTGAGCACGAACAGCCCCGAGACCAGCCAGCCGGGGGCGTCGGTGCGCCGGACGATCCACAGCGGCAGCGCGAGGCTGAGCAGCGGCATCCGCAGCAGGAGCACCGCGTTGAGCAGGGTCAGCACCGCGTACGGGCGGTCCCGGAGCACCGCGAGCCGCGGTCCGGCCGGTGCTCCGGCCGCGGTCCGCACCCCGGACGCGGTCCGCACCGGGCCGACGGTCGGCGCTCCGCCGGCCGGCGCGACCGGCAGCCGGTGCAGCAGCAGCGCGCACAGCAGGAACGCCAGCGCGTCCAGCGCGAACACCGCCAGGTACGCCCCGCGGGTGCCCGCGTGCAGCGCCAGTCCGCCGAGGGCCGCGCCCACGGCCAGCCCCGCGTTCCCGGCCGCCTGCAACCGGGCCAGTACGCCGGTCCGTCCGGCCCGCTCCACCAGCGCGGCCAGCAGGGCCTGCCGGGCCGCGGCCAGGCCGCACTGGGCGGTCGCGTACGCCACGGCGGCCGCGGCGAACGCGGCGTACGAGCGGGCGAACGGGAATGACCCCACGGCCGCGGCGGTGGCCAGGGCCAGCAGCACCGCGGTGCCGCGCGGTCCGCGCCGGTCGGCGAGGGCGCCGAGCGGGACCCCGGCCAGCGAGCCGACGGCCCAGCCGAGGGTCAGGCCCAGTCCGATCTGCGCGGGCGACAGGCCGACGACGGTCGTGAAGTAGAGGGCGGACGTCACGTAGTACGCCCCGTCGCCGACGGAACTGCCCAGCTGGGCGGCGATCAGCAGCCGGGCGGGGCCGGGCGCGGGCAGGATCCTCATCGGGACGTCTCCGGAGCAGCGGGGCGGGCGGGGCCACCGGGCGGGGGGTGCCGGCGGCGCCGGCGGCGGGCGCCAACCGCCCCCGCTCGACCGGTACTTCGACCCTACGGACCAGGTGGCCCGGGCCCCAGGACCATTCACGACCCGTACGACTGGTCCACTTCCCGCCCGAACCGGCGCCCCGCAGGGCCGCCCCCGCTTCGCTACCGGGCCCCGTCGAGCAGGTTCGCGAGCGCGTCGAGGGCCGCCGGCCAGTCGCGTTCGCGCGGGGTGCCGTAGCCGACGACCAGGCCCTGGCGACGGTCCGGGGCGGTCGCGTACGGGGCCTGCCAGTGGTCGTCGAGCCAGCCGAGCGCGAGGCCCGCCGCCGCGGCCCGGGCGTGCAGGTCCGCCTCCACCGGGCCGCCCTCGGGGAGCGTCACGAGGGCGTGCAGGCCGGCCGCGATGCCCTGGACGCGGCCGGCGGGGCCCAGCCGGGCCACGAGCTGGTCACGGCGGCGCCGGTAGCGCATCCGGACGGCCCGGATGTGGCGGTCGTACGCGTGACCGGTGATCATCTCGGCGAGGGCGAGCTGACCGAGGGTCTCGGTGTGGTGGTCGCTGTGCAGCTTCAGGTCGACGACGGGGTCGACGAGCTCCTCGGGCAGCACGATCCAGGCCAGCCGCAGGGCCGGGGCCAGGGACTTCGAGACCGTGCCCAGGTAGGCCACCTGCGCGGGCGCGGTGCCCTGGAGGGCGCCGATCGGCTGGCGGTCGTACCGGAACTCGCCGTCGTAGTCGTCCTCGACCACCAGGGCCCCGCGGGCCCCGGCCCACTCGGTGAGCTCGCGCCGCCGGGCCGGGTGCAGCGGCACGCCGGTCGGGTACTGGTGGGCCGGGGTGACCACGGCCGCGTCGGCCGCGCCGAGCTCCGCGCAGCGTGCGCCGCGCCCGTCGACGGGCAGCGGTACGACCTCCAGGCCGCGGCGCCGCACCACCTCCCGGTGGAAGCCGAGGCCCGGGTCCTCCATGGCGACGGTCCGGCCGCCCCGCTCCGCCACCAGGCGGGCGAGCAGGGCCAGCGCCTGGACGTAGCCGGAGGTGACGACGATCCGCCCGGGGTGGGCAACCACGCCCCGGGTGCGGCCGAGGTACTCGGTGAGGGCGGTGCGCAGTTCGATGCGGCCGCGCGGGTCGCCGTAGCCGTACGTCTCGGGGGCGGCGGAGCCCAGCGACCGGCGGACGGCGCGCAGCCAGGCGGCCACCGGGAAGGTGGCGACGTCGGGGCTGCCGGGGCGCAGGTCGTGGGCGGGGGTCGTCGGGCCGCGGTCCTCCGCGGCGGGCGACCCGCCGGTCCCGGCGAGCGGGGCGGCGACGACCGTGCCGGCGCCGCGCCGGGCCGTCAGGTAGCCCTCGGCGGTCAGCTGGTCGTAGGCGGCCTGCACGGTGCCGCGGGAGAGGCCGAGTTCGGCGGCGAGGCGGCGGGTGGAGGGCAACCGGGCGCGGGAGAGCAGTCGGCCGGTGCGGATGGCGTCGCGCAGTCCGTGTTCGAGGGCCGCCCGGCGGCCGCCGGCCGCGTCGAGGTCGACGTGCAGGTCGACGCCCGCGACCGACCAGGAACCGGATTCCGTCATGGCAGCCGATCATAGGATCGAACGTCCGTTCTCGGACAGTCCGGGGGCCGTGCGGATCCCTTCCCGACCCCTCGGTGCGGGTGGTGCGGGCCGCCGCGCCCGCCGCGCTCCGGGGGGAGGGAGGCGGGCGGCGGGCGCGGCGGCGGTCCGGGGGGGTCACGAGGAGGGCGTGGGGCCCTCCATGTGCTCGCTGATGAACTGGATGGGGCCCTCGCCCATGTTGGGCACGTAGGTCGCCGCGTTGTGCCTGCCGCCCTGGATGATCCGCAGGCTGGTGTGGATCGGGCCCTTGCCGTACGTGGCGATGAACTTCTGTACGTCGGGCAGGGTCCTGGGGTTGCTCTCGTTCGTGCCGACCTGGAAGGCGAGGTAGACGTCCGGTCCCTTGCGGTCGATCAGGCGCTGCGCGAGCACCTGCGGGTTGTTCTCCTGCTTCTCCTTCTCGTGGCCCTTCCACAGCCGCGAGTCCGGTACGACGTCCGGGCCGGAGGCGACCACGGCCTTGAACCTGTCGGGCTTCTGCAGCACGGCCTTGAGGCCGTTGAACCCGCCGGTGGAGGAGCCCATGAACGCCCAGCCGTCCCGGGACTTGATGGTGCGGAAGTTCTCCTTCATCAGCTCCGGTACGTCCTCCGTCAGCCAGGTGCCCATCTTGGGCTGGCCGGGGATGTCGCTGCCGTCCCAGTAGGTGCCGTCGGTGTCCGGCTGCGGGTTCTGCACGGGCATCGCCAGCAGGAAGGGCTTGCTCTTGCCCTCCTGGTACCACTGCGTGATGCTCGACTGGAGCTTGAGGTCGGTGCCCATCCAGTAGTTCATGGGGTAGCCGGCGCCGCCCGGCAGCGCGATCAGCACCGGGAAGCCGCTCTTGGCGTACTTCGGGTCCGAGTACTCCTTGGGGGCCCAGACCCAGACCTTGCCGGTGAAGCCCGACTTCTTGCCGTCGTACGTCACCACGCCGATCTTCGTGCCGTCGTCGAGGGTGTTGGCGACCTTGAACGCGGCCTTCGGGCCGGTCGGCATGAGGGTCTTGGAGTCGGCGGGCTTGGCCCGGGACGTGCCGCCGGAGTCGGAGCCGGAGTCGCCCCCGGAGGGCGTCTGGTCGAAGGAGACCGGGTCGCCCTTGTCGGTGAAGGGGGGTATCTCGTAGTAGCTCATGGTCTGCCAGGCACCGATGCCGAGCACCGCGACCACGGTGGAGCCGATCAGCCAGCGGCGGGCGCGGGAGCGGCGGCGGGGCGGCTCGTGGTCGTACCCGCGGTCGTCGTCGTGGCCGCGACCGGCGTCGTACGCGCTGTCGGCGTCGTACGGACGCCCCCGGTCGTACCCGTCGGCCGCGTGGCCGTGCGGGCCTTCGGGAGCCGCCCGGTCGGGCGCGGGGCGGTGGTAGGGGCGGCCCTGGTCGTAGGTGAAGGGGGGCTCGTACGGGGCCTGCGCGGGGTCCTGTGCCGGGGCCTGCGCGCCGTAGGGCGCCCGGGCCTCGTGGGCGGCCGGGGACCCGTAGGGGGCCTGACCCTCGTACGGGGCCTGCGGCGCGGCGTACCCGGGGTAGGCGCGGGGGGCCACGGTGCCGTGCGGGGCCTGCTGCGGGGTACCGGGGTGGGGCCGCTGGGCGTAGCCCTGGGCCTGGCCGTGGTCGCCGGCGCGCAGGTGCATCGTCCCCTGGTCGGCGGCCGCGGGCGCGGCGCCGGGGCCGCCCGGGCCCTGACCGACGCCGCGGAGGTGCATCGTGCCCTGGTCGCCGTACGGCTGCTGCCCGTGGCCCGGGCCGCCGTGCGGCCGGGCACCGTACGCGGGCGCGCCCTGGGGCCCGCCTTCGTACGCCTGCCCTTCGTACGCGTGCCCCGGGTACCCCTGGCCGCCGGGGGGCTGCTGCCCGTACGCCCGGCCGGGAGCCTGGTGGGGCGGGCGGTCGCCGTGCTCCGGGTACCCCTCGGGGTTCCCCTGGCCGCCGTGGCCCTGGGCGGGGGTGTTCGACCCGTTGGGTCCGTAGGACATCGCGATGCTCCGACTGGTGATGCCCCTCGGGGGCGAACTGTCATTCGGCCGTGAAGATGACAATCCGACCGGGCACGTTGCTTCCTTTACCGTTTCTTGACCTGGTAGTGGCTTGCGCATGGCGGCGGGCGCGTGGGACGGAACGATCACTTCCGCGGCGTCGCACGGCCGCGCCCCGCCCCGCCCCCACCGCCGCCGGCGGTGGGTTGCGCACGGGCGACCCGGAGGTGTGCTGCGCGTGTCACGTCGGCCGCCGGGCCGGAACGGACGCGCTCCGGCCCGATGCCCCGCCACATCGTGGGACGACTGCCGGATATGACGCCCGCACGGCCCAATCACCGGGGCCCACCGAGCCATTCCCAGGAGGCATGGCAGGTCTCTGGCCTGCGCGCACGGCGGCCGGTACGGTGCCGGCGGCACGCGGGCCGGCCCCGTCCCCATCGGACCCGCACCGACCGTTTTCCTGATCTTCACCCGTACCGCGCCGACCGGGGGACCCGACGCCCCTACCTTTGCGTCGCGCCGCCAACCCCACACCATGTCTGACGGAGGTCATGCCGTGTTCGGCATATCGCTCTCCCGGCCCCGCCGCAGTGTCACCGCCCTCGCCTCGGCCTTCGGCCTCAGCCTCGCCGCCGCGGGGATCTGGACCGGCCTGGGCGGCACGCAGGACGCACACGCCGCGGCCCTGCCCCAGCCCGACCACATCGTGGTCGCCGTGTTCGAGAACCACGCCTACAGCCAGGTGATCGGCAGCTCGAGCGCCCCGTACATCAACTCGCTCAGGACGGGCGGTGCCAGCCTCTCGCAGTCGTACGGCATCACCCACCCGAGCCAGCCCAACTACCTCCAGCTGTTCTCCGGCAGCAACCAGGGCGTGACCGGCGACAGCTGCTACACCCCCGGCTTCAGCTCCGCCGCCAACCTGGCCTCCGAGCTGATCGCCGCCGGCAAGAGCTGGGGCAGCTACAACGAGGGCCTGCCCAGCCAGGGTTCCACCACCTGCTCCAGCGGCCGCTACGCCCGCAAGCACAACCCCTGGTTCGCGTTCTCCAACGTGCCCACCAGCACCGCGAAGACGATGGGCCAGTTCCCGACCGACTTCACCACCCTGCCGAAGGTCTCCTTCGTCGTGCCGGACCTGTGCAACGACATGCACGACTGCTCGGTCGGCACCGGTGACACCTGGGTGAAGAACAACCTCAAGGCGTACGCGGACTGGGCCAAGACCCACAACAGCCTGCTGATCGTCACGTTCGACGAGGACAACCGCCTGGCCGGCAACCGCATCCCGACCGTCCTGTACGGCCAGCCGGTGACTCCGGGGTCGACCACCTCGACCACCTACAACCACTACGACGTGCTGCGCACCGTCGAGGGCCTGGCGGGTCTGACGGCCCACGCCGGCAACGCCGCCACCGCCACCGACATCACGGGGATCTGGGCCTCCTGACCATGTACGTTGCGGACAGCCGCGGCACCCCCGCGCAGCCCGTGACGACGCCGACGGCCGCCGCCCGGGACTCCCGCCCCGGGCGGCGCGCCGCCGTCGCCCCCACGGTGCTCGCCCTCGGCACGGTCTCCCTCGTCACCGACGTCTCCTCGGAGATGGTGACGGCCGTGCTGCCGCTCTACCTCGTCGCCGGGCTCGGCCTCTCCCCGCTCGGGTTCGGCCTGCTCGACGGCCTCTACAACGGGGTCAGCGCCCTCGTCCGGCTCACCGGCGGCCACCTGGCCGACCGCTCCGGCGGCCACAAGGCCGTCGCCGGCCTCGGCTACGGGCTCTCCGCCCTCGCCAAGCCGCTGCTCCTGCTCGTGCACACGCTGCCCGGGATCGGTGCCGTGCTGGCCCTCGACCGGACCGGCAAGGGCCTGCGCACCGCGCCCCGGGACGCGCTCATCTCCTTGGCCAGCGAACCCGCCGAACGCGGCCGGGCCTTCGGCGTGCACCGCGCCATGGACACCGCGGGCGCCATGATCGGCCCGCTGGTGGCCTTCGTGATCCTGCGCCGGGCGGCCGAGGGGTACGACGCCGTGTTCACGGTCAGCGCCTGCGTGGCCGCGCTCGGGGTACTGGTCCTCGTCCTGTTCGTGCCCGGCCGCGCCGCCGCGGCCACGGCCGCCGGCGCCCCGGCGCACCCGCCGGCGGGTGAACGGGCCTCGCTGCGGGCCTCCTTCGGGCTGCTGCGCCACCGCGACCTGCGCCGGATCAGCCTCTGTGCCCTGCTGCTGGGCCTCACCACGGTCAGCGACGCCTTCGTCTTCCTGCTGCTCCAGCACCGCACCGGCCTCGCCGACCGCTGGTTCGCCCTGCTGCCGCTCGGCACCGCGGGGGCGTTCTTCCTGCTGGCCCTCCCGCTGGGCCGGCTCGCCGACCGGATCGGGCAGTGGCGGGTGTTCCTCGGCGGCCACGTCGCGCTGCTGCTGGCGTACGGGCTGCTGCTCTCCGGCTGGCGCGGCCCCGGGCTCCCGTACGCCGTCCTGCTCCTGCACGGCCTGTTCTACGCCGCCACCGACGGCGTGCTGATGGCGGCCGCGGCCGGCGTCGTGCCGGAGGGGCTGCGCGCGGGCGGACTGGCCGTCGTGCAGACGGGCCAGGCGCTCGCCCGGTTCGTGTGCTCCCTGGCCTTCGGCGCCGCCTGGACCGCGTGGGGCGAACGCCCGGCGCTGCTCGCCGCGGCGACCGGACTGGCCCTGTGCCTCCTCCTGGCCGCCCGCCTGGCACCCGCCGGCCCCGAGCCCTCCCCCACCCCCGCCGACACCGCCCCCGCCCCCGCCGCTCCGGGAAAGGCCCCCGCATGACCCACCGCAACCGGCTGCTGATCCTGCTGGCCGCCGTCCTCGCCCTCGGCTGCGTCGCCGGGGCCGCGGTGTGGCGGGCCGGCGAGCGGGCGGACGACCGGAACCGGGCGCGGGCCGGCGGCCCCGACGTACGGGCCGGCCGGGTCTCCCTGGACGCGGACGGGCAGCGCCGGATCGTGTTCCGCAACATGGCCTGGGGGCCGCGCCGGGACGAGCTGGCGACCGTACCCGCCGCGACGCCCGGCGGCCGGCGGACCGCCTCCGGCGTCCGCTGCCTGCGCTTCCACGCCGCCGCCGGGACCGGCGTCTGCCTGCAGGCCGTCAAAGGCGCGGTCCAGGACACCTACCGGGCGGTGGTGCTGGACGCGCACCTCGAGGAACGGTCGCACCACCCGCTGGCCGGCATCCCCACCCGGGCCCGGGTCTCCCCCAGCGGCCGGTACGTCGCCTGGACGGTCTTCGTCGGCGGTGACAGCTACGCCGGTACGGACTTCTCCACCCGCGCCTCGGTCCTCGACACCCGGACCGGAAGGCTGGAGCCGACGCTCGAGGACTTCACGGTCATCAAGGACGGCGAACGGTACCGCGCGGCGGACGTCAACTTCTGGGGCGTCACCTTCAGTCGCGACGACCGGCACTTCTACGCCACGCTCGGCACGAAGGGGCGGACGTACCTGGTCCGGGGCGACCTGGTCACCCGTACCGTCACCACCCTGCGCGCCAACGTGGAGTGCCCGTCCCTGTCCCCCGACGAGACCCGGATCGCCTTCAAGAAGCGGGTGCCGGGGCTGCCCGCCGACGCCCCGTGGCGGCTGTACGTGCTGGACCTGGCCGACCTGACCGACCGGCCGCTCGCCGAGACCCGCAACGTCGACGACCAGGCGGTGTGGACCGACGCGCACACCGTCGCGTACGCGCTGCCCGGGGACTTCGGGGCGGACCTGTACGCGGTGCCGGCGGACGGCTCGGGCAGCGCGAAGCGGCTGATGGACTCCGCCCTCGCCCCCGCGTGGATCGGCTGACCACCGGCCGTCCCCCTGGTCCGACGCCGGCCCTTGCGCGCCGGGCGCCACCGGCCCCTAGCATGATCAACATGACGACCTACACCTCGAACGGCGTCCGGCTCCGCTACGACGACTTCGGCCCTGCCGACGGCACCCCGGTGCTGCTCGTGCACGGCCACCCCTTCGACCGCAGCCTGTGGGCCCCTCAGACGGCGCCCCTGGCGGCGGCCGGGTACCGGGTGCTGACGCCGGACCTGCGCGGCTACGGCGAGAGCGAGGTCGTGCCCGGGACCACGCCGTTCGAGGTCTTCGCCGCCGACCTGGCGGCCCTGCTGGACCACGTGGGGGTCGACGGGGCGGTGGTGGGCGGCGTGTCCATGGGCGGCCAGCTCACCATGGAGTTCCACCGCCTCCACCCCGAGCGCGTGCTCGCCCTCGTCCTCTCGGACACCTCCCCGGCCCCCGAGACGGAGGAGGGCAAGGCCGTCCGACACGGTCAGGCGGAACGGCTCGTCACCCACGGCATGCTGGGGTACGCGGACGAGGTGATCGACAAGATGATCGCCCCCTACCACGTCACTGGCCTGCCCGAGGTCGCCGCGCACGTGTTGGGCATGATGAAGGCCACCGCCCCCGAGGGCGCGGCGGCCGCCCTCCGCGGCCGCGCCGACCGTCCCGACTACCGTCCGAGCCTGGCCGCGGCCACCGTTGCGACCCTCGTCGTCGTCGGCGCCGACGACACCTTCACCCCCGTCGCGGAGGCCGCGTCCCTCCACGCCCTGGTCCCGGGCTCCACCCTGGCCGTGGTCCCCGACGCCGGGCACCTCCCGAACCTGGAGCAGCCGGCCGCCTTCAACGCGGCCCTCCTGTCCTTCCTCGCCACCCTCTGACCGCGCTCCGGCCGGCCCGGTCCACTCCCGGGCTACGCCGGGTGGGTGAAGCGGTGCGGGGAACCGGAGCGGTGCCAGGGGGCCCACCCGGGAGTGCCGGTGGTGGCGAAGGAGGTCCAGGCCGCGTGCATGGCGTCGGCGAGGGGCTGGGGGGCGCCGGGGCCGGTGAGGGAGGTGGCGCCGGGCAGGGTGAGGGTGTCGAAGACGAAGCCGAGTTCGAGGGCGTGGCAGCTGCCGAGGCCGGGGACCGCCGAGGGCCAGGCGAACTCGTAGAGATGGGCGGTGGCCCGGCGGGGGGCCGCGGCGAGGCGGCGCAGGGGGTCGCGCAGGAGGCGGTCGGTGAGCAGCTGGCCGACCACCTCGCCGGCCCCGGCGTCGGGGCGGGCCGCACGGGCGGAACGTATCTCCGCCGATGTGGCGCGGCCGCGCAGGGCGCCGAAGGCCAGTGTCACGGGGCCGAGGCGGTCCATGTGGCGGAGCAGTCCGGTGGGGGCCAGCCAGAGCCGGTACTCCTCGCTCGTCCAGCCCATCAGGAGCGGGACGTCGGCGGCCGCCCGCCCGGTGACGAGCCGTTCCAGGGGGTCCCCGGGGACCGCGTCGTCGTCCTCGACGATGCCGAACGCGGGCCCGCCGAGCAGCGGGCTCGAACGCCGCTGCACGACGGTCTGGGCCGCGAGCAGCGCCTGCGGCGGGAGTGCGGCGAAGGCGGCCGCGGTGGCGGGGACCTTCAGCCGGGCGGCCATCCGGCGGACCATCGTCCGTACGTGCGGTCGCGGCAGCGCCTCGGGGGCGCCGCTCTGCAGCACCGCCTGCCGGAACAGGCCGGCGGCCCGGGGCGAGGCGAGCAGCACGCCGGTGCTGATGGCGCCCGCGGACTCACCGAAGACGGTCACCCGGTCGGGGTCTCCGCCGAAGCCGGCGATGTTGTCCCGGACCCACTCCAGCGCGGAGATCTGGTCGAGCAGGCCCCGGTTGGGCACGGCGTCGGGGAACAGCCCGTAGCCGGCCACCCCGAGCCGGTAGTTGAGGGAGACCAGGACGACGCCGTCGCGGGCGAAGGCCGACCCGTCGTACACCGGAACCGCGGAGGAACCGCGGGTCAGGGCGCCGCCGTGGATCCACACCATGACCGGCAGCCGGGCGCCGGGCCCGGGCTCGGGGGTCCACACGTTGAGGTTCAGGCAGTCCTCGCCGGGGACGACGGGGTCGTCCAGCAGGGTGGCGAAGGGCTCCTCGTACGGGGGCTTGGGGGCGGTGGGGCCGAAGGCGGTGGCGTCCCGGACCCCGTCCCAGGGTGCGGGCGGGGCGGGGGCGGCGAACCGCAGGGCGCCGACGGGCGCGGCGGCGTAAGGGATCCCCCGGAAGACGGCGATGCCGTGTTCGAGCGTGCCGCGGACCGCGCCCTGCCGGGTCGTGGCCGTCACGGCGGCGACGGCGCCGGCCGCGTTCCTCGTGTCCATGCCGGGGTCCTTCGTCCTCGTCCCTCGCCGCCCGCCTGCCGGCGGAGCGGCCGGACGGCCATCCTCCCAGGGGGTGCGTGACCCCGCCCGGTGGGGGTGGCGGTCAGGGGGCCGGGGTCGGGGCCGTGCGGTCGCGGAGCTGCGCGTCGAGCCAGCGGATCACCTCGGGGTACTCCTCGCGCCAGGTCTGGAAGTTGTGCCCGCCCTCCTCGCGGATCAGCTTGGCGACCCGGGTCGGCGCCTTGGCGGCGGCGGCGAACTCCAGCGTGGGCCGGTAGTTCGGCTCGCCCTGCTTGCTGGAGCTGACCAGCAGGGAGACCGGCGGCGCGGGCCGGTGCTTCAGGCGCCAGGTGAGGTCGTTCTCGTTCTGGAGCTTCTTGCTGCCGTCGTAGAGGTCGCCGGTGTCGCGGTCCTTGCGGGCGAAGTAGTCGGCCGACAGGCCGGCCCCGGCCCCGTAGCGGGCGGGGTTGGTCATGGGCAGCTTGAGCGCGCAGTAGCCCCCGGTGGAGTTGCCGACGGCGCCCCAGCTGCCGGGGGTGTCGGTGGTGCGGTAGTGCTCGCTGACGGCCGCCGGCAGGTCCTGGTTGAAGAAGGTCAGCGCCTGCGGGCCGCCGGGCACGTCGGTGCAGTTGGTGTCCCGGCCGGGCACGACGGAGGGCCGTACGAGGACGTAGATGGTGGGCCGGATGGTCTTGTCCATGACGGCCTCGGACACCGCCTGCGGGACCTTCAGCTGGGTGATCAGGTTCTTCGATATGCCGGGCTGGCCGGTGATCGCGACCACGACCGGGAACGTCTCGGTGCGGTACCCGGCCTGGAAGTACTGCGGGGGCAGGTACACGAAGCCGGTCATGGACAGGCCCGTGAGCCGGCCCCTGATCGCCACCTCCTCGACCTGTCCGGCCACCTGCCTGGGGCCCTTGAGGCCGATGGACCGCGGGCCCTTGACCGTGAGGGCCGGCGGCAGCTTCCCGCCCGCGGGCGCCGCCTCCAGCGCCTGGACGGTGGAGGAGCGGCCCAGCAACTCGTCCCACGAGGAGTAGAAGCCGAAGGAACGGTTCGCCGCGACCAGCAGCACCGAGAGCAGGCACAGCTGCGCCACGGCGAGCATGCCCAGCCGGGCGGCCCACCCCGCCGGGCCCGGCCGCGCGGCGCGCGGCCAGAGCCAGAGGATCAGGACGCTCACCACGAGGGTGCCCGCCATCAGGATGCAGAGCAGGGTCTTGGAGGTGAGTGCCACGTTCCTTCTCTCTCGTCTCGCGCGGCGCAGAGTGACGGCGCCCGGACGTGAAGAGGGAGAAATGCCGCGTCGGGTTGCCCGTGAGGGTGACGTGGCGTGACCCACACCGGTGGCACGGGTTGAGCCGGACGGGGCGTCCGCCCCACCCCGACCCCACACCGCGAGGCTTTCATGCGTATCAACGGCACTCTCCGGGCCGCGGCGGCGCCGGTACTCCTTCTGGCGGCCGCGGCGGCCGGCGCCGGTTCGGCCGCCGCGGCCCCCGGTCCGGAGTTCCAGTACGTCGGCGCCGACGACCGGGTGCACGCCGCCACCCGCCCGGCCGGCTGCGTCGAGGCGGTGGGCGCGCCCGGCACGGGCGTGGTCAACCACACGGCCGGCGAGGCCGTGCTGTACCGGGGCCCGGGCTGCACCGGTGCCGTCCTGGGCCGGGTCCCGGCGGGCGGCAGCGCGCCGACGTCCGCCGGCTTCGGGTCCGTGGAATTCGCCGTCACCAGGTAGGGCCAGTGGCCGTGACCACAGGGCGGCGGCGGCGTTGTACGGCATGTCATCGCCGCAGATCTTGCGGCGCTTCAAGAATCTCAAGGAGATATCGATGTCGCGTATCGCGAAGGCGGCGGCCATCACCGCTGCCGCCGGTTCCGTTCTGGCCGCCGGCGCGGGCATGGCCGCTGCGGACTCCGGAGCGCACGGCGCCGCGGTCGGTTCCCCCGGTGTCGGCTCCGGCAACGTCGTCCAGGTGCCGATCCACGTTCCCGTCAACGTCTGCGGCAACTCCGTGAACGTGATCGGTCTCCTGAACCCCGCCTTCGGCAACACCTGCGTCAACGGTGGTGGTCACGAGGACGTCGAGGGCGGCTACGGCGGCTGATCCCGGTCCCCCCGCGAAGCGGGCCCCCACCGTGGTGCGGTGGGGGCCCGTTCCGTTGCCTGCCGTCCCGGTCCCGGGGCCGGGACGGGGCCGGGGCTACTCGTACCGGTACGTGTCCTGGTGGCCGAGCATCTCGCGCGGGGTGACGCCCCACGGCGGCATCGGTTCGTCCAGGCTGAGCACCCGCCCGTACTGCGGGTCGCCGCGCTCGAGCCTGCGGGCCGGCAGGTACACCGAGTCCGGGTGGCGCTGCTGCCAGCGGTCCCAGAGGAGGTCCACGAAGGCGTGGTGGAGCCAGAACGCCGGGTCGTTCGGGGCGGTGCCGCCCGTCATGTGGCCGCCGATCCACTGGTGGACCTTGTTGTGGTTGCGCCAGCGCTCGCTGCGCGGCGCGGCCCAGCCCTCCAGCTTGTTGCGGAAGCCGCCCTTGGCGGCGGTGGAGTCCCAGGGCGCGGTGTCGTACACCGGGTCGTCCAGGGCCCAGTCCAGCTCGGCCGCCGTGGGCAGTTCGATCGGCCGGCCGGGGCGGCCGAGGTTGCGGGTGAGGGCGACGCCGTCGGTCATGCCGACGGTGACGGCCCAGTTGCCGCGGTCGTAGGCGAACGGGCCGGTGGTCACCTGGCGGTCGCCGTCCCGGCCGGTGCCGCCGAGGAAGTCGTCGGCCCACAGGGAGCCGACGGGGCTGCGGTCGGTGGTCCAGTCCCAGTACGGGAGGGTGACGCCGGGGTCGACGGCGCGCAGCGCCTTCTCGAACTGCAACAGGTAGGAGCGGTGCCAGGGGAAGAACGAGGGGGTCATGTGGCCCACGCGCCGCCGGCTCGCGCCGTCGGGCACGAACCAGCGGTTGTGCGTGCGGACGAAGTCGTCGTACGTGCCGTCGCGCTTGAGCTCGAGCAGCGCGGCCGTGAAGCGCTTCTTCTGCGCCCGGGTGAGGTTCCTCTGGTTCTGGCGGGTGTACACGGGGTCGGGGCCCTTTCAGCCTTGGTTGCGGGGATCAGCCGTGGTGCGCGGGGTTCGCCGCCAGCCGGGCCGTGCCGAGCTCGTCGACGGCGGCGCGCGCGAGGTCCCGGGGGGTCGCGAAGGACTCGTAGTGGTTGATCCCGCTGAGCCAGCTGCCGTCGGCGCGCCGCATCACGGGCAGCGGCCGGCCGTCGATGCGGATGTCCACGGCGCCCGCGGCGCCCCCGGCGTGCGTGCCGTCCGGACCGCGCACGGGCAGTCGGACCGCGGCGATGTGCCGCCCCCGGTACGTCTCCTCGAAGAGCGGTACGGGCGGCTCGGCCGGGCGGCGCCGGTCGGACCGGCCGGCCCGCACCAGCGGGGCCAGCGCGGCCGCGGTGGCGGTGAGCACGGCCGCCGTGAACGCCGCGCGCAGCGCCGACCGCCGGCCGACGACGGTGCCGCGGGACCCGGTGGCGGGTCGCCCGATGCCGATGTTCCGGCTGGTGGCGCTCATGGTGTGCTCCCTCGGCTCCGTGGACCGTCAACCTTCTCTGACGGTCTAACGCTCCGGGCCGGGCCGGGGCACGCCCTCGTGGAAGATCGTGGCTGCGCGGGCGGGCCGGCGACGGCCCGCCCGCTGGGGTGCCGGCGCGGGGCGGCCCCGGTCAGGGTGCCGGGAGCGCCGCCAGTTCCGCGATCCGGTCCCGGTGGTGCCCGCCGGTGCCCAGCGCCAGCGAGTCGGCCTTGGCCCGCTTCAGGTACAGGTGCGCGGGGTGTTCCCAGGTCATGCCGATGCCGCCGTGCAGCTGTACGCACTCCTCGGCGGCCCGGACGGCCACCGGCGAGCAGTAGGCCTGGGCGAGCGACACCGCGAGCGGGACCTCCCCGGGGGCCCCGGCGGCGAGGGTGTCGGCGGCGTTGCGGGCGGCCGCCCGGGCCTGGGCGACCGCCAGCCACAGCTGGGCGAGCCGGTGCTTGGGGGCCTGGAAGGAGCCGACGGGGCGGTTGAACTGGTGGCGGGTGCGGACGTACCCGACGGTCTCGGTCAGGCACTGGTCGGCGAGACCGAGCTGTTCGGAGGCGAGCAGCCCGGCGCCCGCGAGGAGGGCCCGCTGCAGCACCGCGGGAGCGGTGTCGGCGCCCGCGAGCCGTTCCCCCTGCGCCCCGTCCAGGGTGACGGTGGCGAGCGGGCGGGTGAGGTCGAGCGGGACCTGCGGTCCGATCCGGACCTGGTCGGCCGGGACGGCGAAGAGCCCGGTGTCGGCCGGGACCAGCAGCACGTCCGCGCCGACGGCGTCCGCGACGGCGGTGACGGTCCCGGTCAGCCGGCCGCCGCCGGAGCCGGCGCCCGCGTCCCGGCCCCCGCCGGTGTCGCGGACGGTGGGGTGCCACGGCGCGCCCGGAGCCAGCGTCAGGGGCCAGGCCGGGACGGCCACCGCGGCACCGGAAGCGAGTGCGCCGAGCAGCCGGGAGACGGCGGGGAGGGCGGTGTCGCAGCCGAGCAGGGTCTCGGCGGCGAGCACGGCGCAGGTGAGGTAGGGAAGTTGGACGACGGCCCGGCCGAGCTCCTCCAGGACCACCGCGGCCTCGCGGGGTCCCGCGCCCTGTCCGCCGAGCTTCTCGGGCACGAGCAGTCCGACGGCCCCGGTGCCGGCGAGGGTGCGCCACAGGGCGGAGTCGTGCGGGTGTCCGGCCTCGGCGCGCTCGAGGGTGGCGGCGGGGGTGGTGCGGTCGGCGAGCAGGGACCGTACGGCGGCGCGCAGGTCGTCCTCGGTGTCGGAGTAGAGCAGGTCCGTCATCGGGCCAGGTCCTTCCAGGGGAGGTCCTTGTCGTCGCGGGGCTCGGGCGGCAGGCCCAGGACGCGTTCGGCGACGATGTTGAGGAGGATCTCGCTGGTGCCGCCCTCGATCGAGTTCCCCTTGGAGCGCAGGTAGCGGTAACCGGCGTCGCGGCCGGTGAAGTCGACGAGTTCGGGGCGGCGCATCGTCCAGTCGTCGTACGCCAGGCCCTCCTCGGCGAGGAGTTCCACCTCCAGGCCGCTGATCTCCTGGTTGAGGCGGGCGAAGGCGAGCTTCATGCCGGAGCCCTCGGGGCCCGGCTGGCCGGCGGCCAGTTGCTGGCGCAGTCGTTCGCCGGTGAGGCGGGCCACCTCCGCCTCGACCCAGAGTTCCAGCAGGCGCTGGTGGAGGGCGTGGGTGCGCAGCTCGGGGCGGGCGCGCCAGGTGGCGGCGACCGGGCCGATCATGCCGCCCTCGCGGGGCAGCCGCATGCCGCCGATGGAGACCCGCTCGTTCATCAGGGTGGTGCGGGCGACCTCCCAGCCCTGGCCGACGCCCCCGAGGCGGTGGGCGTCGGGGATGCGCACGCCGGTGAGGAACACCTCGTTGAACTCGGCCTCGCCGGTGATCTGCCGGAGCGGGCGGACCTCCACACCGGGGTCGGTCATGTCGCACAGGAAGTACGTGATGCCCCGGTGCTTGGGGAGGTCGGGGTCGGTGCGGGCGACGAGGATGGCCCAGCGGGCGAGGTGGGCGCTGGACGTCCAGACCTTCTGCCCGGTGACGATCCAGTCCTCGCCGTCGCGGACGGCGCGGGTGCCGAGGGCGGCGAGGTCGGAGCCGGCGCCGGGCTCGCTGAAGAGCTGGCACCACACCTCCTCGCCGGTCCACAGCGGGCGCAGGAAGCGCCGCTTCTGCTCCTCGGTGCCGTACGCGAGGATCGTGGGCGCGGCCATGCCGAGGCCGATGCCGATGCGGCGGGGGTCGTTGTCGGGGGCGCCGGCGGCTTCGAGGGCCGCGTCGACGCCGGCCTGGAGGGTGCGGGGGGCGCCGAGGCCGCCGAGGCCCTCGGGGTAGTGGACCCAGGCGAGCCCGGCGTCGAATCGGGCGCGGAGGAAGGCGGTGCGCTCGGTCCCGGCCGGGGGGTGTGCGGCGAGGAGGTCCCGTACGCGGTCGTCCAGTTCGGCGGCGGTGGTCATCGGGCACCACCGGTGGGGAGGATCGCGAGCCGGCCGGTGGTGGTGCCGTCGGCGACGCGCTGGACGGCGTCGGCGGCCGCGTCGAGCGGGAGCCGCTCGCTGACCAGGGGGGAGATCGCGCCCTCGGCGGCGAGCCGGGTCAGCTCCTCGTGGCAGGCCAGGACGGCCGCCGGATCCCGTTGCGCGTACAGGCCCCAGTGCAGGCCGACGATCGCGTAGTTCTTGATGAGCGCGTGGTTGAGGGCGGGGGCGGGGACGGTCCCGCTGGCGAAGCCGACGACCAGGATGCGCCCCTCGAAGGCCACGCACTTGGCGGAGGCGGTGTACGCGGCCCCGCCGACCGCGTCGTAGACGACGTCGGCGCCGCGGCCGCCGGTGAACTCCTTGACGCGGGCGACGAGGTCCTCGGCCGTCCGGTCGATCACGAGGTCGCAACCCAGCGCCTCGGCGGCCGCGGCCTTGGCCTTGCCGCCCACGACGCCGACGACCGTGGCGCCGGCCGCCTTGCCCAGTTGGACGGCGGCGCTGCCGACCCCGCCCGCCGCGGCGTGCACCAGGAGCGTCTCGCCGGGCTGGAGGCGGGCCCTGCGGTGCAGGCCGAACCAGCCGGTCTGGTAGCCGATGTGGAGTGCGGCGGCCTGCGCGTCGTCCAGTACGGGGGGCGCGGGCAGCAGGGCGTCGGCGCGGGCGACGGCGTACTCGGCGAAACCGCCGTACGGGAGGCTCGGGTTGGCGATGACCCGGCGCCCGTCCTCGGTCTCCGCGCAGATCTCGACGCCCGGGGTGAAGGGCAGCGGGGGCCGGATCTGGTACTCGCCGCGGCACAGGAGCGCGTCGGGGAAGTTGACGGCGGCGGCGCGGACCCGCAGCAGCACCTCCCCGTCGCCGGGCCGGGGTTCGGGTACCTCGTCGAGCCGCATGACGGCTCGCGGCTCACCGTGGGTGTGTACCTGCCATGCCTTCATCGGGGGCCTCCAGCCGCCGTCGACGGTCCGTGCACGGACCGCATACTAAGCGGTCGCTTGCCCTGAGGGGAACCACTCCCGAGGTCCGCGATCCAGCCAAGATCTCCAAGTGGTATGTCCCGTTCCGCCCCTGAACGTCCGGACGACGTGCATCATGTTCCCCACACGACACCGTGATCCATGGGGGGACACCACGTGAAGAAGACCCTTGCCGTCTGCGCGGCCGCCGCGGCCGTGGCCGGCCTGATATCCGCGGCGGGCCCCGCCGCCGCCACGGCCGGCTGCAAGCCGCAGCTGAAGGTCCTGGGAACGCTCGGGCCGGCGGACCCGAGGGACCACGACGACGACGGCGTCCGGGACCTCGGCACCGGCGACGTCGCCGTCGGCCAGTCCGCGTGGAAGCCCGTGTACTGGAAGGGGACCCGCGTCCACGCGGTCCCCCTGCCGGCCGGCATCACCTCGGGCGAGGTGCTGGCGGTCAACAGCAGCGGCCTGATGGTCGGTACCTACCGGGACGACGCCGCCGCCACGTCGCGCGCGTTCAGCTACCGCATCGGGGACGCGGCCGTGACCACCCTGCCCGAGGGCGAGTCGGCCGGCTGGCGCGAGATGGACGTCAACGACGCCGGCTACATCGTCATGGACGAGGACAACGGCCGGGGGGGCCTGGTCTGGCGCGACGGCGTGGTGGTCCGCCGGCTCGCACTGCCGCCGGGGAGCAGGCCGGAGGCCCACGTCACCTACGTGACGGCGATCAACAACCGGGGCGACGTGCTCGGCACGGCCGAGGAGAACTACGAGGTCCCCGAGACGGGCCAGCAGGTGGACCGGTGGTACCCGGTCGTCTGGCCGGCCGACGGCGGGCCCGCCAAGACCCTGGGGCCGGTCGGCGACAGCCTCAACATGCAGTACGTCCAGGACATCGACGAGAGCGGCCGGGTCGTCGGCCACTGGTTCCACGGGCCCTGGTACGAGTATCGGCCGATGGTGTGGGACGCCCCCTACGAGGAGCCGGGCGGCTCCCCGGGCCTGCTGGGGTCGTTCCCCTACGGCACGTTCGAGGCCATCAGCCGGACCACGGACGTGGCCGTCGGAACCGCCAAGTACCACCCGGACAACCCGACCCTGCCGGACCAGGCGCAGCTGTGGACGGGCTCCGGTCCGGTGCGCGCGCTGCCGCGGCTGGCGCCCGGCGGAGCCAGCGCGGCGGAGGCGGTCACGGACGACGACCGGGCCGGCGGCTCCGCGGTGGACGCGAAGGGCGTGCGCCAGTCCGTGGTGTGGACGTGCGCGACCAAGCAGGCGTACCTGCCGTAACGCGGACGCCCCGGTCGTGGGCCTGGTGATCTGAGCCCCGGCGCGCTATCGATGCGCGCATGGAGCGTACGCAGCCCACGGATCCGGCCGCGGAACCACCCGCCCCCGCCGCCGAGCCGCCCGCCCGGGCCACCGGGCCCGGCACACCCGCCCGGCCCGGGGCCGGTTCCCCGGCGGCCGGGCGGGCGGTCGGCCGGTCACCGGCCGCCGGGACACCGGCCGCCGGGACACCGGCCGCCAGGACACCGGCCGCCGGGACCGCGGGACCGGCCCTGACCGGACTGCCCGGGCCGCCGCCGCTGGGGGCCAGCGCGCTGCCGCCCGGCACCTACGAGGGCCGGGTGGTCCTGGTCACCGGTGGTGGCACGGGGCTCGGCAAGGCGATCGCCGCCGAGTTCGCCCGGCTGGGCGCGGACCTCGTCATCGCCGGCCGGCGGGCCGACCGGTTGGCGGCCGCCCGCGACGAACTGGCCGCCGTCGGCGCCGGCCGGGTCACGGCGGCCGTCTGCGACGTCCGCGACCCGGAGCGGATCGCGGCGGTCTTCGACGCGGCGGAGGCCGCCGCCGGCCGGCCGGACGTGCTGGTCAACAACGCGGCCGCCAACTTCCCGGTGCCGGCCGAGGACATGTCGCCGAACGCCTGGCGGGCGGTGGTGGACGTCACCCTCACGGGCACCTGGTTCACGAGCCGCGAGTTCGGCCGCCGCCACCTCGCAGCCGGCACGCCCGGCTCGATCGTCAACATCGGCGCCTCGTACGCCTGGACGGGCGGACCCGGCTTCGCGCACAGCGCGGCCGCCAAGGCCGGGGTCAAGAGCCTGGTCGAGACGCTCGCCGTGGAGTGGGGCCCGTACGGCATCCAGGTCAACGGCCTGGTCCCGGGCCTCGTCCCGCACCCGGACATGACCCCGGACATCCGCTCGGGCCTCGCCGCCGCGGGCGCGGCCGCGGCCCCGGACGCCCGCCAGCCCGCGCTGCGCGTGGGCGCCCCCCGCGAACTCGGCTGGGCCGCCACGTTCCTGGCCTCCCCCTACGCCCGCTTCATCACGGGCCACACCCTCGTGGTGGACGGCGCGAACTGGCAGCGCCGGGCCCTGGTCAACCCCGACGTGGTCCCGGTCCGCACCCAGCTGGGCCGCGGCCCCTTCACCACCTGAGCACTCCCGCGAAACGGCCTTCGAGGCGGTGGGACCCCTCCGGGACGGCAGGTCGCGGCAGGACCGGCCCGGGCCCGCGGCAGCTTCTATGATCTTCGGCATGGCAACACGACTCGTGCAGATCAACATGAAGGCGCAGGACGACTCCGCGCTCGGTCGGTTCTGGGCGGAGGCACTCGGTTGGGGTGTCGACAGCGAAGGGCCCGGCGTGACCAACCTCGAGCCCGTGGGTTTCGCCTACCCCGACCCCTCGGCCGTCTGCGTCGACATCATCGCCCGCCCGGAACCCAAGACGGGGAAGAACCGGGTGCACCTCGACCTGGCCACCACCTCGGCCGCCCATCACGAGGAGCTCGTCGCACGCCTGAAGGACCTCGGCGCGACGCTCGCCGACGTGGGCCAGGGCGACGTCCCCTGGACGGTCATGGCGGACCCGGAGGGCAACGAGTTCTGCGTCCTGGAACCGCGCCCGATCTACCGGGACACCGGGCCGATCGCCGCGGTGGTGGTCGACTGCACCGACCCACGGGAGATGGCCCGGTTCTGGGGCGAGGCGATCGACTGGACGCTGCACAAGGTCACCGACGACCACGCGACCATGCGCTCCGCCAAGGGCGTCGGCCCCTACCTGGAGTTCCTCCGCACCCCCGACACCAAGAGCGGGTGGAACCGCGTCCACCTCGACGTCAGCCCCTACCTCGGTGACGACCTGGCAGCAGAGGCGGACCGACTGCGCGCCCTGGGCGCCACCGACCCCGGTATCGACCAGTCCGCCATCCACTGGACGGTCCTGGCCGACCCGGAAGGCAACGAGTTCTGCCTCCTCACCCCGCGCTGACCGGGGCGGCCGCGCCCCTGGCGTCGATCAGCGGCCGCGGAAGTGCGGGGGCCGGCGGGCGGCGCCGGCCGTGTAGCCCTCGCGGCAGTCGTCGGAGGTCAGGGTGAGGGCGGCGTTCATGGCCGTGCGCTCGAGGGCCGCGGGCAGCTGCGCGTCGGCGAAGGCGTCGACGTTCCGCTTGACCGCCTGGACGGCGAGCGGGGCGTTGGCGGCGATCTCGACCGCCAACGTCCGTGCGGTGCGCGCCAGTTCGTCCTCGGGGACGACGATCTGGAGGAGGCCGAGGCGCTCCGCGGTGGCCGCGTCGATGCGGCGGCCGGTCAGCGCGAGGTACTTGGCCCAGCCGGCGCCCGCCTCGCGGGCGACGCGCAGGTCGCCGCCCGCGTCCACCGCCACGCCGAGCCGGGCCTCGGGCAGGGCGAACACGGCGTCGTCGGCGGCCACCCGGACGTCCGCCATGAGCGCGAGCTCGAACCCGAAGCCCAGGCAGTAGCCCTGCACGGCGGCGACCACCGGCTGCGGCAGCCGGGCGAGCACGGCGAAGCGCTCGTGCACCCAGCGGATGCCCTCGTAGTAGTTGCGGGTCCGGGCGGCGGCCGAGTCGCCGGTGATCGCGCCGCCGGGCGCGGTGACGTCGATGCCCGCGCAGAAGGCCCGGCCCTCGGCACGCAGCAGGACCGCGCGGACCGACTCGTCGAAGCGGATGCGGTCGGCGAGCAGCCCGAGCTGGCGGGTGGACTCCCAGCTCCAGCCGTTGAGCTTCTCGGGGCGGCAGAGGGTGAGGACCGCGAGGCCGTCGGCGACCTCCAGGCGGATGCGCTCCTCACCCTCGGCGATGTCCGTGCCGGTCGTGTCGATCACGGCCGTTCCCCTCCCCCATCCACTGACGTGACGGATCGTCAGGTTAGAGGGCGGTGCGCGGGAACTGAACCGGTCAGCGGCCGAAGAGTTCGAACGAGACGGCGGGGCGGCCGCCGAAGCGCTCCGACAGAGCCTGCGCGTTGCCGGTCAGGAAGTTCCGGCAGTACGTCTCCGGGTGCTCGTCGGTGAGCGCCTCGATGTACGCGCGGTGCTCGAGGAGCGACCGTACCGAACGCTCCAGGCCGGGGCCGGCGTCGGCGGCGTGGGTGGGCGAGGAGGAGCCCGCCACGGCGACCCAGCGGACGCCGCTCCACGGCTCGAGTCCCTGCTCGGTCAGCTCGGGGAAGATCCAGCGGTTGCCGGCGTCGCCGGCCGCGTCGAGGACCGCCCGGCCGACGGCCTGGTGGTCGGGCGTGTTCCAGAACGCACCGGGCCCGCTGCCCCAGGTGTCACGGTGGTTGAGTGTGATCACGAGCTCGGGCCGGTGCCGGCGGATCGCCGCGGCGATGTCGCGGCGCAGGTCCGGACCGTACTCGATGACGCCGTCGCGGTGGTCGAGGAACTCGACCGTGCGGACGCCGACCACCGCGGCGCTGGCCCGCTGCTCGGCCTCGCGCAGCGGGCCGCAGGCGGCGGGCTCGAGGGTGTCGATGCCGGCCTCACCACGGGTGGCGAGGACGTAGACCACCTCGCGGCCGCCGTCGGTCCAGTCGGCGATGGCGGCCGCACAGCCGTACTCGAGGTCGTCGGGGTGGGCCACGACCGCCAGGGCGCGGGTCCAGTCGGTGGGCATGGGCTTCAGCTGCTCCGTCATGATCGGCACAATAGGCGAAACGGGCGCACCGGGGCCGGCGTTGACTCAGGTCCGCGCGCACCGGTGCGCCGCACCGGCCGCCGGCACGCGGTGGCCGGCCGAGCGACGGGGGTTGCGCGATGACGGGTTCACGCACGCGGGCGGAGACGGCCGCACGGCAGGGCGCGCCGCGGGTGGTGGCACTGGCCGATGCCGCGGGGACGTTCTTCGACACGGCGCGGAAGGCCTTCCCGGAGGCCACGGAGGCGGACTGGGCGCTGGCGCGCGCGGCCGACCCGGAGGCCTTCGGCCCGGCGGACTCCTGGCTCCTGGAGTTCCGCTGCTTCGCGGTCGTCCGCCCCGGCGGCCGCGTGACCCTGGTGGACGCCGGCGTCGGCCCGGCGGACGCGCCCGCGGCCGACTGGGCGCCCGTCCCGGGACGCCTGCCCGAGCTCCTCGCGGAGGCCGCGATCTCCCCGACCGACGTCGACACGGTGGTGCTGACGCACCTCCACGGCGACCACGTGGGCTGGGCGGTGGGCCCGGACGGGGCCCCCTGGTTCACCGAGGCCGAGTACGTCCTCCAGCGCGCCGAGACCGCCCCGCTGGCCCCCGACGCCCCGGCCGCCGTCCGCGTCGTCGATCCGCTGCGCCGGGCCGGCGTCCTGCGGGAGGTCGAGGGCGAACACCGGATCGGCCGCCACGTCACCCTCGTCCCCACCCCCGGCCACACGCCGGGCCACCAGTCGGTGGTCGTCGGCGGTGGCGAACGGGAACTGGTCCTGACGGGCGACCTGCTGGTCCACGCCGTCCAACTGGTCAGCCCCGGCGTCCCGTACGTCCACGAGGTCGACCCCACCCTCGCCCGCCGCTCCCGCGAGGAGCTCCTGGCCCGGGCCCGCCGCCGCGGCGCCCTCCTGGGCACCCCGCACCTGACCCGCCCGTTCGTCGAGCCCTAGAGCTCGTAACACGATCTTGGTCGTGTCGTCGAGGCATCGCGTTCGTCGGATCCATACTGGGCCGCTCTGGCGAGCTGCCAAATTACGGACTGGCCCCGGAGGCCGGCGCTCTCCGGCGGCCTGACTCTCTCTTGGCGATGCGGCTCGGGCTTCCGATACGTTCTGTGGCATGAGTGGCAGCTTCGACGTAGCGCCTCCTCTCGGACCTTCAGGAGTCGTCAGCGGGTCTTCCGCATTCTTCAGGCGTAGGCGGTGCTGTTCGGGGATCCTGTCGAGGTACCCCTGCAAACCACTGTAAGGAGACCCCCAGTGCGCCGCCCGACCCGGAAAGCCTTCGCCGCCCTCGTCGCCGCAGCCGGCCTCGCCCTCCCCCTCCTCACCCCCACACCCGCCTCGGCTGCCACCGCCACCAGCCGCTTCGCGAACTACCGCTACGGTGAGTGCCTGCGCGAGACCTCCGAAACCGGCCTCAAGGGCGACCGCTGCAGCACCGGACGCGGCAGCCTCCTGTGGCAGTGGAACGGCCGCCTCAACACCAGCACCACTCTTAAGAACAACTTCTGGGGCCGCTGCCTCGACAGCAATGACCGGGGCGACGTCTACCCCCTGCGCTGCAACGGCGGCTCATACCAGAAGTGGCGCACCGTCCAGCCCGCCGCCCGCAGCGCCATCATGCTCCAGAGCGTCGGCACGGGCCGCTGCCTCTACCAGCAGGACAACGGCTACTACCGCACTGCCCGCTGCGACCGAGGCGCCCAGAACCAGCGCTTCACCATCGGCTGAACGGATCTCCCGACCGCTTCAAGATGCCAGGACGTGTTAGGCCTTGCGCTCGTGGAGGCGTCGGAGTCACCTACCGCCCGACCCCGGTCACCGACTCCTTGGCGGTGCCGGTGGGTCCCGTGGTGTGTGGGGAAGGCGCTTGACAGGGGTGGCAGGCTGGACCGGAGGCAGGCCCGGGCCGAGGGGGGCCGCAGGCCCCGGGCGAAGCCCCGAAGCCCTCGGGGTGGGCCTGCCGCAGGGCCTGCAGGCCACCCCTGTCAAGCGCCGAGGGGACCCACACACCACGGGACCCACCCCCGAAGCGAGCCGCCCGAAGCCCCCGCCCTCCCCCTCAGACCTCCCCCCGCACCAACCCCAGCAGCCGGTCCAGGACCACGGGCCCGCCGGCGCGGAGGCCGTCGTGCTCGTACTCGTCCGTGACCCAGGTGCGCAGGCCGCGGACGGCGCGGGCGGTGTCCAGGGAGTGGGCGGTGTCGACGTACATGTCGTCGTGGTAGACGGCCGCGGCGACCGGGACCTCGTTGGCCGCCAGCCGCGACCGGTCGTAGAGGGGCCGCCAACCGGTGCGCTCGGCCAGCAGCTGGGCGGTCTCGCGCAGCGGGGCGAGCGCCGGGTCGGACGCGAAGTGCCAGGGGTGCACGGTCTCCCCGGTGAACAGCACCGGCCCGTCCCCGGCCAGCGCCTTGGCCGCGTCGAACTCGGGAAACTCCGCGCGCACCCGTTCGGCCGCCCAGCCGGTGGCCCGGGCCGGGTCCTGGGCGTAGATCGCCTCGTGCAGCAGGGCGTACAAGGGGTGGCCGGCGAACGACAGGGCGGCCTCGACGCCCTCGAGGAACGCGTCCGACGGTTCGTACCCTCCGGAGGTGCGCACGAAGGCCCCCTCCAGCAGGTAGTGCAGCTGGTGGCTGCCGTCGCCGGCACCCAGCATGAGGCCCAGCGACTGGAAGGCCTCGGGGGTGAGCCGGCGCCCGCCGCGCAGGGTCGGGCCGTGTTCGTAGAGGTACTCGTGGACGCGCCGGGCCCGTGCGACGTCCATGGGGTAACGGGCGTAGTGGTCGAGGTTCTTGCGCCCGATCCGGGGATAGGCGGCGCGGTAGACCTCGTCGGCAGTGGCGTCCAGGGAGGGCAGGCCGCCGGTGATGAGGACGGCCTCCAGACCCTCGGGGGCGCTGGAGAGGTAGTGGGTGGCGCAGAAGCCGCCGAAGCTCTGGCCGAGGACCGTCCAGGGAGCGCCGCCGGTCAACCGCGGGCGGACGGCTTCGCAGTCAC
Source organism: Streptomyces sp. NPDC093225 (assembly GCF_044753805.1). Lineage (NCBI taxonomy): Bacteria > Bacillati > Actinomycetota > Actinomycetes > Kitasatosporales > Streptomycetaceae > Streptomyces > Streptomyces sp. NPDC093225. Next base: position 55,196 of record NZ_JBIVNX010000002.1, read on the forward strand.
GGACGATGGAATCGGCGCGGAAGTGGCTGAGGTACTCGGCCTGTTGCGCCGGGGTTCCGCGCCGCGGCAGGGTCTGGCGGTTGGCGGGCGTCGAACGCCCGGTGCCGCGCTGGTCCAGGAGCAGCACCCGGTACTCCTGGACGGCCCGGCCGATCCAGGCCTGGCGACCGGTGAACCGGCGGGCCCCGAAGCCCGGGCCGCCCTCCAGGTACAGCAGCCACGGCAGCCCGGCGGGGTCCGTCCCGGAGGCGGTCACCTCGCGGGCGAACAGCTCGATCGTCTCCCCGCCCGGGTCGTCGTGGTCGAGCGGCACGGTGAAGTGGTGGTCGGTCAGGACGACGCCGGGCTGGCGGTAACTGCTGGTCATGAGGGGGCTCTTTCGGCGACGGTACTCGGGCCGGGGTGCCGGAGGGAGGGAGGGAGGGAGGGAGGCGACCCGGCACCCCGTACGAAGGAGAAGGAAGCAACAAGAGGCCGGACGACCGACCGGCACAACCAGATCGACCGTCACGAGGGGCAGAACGGAAGGGCAGCCCCGAAGCTCAGAAACTCAGAAGCTCAGAAGCGCCGAGCTCAGGGGCTCCGAAGCCCACGAGCCCCGAACCCCCGAGCTCCGCCCCCCGAACTCAGGAGCTCAGAACAGCACCACGGAACGCAGCACTTCCCCACGCTCCATCCGCGCGAAGGCCTCCTCGACCCCGTCGACGGCGATGGTCTCGGAGACGAACGCGTCGAGGTCGAGGCGCCCCTGGAGGTAGAGGTCGACGAGGACCGGGAAGTCCCGCTCGGGCAGGCAGTCGCCGTACCACGAGGACTTGAGCGCGCCGCCGCGCCCGAAGACGTCGAGCAGGGGCAGCTCGAGCCGCATCTCCGGGGTGGGTACGCCGACCAGCACGACCGTGCCGGCCAGGTCGCGGGCGTAGAACGCCTGCCGGTAGGTCTCGGGGCGGCCGACCGCGTCGATGACGACGTCGGCGCCGAAGCCGTCGGTGAGGGCCTGAACGGCCTTGACGACGTCCTCGGAGCCGCCGTTGACCGTGTGGGTGGCACCCAGACCGCGGGCGAGCTCGAGCTTGCGGTCGTCGAGGTCCACCGCGATGATCTTCGCCGCGCCGGCGAGGCGGGCGCCGGCGACGGCCGCGTTGCCCACGCCGCCGCAGCCGATGACGGCGACCGAGTCGCCGCGGCCCACGCCGCCGGTGTTGAGGGCGGCGCCGAGGCCGGCCATGACCCCGCAGCCCAGCAGGCCGGCGGCGGCAGGAGAGGCGGCCGGGTCGACCTTGGTGCACTGTCCGGCGGCCACCAGGGTCTTCTCGGCGAAGGCGCCGATGCCGAGGGCCGGGGAGAGCGGGGTGCCGTCCTCGAGGGTCATGGGCTGGGTCGCGTTGTGGGTGGCGAAGCAGTACCAGGGGCGGCCGCGCTTGCACGCCCGGCAGTTGCCGCACACCGCCCGCCAGTTCAGGACGACGAAGTCGCCGGGGGCGACGGAGGTGACGTCGGGGCCGACGGCCTCGACGACACCCGCGGCCTCGTGGCCGAGGAGGAAGGGGAACTCGTCGTTGATGCCGCCCTCGCGGTAGTGCAGGTCGGTGTGGCACACACCGCACGCCTGAACCTTGACCAGGGCCTCTCCGGGGCCGGGGTCGGGGACCACGATCGTGGTGACCTCCACCGGTGCGCCCTTGGACCGCGCGATGACACCTCGTACGTGGTGCGTCACAGTACAACCGCCTTTGTCAGATCCGACCGGATCTTCGAAGCTAGCAGCCGTCCGGCGCGGACACGATGCCCGCGCCGCGACCCGTCCCGATCATTCCGCGGAGGCCGGAAGCAGTCGTCCCGGTGCCGCCCCGGCCGCCACGTACGTGCGTGGGCGGGCGTCCACCGCCCGGGCGGTGCGCAGGGCGTCGTCGAGGGCCCGGCGCTCGGCCGCAAGGTGGGCCCCGCCCGCGGCGATGAAGCGCTGCTGCACCGGGCGTTCGGCCGCGTGCCAGAGCTCGGCGACCCGCAGGGCACCCCGGCACCGGATGTCGGCCAGGGCGGTCGCGATCTCCCGCCCGGTGACCACGTGCACGCCGCCCCCGCCGGCCGCCCCGGCACCGAAGAGGGCCGGGTCCTCGCGGAGCGCCAGTGGGTCGGGGTAGGCATGGCCCGCGGCCCGCATGCAGGCCGACCAGCGGGCGAAGACGGCCCGCACCGCCGGTGTGTCGGCCGCCTCGCGCAAGGAGCGGGCGAGGAGTTCGGAGACCAGCGCGGAGCTCCCGTACGTGCTGGTGCCGAGCCGGACCCGGGCCTCACCGCGACAGCCGCCGACGGGGACCGGCATGCCGCGCAGGCGCCCGGCCGGGACCACGGCGCCGGCCGCACCAGCGCCAACACCAGCACCAGCACCAGCACCAGCACCAGCACCAGCACCAGCACCAGCACCGATCCCTGACCCAGCACCAGTCCCGGACACGGGAACGTCCCCGTCCCCATCCCCCACCCCACCAGCCGCGTCCACGCCGTCGAGGGCGATCCGGGCCTCCGGTGCGAGCGGGGGTCGGGCGTCCTCGGCGCGCAGGGCCGCCACGTAGCGCGCCTGCTCGGCGGCGTCCGGCTGGAAGCCCCGGGTGGCGGCGAGCCCGGCGTCGTGGCTGCCGTACCGCCAGTCCATGACGTTGCGCGGCCCGACGACCGGCAGGTCCGCCGGGGGCTGCCAGTCGAAGCCGAAGTCCGCCATGCAGGTGCGCGTGAGCGCGTGCTCGGCGCGTACGAGGAGGCGGCGCTCGGCGTCGGTCGGCTGGTACGCCAGCAGGGGCAGCGTCCAGCCGGAGGTGTCGGGGGCGGTGCCGTCCGCCGCGGCCGCACTCGCCGCCGGATCCGGACCCGTGTAGGGCCCCCGGGAATCCGGCCACCGACCATCCGGCCCCAGCCCCTCCGCCCCCCACGGGTCCGACCCCCACCCGTTCGACCCCCGCCCCTCCGGCCACCCGCCGTCCGGCCACCCGCCGTCCGGCGAGCGGGGGTCCGCGCGGCGCCCGTCCGCGGCGGCCGGGGGCGGAGCGGCCGGGGCCGCGTACGGGACCGCGCCGTCCGGAGCCGCCGAGCAGCCGGCCGCCAGCAGCACGGCGGTCAGCGCGAGGGCGTGGACGGCGGAACGGCGGCGGCGGGGTGGGGGCATGACGGATCCTTGCTCATCTTGCTGTGCCCGCCGTGCCGTGCGGCAGAGCTGCTCCGGCACCACCGGAGCGCGGGGTGTACGGGGGGCGTCGTCTCGACACTAGGCGCGCGGGCGGGCGTCCCGGCGTCCCGGGCGTCCCGGGGGCGTCCCGGATGCGCGCGCCGTCCGCGGCCCCCGCCACCGGGCGTGACCTGCGGCCACGGCGGTGTCGGCGGCCGTGCCGCGGCGGGGTGGGAACGGTCCGCGGGAGTCGGTCCGGCGGCCGTCCCAGGGTGTCCCACGAGGTCCCGTGGGACACCACGGGACGTCCCGGGGCCCTGTCGCGCTTGAAGGCGCCCCGGTTCGATCTCTAGCGTTCAGGACCGTCGGAAGGCTGTCCGGTCACGGGGGTGCCGGACATCCGCCAGCGGTCGCGACGGCGGATCACCCGTATGCCATCAAGCGGGTGATCCGCCGTCACGCATCCGTACCGGACCCTGGAAGACGGCAGTGCCGGTGCGCGTCCGGTCCCGGCCCAGGCCCCTTCTCGACCCCGCCGCCACGACCCGAACGGACCTCTCATGTCGTCGCACACGTCGCCCATGCCGAACCGCCCGCACCCGCACGCACACCCGAGCCCGCACCCGAGCCCCAACCCGCGCCGCCGCACCCTCCTCACCGGTGCGCTCGCGCTCGGCGCGCTCACCGCCGTCGGGCTGCCCGGCACGGCCGGCACGGCCCGCGCCGCGGGCGCACCCGGAACCGCCGCGGACGAACCGCAGATCACCGACTGCGACACGTGGGGCGCCCGGTCGCCCAAGAGCCCGATCAAGGTGCTGGCCACCGGGCCGCAGAAGATCATCGTCCACCACACGGGGACGGACAACGTCACGGACTACTCGCAGGAACGGTCCGTCGCGCTCGCCCGCGCCATGCAGACGCACCAGATGGACACCTGGGGCTGGATCGACACCGGTCAGAACTTCACCATCAGCCGCGGTGCGTACATCACCGAGGGCCGGCACGGCAGCCTCGCGGGGCTGCGCTCCGGAACCCAGACGGTCGAGTCGGCGCACTGCACCGGCCAGAACACCATCGCCGTCGGCATCGAGAACGAGGGCACGTACCTGACCGAGGAGCCGCGGGGCGAGCAGTACGAGGCCCTGGTCGGCCTGTGCGCGTACATCTGCCGGCAGTACGGGCTGCGCCCCTACCAGATCTACGGGCACCGCGACTTCAACAGCACCCTGTGCCCCGGGGACCGCCTGTACGCCCTGCTGCCCAAGCTGCGCGCCGACGTCGCGGCACTGGTCGGCGGCGACCCGACCGCCCCGGTGTGGCCGCTGCTGCACAACGGCGACTCGGGCGAGCGGGTGCGGGTCCTGCAGCACCTGCTGGTGCAGCGCGGGGCGTCGATCGCCGTGGACGGGGCCTTCGGGCCCGGTACCGAGGCCGCGGTGACCGCCTTCCAGAAGTTCGTCACCGCGACCGTCGACGGCTGGGCGGGCAACCAGACCTGGCTCCAGCTGTGCGCGCCGGTCTCCCGCGGCGGGGCCGGCGCGGCGGTCAAGGCCGTCCAGAACCGGCTGACCACGCTCGGCTTCCCCGCCGACGTGGACGGCCTCTTCGGGCCCGGTACCGAGGGGCAGGTCAAGGCCTTCCAGACGGCCCGTGGACTGCCCTCTGACGGCGTGGTGGACGCGCGGACCTGGAGCCGGCTGCTCGCCTGATCCGGGCCTCCTGCCGCGGGGGGACCCTCGTCATGAGCACGCTCAAAGTTGGCTCATAATTGGGGCTCGGCTGCGCGCAACGCCGACCGCGCGACAGCAGAGAACCACAAGGGGGCCACCTGATGACGCAGGGAGCAGGGATAGCCGACGGAGACGACGCTTCCAGAGGTGACCTCTTCGCCGAGATGCGGCGCATCAAAGAGGCGTCGCAGCTGAGTTACAACCGGCTCGCGGACAAGACGCACTACAGCCGCTCGTCGTGGGAGCGGTTCCTCAACGGGAAGCAGGTGCCCACGCGGGTGGCCGTCGAGGAGTTCGCGACGGCCGCCGGGGCGGACCCGGAACCGCTGCTGGCGTTGCTCGAACTCGTCGCGGCACGCGAGGCGAACGCATCCGAGGAATCGATTCCGCAGACCACCGGAGCGACCTCCGGGGGGACGGGGACAACGGGGACGACGGGGACGTCCGGTACGCCGGCCACGGCACGCGTTCCGGACGCACCGGGCGGCTCCTCGCCTTCGCCCAGGCGATCCGGCACGACCGGCGCAGCCGGCACGACCGGCGCAGCCGACCCGTCCACCACCTCCGCCACCTCCCCCACGTCCGGTACGCCCGGCGCGTCCCCGGCGGCCACGGCGTCGGGGACCGCCGCGCCGGCCGGGACCCCGGCGTCCGCGGACGGGGAGCACGGCCCGGGCGGCGACGCGCAGGGGGCGCCGGAGTCCGGCGCCGCGGCGGCGCCGGCCGCCCCGCGCCTCGCGCGGTGGCTGCCGGGCGGCTGGCGGGGGGCCGTACCGCTCGTGGTGTGCGTGGTGGCCGGCGCCCTGCTGGGCAGCCTGTTCACCGTGCTCGCGCTGGGCGGCACCGGCAAGGAGGCCGGCAAGGACTCCGCCAAGGGGGGCTCCACGGCCTCCCACGCCCCGGACACCCCCGGTGGCGACGCGGGCGACGCCGGCAAAGCGGGCGGCGCGGGCGACGGCGCCCAGAATGTCGCGAACGCCGGCGCGCCCGCCAAGCCGGGCTGCAAGAGCGACACCTGCTGGCGTCGGGAACCGCAGGCCGAGGACTGCCAGTGGGACGCCAAGACGGTCCGGCGGACCTTCCTGCGGGGCATGAGCATCCAGCTCCGCTACAGCCCCGCCTGCCAGGCGGTGTGGGGCCGCATCGAGGGCGGCAACATCGGCGACCGGGTCACCATCCGGGACAAGCGCGACAACTCCGACACGGCCGAGATCCGCATGGAGCACGACACGTACACCCGGATGCTGGCGGTGTCGCCCACGGAGACGTGGGAGACCATCACCATCTGCGGGGAGATCCCCGCCCAGCACGAACAGGAATGCGACCCCCTCGGCAAGATCAAGCCGTAGACCGCCCGAGGGAGCTCCTGCGCCCGCCGGCCCCTCCCGGGCCGGCGGGCTCCGACCTGCGGTCCAGGACCGACCCACGGCCGAGGACCGACCTGCGGCCCGGGACCGACCAGCGGCCTAGGACCCCGGCCGCCCCGCGACGGGGCGCACGGCCGATACCGTCGGCCGGGTGGGCGCCGTAGCGTCGGACCATGGACATGGAGACCACAGCCTGGCGCTCGCTGCACAGCGCCATGAACGAGCGGACCGAGCGGCGGCCCTTCGACCGCGCCGTGCTGCGCCGCATCGGCGCCTTCGCCCGCCCGCACCGGCGCCGGATCGGCCTGTACCTGCTGATCAGCGTGGCGGCCGCGCTCCTCGCGGTGGCGACTCCCGTGCTCGCCGGGCGGGTGGTCGACGCGATCGTCGGCGGGTCCGATCCGGGTCACGTGACCGCGCTCGCCGTGCTCATCGCCGTCATCGCCGTGGCGGAGGCCGGGCTGGGCCTGGTGGGCCGCTGGCTGTCCGCCAACCTCGGCGAGGGGCTCATCCTCGACCTGCGCACGGCCGTCTTCGACCACGTCCAGCGCATGCCGGTGGCCTTCTTCACCCGGACCCGCACCGGCGCGCTCGTCAGCCGGCTGAACAACGACGTGATCGGCGCGCAGCGGGCCTTCAGCAACACCCTCTCGGGCGTGGTGAGCAACATCGTCACCCTGGTCCTCACCCTCACGGTCATGCTGGGCATCTCCTGGCAGATCACCCTGCTGGCGCTGCTCCTGCTGCCGGTGTTCGTACTGCCCGCCCGTCGGATGGGCCGGCGGATGGCACGGCTGCAGCACGAGGCGGCGGACCTCAACGCGGCCATGGGCACCCGGATGACCGAGCGGTTCTCGGCCCCCGGCGCGACGCTGGTGAAGCTGTTCGGCCGGCCCGCCGAGGAGTCGGCCGAGTTCGCCGACCGGGCCCGCCGGGTGCGCGACATCGGCGTGCGGACCGCGATGGCGCAGTCCGCGTTCATCACCGCGCTCACCCTGGTCTCCGCCCTCGCGCTCGCGCTGGTCTACGGGCTCGGCGGGTACTACGCGCTGCGCGGCAGCCTGGAGCCCGGCGCGGTCGTCGCGCTGGCGCTGCTGCTGACGCGGCTGTACGCCCCGCTGACCGCGCTCGCCGGGGCCCGGGTGGACGTGATGAGCGCGCTGGTCAGCTTCGAGCGGGTCTTCGAGGTGCTGGACCTGGAGCCGCTCGTCGCGTACGGGCCGGACGCCCGCGCCGTCCCGGAGGGACCGGTCTCCGTCGAGTTCGACGGCGTGAGCTTCGGCTACCCGTCCGCCGACAAGGTCTCCCTGGCCTCGCTGGAGGAGGTGGCGGTGCTCGACGGCCGGGGCGGCACCGAGGTGCTGCACGAGATCTCGTTCCGTGCCGAACCCGGCCGCATGGTGGCCCTGGTGGGCTCCTCGGGGGCCGGCAAGTCCACCATCGCGCAACTGCTGCCGCGGCTGTACGACGCCGACGCGGGCAGCGTGCGGATCGGCGGGGTGGACGTGCGCGACCTGACGGCGGAGTCGATCCGCGACACGCTCGGCATGGTGACCCAGGACGGGCACCTCTTCCACGACACCGTCCGGGCGAACCTGCTGCTGGCCCGTCCGGGGGCCACCGAGGAGGAGCTGTGGGAGGTGCTGCGCCGGTCCCGGTTGGACGGGCTGGTGGCCGCGCTGCCCGAAGGGCTCGACACGGTCGTGGGCGAGCGCGGGTACCGGCTCTCGGGCGGTGAGCGGCAGCGCCTGACGATCGCCCGGCTGCTGCTGGCCCGGCAGCGGGTGGTGATCCTCGACGAGGCCACGGCGCACCTGGACTCCACCTCGGAGGCGGCCGTGCAGGAGGCGCTCGCGGAGGCCCTGGAAGGGCGCACGGCGGTGGTGATCGCGCACCGGCTGTCGACGGTACGGGCCGCGGACCTGATCCTCGTCGTGGAGGACGGCCGGATCGTCGAACGGGGCACCCACGCGGAGCTGCTGGCGCGGGACGGCCGGTACGCGGAGCTGCACCGCACGCAGTTCGAGAACCCGGCGGCGGCCGGGCATGCGTGAGCCGCGTGCGGCCCGCACCCCCGTGGGCGGGCCGTACGCGGTCACGGGTCCGACGCGACGCGGATCCGGCGACCGGGGCCGGATCCGCGTCCGCGGGTTCCCCGGATGACCCCCACCCCCGTGGGAGGTCACCTCGGGACGACCTTCGTGGGAGGTCACCTCAGGGCGCGGAAGAAGGTGCGGATGTCTTCGGTGAGCACGTCCGGCACCTCCATGGCGGCGAAGTGGCCGCCCCGGTCGTACTCCGCCCAGTGGACGATGTTGGTGTTGTCCCGCTCGGCGAAGGGGCGGATGGACAGGAAGTCCCCCGCGAAGACGGCCACGCCCGTCGGCGCCGTGTTGGGGCCCTCGAGGGCACCGGCGTCGTGGGCGTCCTCGTAGTACTGGCGGGCGGCGGAGCCGGCCGTGGCGGTCAGCCAGTACAGGGTGACGTGGGTGAGGATCTGGTCGGCGGTCAGGCCGTTGCCCTCCCCCATGCCCATGATGAGCTCGTTCCAGGCGAGCTGGCCGGCGGGCGAGTCGGTCAGGGCGTAGGCGAGGGTCTGCGGGCGGGTGGACTGGATGGCGGAGAAGCCCGCCTTGTCCTGGAAGTTCGCGAGGACCGCGAGGCGCGCCATGTCGTCCTCGGTGAGGCCCGCCATCTCCGCCGGGTCACCGGAGGGGAAGGAGAAGAGCTGCAGGACGTGCGTGCCGACCAGCCCCTTGGGGTTGAGCAGGCCGAGCTGCCGGCCGACCAGCGCGCCGGCGTCCCCGCCGTGGGCGCCGTACTGCTCGTAGCCGAGGCGTCGCATCAGGGTGTCCCAGGCGGCGGCCACCCGGCGCGAGCTCCAGCCGCGGTCGCGGGTCGGGCCCGAGAAGGTGTAGCCGGGGATGGAGGGGACGACGACGTGGAAGGCGTCCGCGGGGTCCCCGCCGTGCGCGCGCGGGTCGGCGAGCGGGCCGATCATGTCGACGAACTCCGCGAAGGAGCCGGGCCAGCCGTGCGTGAGGACCAGCGGCAGCGCGTCCGGCTCGGGCGAGCGGACGTGCAGGAAGTGCACGTCGGCGCCGTCGATCTCGGTGGTGAACTGCGGGAACGCGTTCAGCCGCGCCTCGTGGGCCCGCCAGTCGTACTCCCGGCCCCAGTACTCGGCGAGCTGCCGGACGTGGTCGAGGGGGACCCCGTACGCCCAGCCCTCGTCGGGTGCGGCGTCCGGCCACCGGGTGCGGGCGAGCCGCTCGCGCAGGTCGTCGAGCGCGTCCTGGGGGACGTCGATGCGGAAGGGGCGGATCTCGGCGCCGTCGGCGCCGTCGGTGCCGTCGGTGCCGGCCGTGCCACCGCTGGCGCGCTCGGCGCTGGCGTGGTCTGACATGGATCCTCCGTCCTCCGTGGGTCACCGGCCGGTGGGGTCCGTCCGGCGTGATCACCACACTAGGAAGGCGGCAGGGCCGACGCTGTGCGCAGCGCGCAGGATTCCTTGCCGTTCAGCGCACGGAACTCGGTGGGCGTCTGCCCGTACGCGGCCCGGAAGGAGCGGCTGAAGGCGGCGGCGTTGGGCAGGCCCCAGTGGGCGGCGATCGCGTGCACGGGGCGGTCGGCGAGTTCGGGGCGGGCCAGGTCGGCGCGGCAGCGCTCCAGCCGGCGGCTGCGCACGGCGGCCGCCACGCTCTCGCTGCCGGGGCCGCCGGGCTCGCGCCGGGCCCGGTCGCGGAAGAGCTGGTGCAGGGTCCGGACGGAGATGTTGTGGCGGGCCGCGATGGCCGCGGGGTCGAGGTCGGGGTCGGCGAGGTGGTGGTCGATGAAGGAGTCGATCCGCTTGAGCAGGGCCCGGTTGCGGGTCTCGGGGGGCAGCTCGTCGGCCGCGTCCAGTTGCTGGGCGAGGCAGGCGGCGGCGAGGTCCACGGCGACCGTGCCGAGCCGGCCCAGCTCGGCCGGGCCGCAGTCGGGGGCGTGCCGGGTCAGGGAGTTCATGAAGTCCGCCAGCAGCGCGCCCATGCCGTGGCGGCCGGAGATCCGGTGCGCCAGCAGTCGGTCCACCTTGTCGCCGGGCAGCGGCAGGGCGGTGCGCGGCATCTGCAGGATGATCGAGTACGACCGGCGGGCGCCCTCCATCGCGCCGGCCTCCTGGGGACGGGAGGTGTCCCAGAGCACGAGGTCGCCGTCGAGCAGCCCCGACTCGCCCCGGTTCTGGTTGATCCACATGGGGTTCCGACGGACCAGGGCCAGCTGGTACTGCTCGGGGTCGCCGCGCCGGATGTGGGCGGGGGTGCGGCGCGAGACCAGGGCGGTGTGCGAGAACCGCGACACGCGTACGGCGCCCAGGTCGAGGGCGGCGGCCTCGGCCTGGAAGGCGACCGGCTCCTGGCTGCGCAGGCCCACGGGTATCAACTCCCGTGCGACCAGGTCCGTGAACCACTCGAACCGGTCCGTCGCCGGCAGTGGGTCCGTCGACATGCCCTGCCACATCGTGCGCGCTCCCCCTCCGTCACTTCCTTCACTGTTCTGGGACGGAGGGGGTGCCGCAACGGTTCTGCGCAGGGGTCAGCAGTTGTGCCGGTCCACCGTCAGCACGCCCTGCTCGGTGCCGATCTCACGGTCGTAGCAGCCCGTCGCACCGGTGAGGCGGTAGCGCTCGGTGCTGGTGCCGACGGCGTGCCGCTGGTCGCGGGGAACGCCGGAGGTGTACGACGCGTCACCCGTGTACCGGTCGTCCAGGCGCGACCACGACAGTCGGCGGCCGTCCCGCAGCACCGTGCCGACGGCGCGGTCCGCCATGGTGATCACGGTGCGCAGCCGGCCGTCCGCGCCGAGGGTGACGGCGCCGTCGAGGGTGTAGGTGCGGTCCGTGCGCGTGGTGGTGCGCCCCGTGGTGACGCTCTCCCGGTCGGTCCAGCTCGCGGTGAGGGCGTCCTGGTTCTCGTCCTCGGTCCAGCGGTGCACGGAGGTGTGGGCGAGGGTCCTGGTGACCGTGGTGGTGACGCGGCCGTGCGAGGTGTCCAGGTAGCCGGAGGTGGTGAGGCGGTGGCCGCCGCGGGTGTCGAGGCGGTGCGGGGTGCCGGGGGTGTGCACGGAGGAGCCGGTGAGCGGGCCCGCCTCGGCGCGGGTCAGGGCGCCGGTGACCACCCGCCGGCCCTCGTCCTGCCACAGCAGCAGGTTGGCGGGGGTGCTCCAGCCCGACTGGCCGGCGGGCACGCCGGTGACGGAGACGGAGACGGTGTGCGGGCGGCCGTCGTTCAGGAGGGCGGCGAACGGGGTCAGGTCGTAGACGACGGGCTGGACGTCGAAGGCGCGCGGCGCCGGTACGACGTACCAGAGGAAGGGGTTGGACCAGCCGCCGGTCCACACGTGCGGGAAGGGCGCGGCGATGCCGGCGAGGCGGCCGTCCACCGAGATCTGGACCTCGCGGTACGGGCCGTCGGTCGCCTTGCAGGAGTACGGCGCGGCGTCGGGGACGGTGAGGTACCAGAACTCCTCGCAGCCGCCGCCGGATCCGGTGGCGTACACCTCGGCGAGCACCCGCTCGGTGTTGCGGGGCGTGGTGACGGTGCCGGGGCCGAGCGGGAGCACCCGGTCGGGGACCCCGCGGGCGGGGGCGCGGTGCCCGGTGCCGCCGGTCCCGCCGCTGCCGGCGCGGGCCGGGTAGAAGTCCAGGGTGACCTTGACGTCGATGACGCCGGTGTAGGTGTCGTCGACGACGTTGCCGATGAGCATCTCGACCGGCTGCGGCCGCCGGAGGGTGTCGCGGTAGCGGGTGACGTCCTTCTCGACCGACCAGGTGATGCCGTCGGGCGAGGGCTCGGGGGTGGAGGTGCGCAGGATCTCGACGCCGCCGACGGTGAGGTATCCGAGGCGGTCGTACTGGCGGCCCTTGACCTGCCCGTCCAGGCGCAGCACGACGGTGCTCCAGTCGCCCGGCCCGCAGGCGGCGGGCGGGGCGTAGCTGCCCTGGTACGGCGTGAAGTCGCGGAACTGCGCCGCGGCGAGGGTGACCCGGCACGAGGGGCCGGCGGGGCGGGCGACGGGCGGGGCGGCGGTGACCGGGTCGTGCCAGTCGGTGCCGAACTCCGCGGGCGGCCCGTCCGCCGCCGCGGCCCCGGCCCCACCGAGCGCGGCCGCCGCGATCAGCGCGAGCCCGCCCAGCATGCTCGTGATCCTCTGTCGTCTCATGGCCCGGGAGTCAACCGCCCGCGGGTGCCGCTGCGCCAGGGCGCTTCCGGCCCGCTGGCGGGAACCGCACGCACCGGGGCCGGTTCGAGGCGCGGCCGGCCGCCGTCGTCACGAACTGCCGGAAGGGCGGCCCGAGATGCGGGTGACCGGCCCCCTTGATGTGAGGGTCGCGCCGTCCGCCGCGCGGGTGCACCGGCCGCCACCGACGGGGGTGAGGTGGCGGCCGGTGCGGTCGGGCGCCGGCACGGCGCGGCGGGCGCCACCGCGGCGGGTCAGGGGCCGCAGCGGCGGATCAGGCGGTGTCGAAGGTGTAGTGGCGGGTGTGGTCGAGCATGTCCGCCGGGGTCACGTCGTTCCAGGGGCGCATCGTGTCGTTCAGGTCGACGACGTCCGGGGTACCGGCGGCCGGCAGGTACGGGGAGTTCGGGTGGCGCTTCTGCCACTCGGCCCAGAGCTTGTCGATGAAGGCGTGGTGCATCCAGAACACCGGGTCGTTCGGGGAGGTGCCGGTGGCCATCTGGCCGCCCACCCAGACGTGCACGCGGTTGTGCAGGTTGACGCCGCGCCAGCCCTCGAGGTGGTTGCGGAAGCCGTTGGAGGCGCTGTTCCACGGGGCCATGTCGTACGTCGTCATCGCCAGCACGCTGTCGACCTCGGCGCGGGTGGGCAGCTGGGCCACGGAGGCGCCGAGGGCCCTGCGCAGGTATCCGCGGCCGTCCACGCGGACGTTGATGTTCCACTTGCCCGCGGAGGAGGCGAACGGGCCGTCCATGACCTGACCGTCGCGTGACCGGCCGGTGCCGCCGAGGAAGTCGGGGGCCCACAGGGAGGAGCGGGCGTCCCGGTCCGTGGTCCAGTCCCAGTACGGGAGGGCCACGGAGGGGTCCACGGCCTGCAGGGCCTGCTCGAACTGCAGCAGGAACCGGCGGTGCCAGGGGAGGAAGGACGGGGAGCGGTGGCCGACGCGCTCGCCGCTGTCGGTGTCGCTCATGATGAAGCCGTTGTGGGTGGTGACGAAGGCGTCGTAGGTGCCGTTGCGCTTGAGTTCGAGGATCGCGTTGACGAAGCGCTTCTTCTCGTCGGCGGTCAGGCTGGCCTGGTTCTTGCGTATGGTCACGTGGATCTTCCTGTCGCGGCGTGGTGCGGGTGGTGCCGGTCGTACGGCCGGTGCGTGCGGGTGCCGGGCCGCGGGGCGGTGGCCGGCTGGGTCGGGGGGCCCGGGTCCGGAGCCCGGAGCCCGGAGCCCGGAGCCCGGAGCCCGGAGCCCGTCAGACCATGGGGACGAGCTGGGCGCCCTGGAGCTCGACCACGGCCGCACGGGCCAGCGCACGCGGGTCCGCGTACGTCTCGTAGTGGTTGACGACGGAGATCCACGTGCCGTCGGCGTTGCGCATGATGTGCAGCTCACGGCCGTCGATGCGGACGGCGTAGCCGGCGCCGTGCTCGGCGTGGTGGCCGCCGGTCGCGGGGGCGCCCTGGATGCGGCGGCCCTGGTAGACCTCGTCGAAGGCGGGCAGCGAGCCGTGGCCGGTGTGGCCGCCGTGGCCGTTGTGGGCCGCGCGACCGGTCGGGTCGGTCGGGCCGGGGGCGGTGGCCGCCCGGGCGACTCCGGCCCCGACGGCGGCCGCCGCGACGGCTCCGGCGGTGGCGCCGAGGGCGCGGCGGCGGGTGAGTTCGGACATGGGTGTCCCCCCTGGTGTGGTGATGGTCGGTGGTCCGGTGGTCGGCCGGAGAGTGCCGGGCGCGATCCCCTCTCCGCACCCGGCACAGCGATGACTACCAGGGAGTAACCGGCCTCCGGAAAACGACGGGGAGCGATGGGCTGCGATCAGGACATGTGGTCACAAGTTGCCTGCGCAACAACAAAGTTGATCTTTCGGGGGTGTCGCCCCTGGGGGCATCGCACGAGAATATTTTCTGGTCATCGCGCGTAGACAAGGAAGATTTACGGTCCGCGGTACGCGCTATGGTCGGCCTCACACCGCCAACCTGTCTGGAAAGCGAAGGAGCGCACCCGATGCCCGAGGAGCCCTGGATCGCCGGGATCGACGTCGGCGGCACCGGCGTGCGGGTGGCCCTGGCCCGGGTCGGGCGGGCCGGCGACCCGGAACCGGCCGACGGCACGGAGCTCGCCGCCCCGGCACGCGTCACGGCGGCCGGGCACGATGCCGGCGGCCTGCTGGCCGCCGTCCTGCCCGCCCTCGAGGGGCTGTTGGCCCGGGCGGGCGGCCCCGCCGTGGTCGCCGTGGCGGTGGGCGCCACCGGCATGGCGCTGCTGGGCCGCGACCTCGCCGCCCGACTGCCCGGGCCGCTGGCCCGGACCACGGGCGCCCGGCGGCTCGCCCTGGCGAGCGACGCCGTCACCGCGTACGCGGGGGCGCTCGGCACCCGTGCCGGGGTGACCGTCGCGGGCGGCACCGGCCTGGTCGCCCTCGGCTGCCGTCCGGGGACGGGCTGGCACCGGGCCGACGGCTGGGGACAGTTGCTGGGCGACTGCGGGGGCGGCGCGTGGATCGGCCGGGCGGGCCTGGAGGCCGCACTGCGCCACCACGACGGGCGGCCGGGCGGCTCCGCGGTCCTCCACGGGGCCGCCGTGGACCGCTTCGGCCCGGTGACCGGCCTGCCCGGCGCGCTCCAGCCGCGCCCGGACCGGGCGGCGCTGCTGGCGGGCTTCGCACCCGAGGTGGGGCGGGCGGCCGCGGCGGGCGATCCGGCGGCGGTCGCGATCGTGGACCGGGCCGCCGAGGAGATCGCGGCCAGCGCGGTGGCGGCCGCGACCGGGCTGGCGGACCCGTACCTCGCCCTCACCGGGGGCCTGTTCGCAATGCCGGACCTGGCCGACTCCGTACGCCGCCGCACCGGCGCGGCACTGCCCGGCGCCCGCTGGCACCCGGCGGACGGGCCGCCGCTGCTGGGCGCCCTGCGCATCGCCGCCGCGCTCGCGGCCGAGGACGCTCCCCTGCCCTGGGCGGTGGCGCCGCCGCTGCTCGACGTGGTGCCGCTGTGAGACCTCCCCGCCCGGGAGGCCGGGGCCTCCGGGGAGAAGTCCTGTGGGGCCCGTGCGGGTCCGCTATCCGAAGCGGCCGTTGACGTAGTCCGCGGTCCGCGGGTCCTGGGGGCGCTCGAACATCGCCTCGGTCGGGCCGTGCTCGACGATCCCGCCCGGGGTGCCCTGCTCGGCCAGGAAGAAGGCGCACTGGTCCGAGACCCGGGCGGCCTGCTGCATGTTGTGGGTGACGATCACGATGGTCACCTCGGCGGAGAGCTCGCCGATGGTCTGCTCGATCCGCCGCGTCGAGGTGGGGTCGAGGGCCGAGCAGGGCTCGTCCATCAGCAGCACCCGGGGCCGGACGGCCAGCGACCGGGCGATGCACAGGCGCTGCTGCTGGCCGCCGGAGAGGGCGCCGCCGGGCTGGCGGAGCCGGTCCCGGACCTCCTTCCACAGGCCGGCCTTGGTGAGGCACTCCTCGACCAGGGCGTCCTTCTCGGCCCGCCCGGCACGGATTCCGTTCATCTTCAGGCCGGCGAGCACGTTGTCGTAGATGGACATGGCCGGGAAGGGGTTCGGCTTCTGGAAGACCATGCCGATCTCGCGCCGCGCCCGGGTGATGCGCCGGCCCCGGTCGTAGATGTCCTCGCCGTCGAGGAGGACCGCGCCGGCCAGCGAGGCGGAACCGGTCAGCTCGTGCATGCGGTTGAGGATCCGCAGGAACGTCGACTTGCCGCAGCCGGAGGGGCCGATCAGCGCGGTGACCCGGCGGGCGGGCATGGTCAGCGAGACCTGGCGCAGCACCTGGTGCTCCCCGAACCAGGCGGAGACGTCGCGCGCCTCCAGGGCCGCGGGGGCCGCACCCGGTCGGGCGGCCGGGGGCACGGCAGGCAGTACCGCCGTCGGCGCGCCGGCGGCGGGGACCACGGGCAGTTCGGCGGTCGGCGCCTCCGGCACCGCGGGCTGGGCGGCTTCGGCGCTCTGGGCGGGGAGGGTCATCGGCTCGGCTCACTTCCGGTGTAGGGGGTCGGGCGGCGCCGGGGCGGTCGGTACGCCCGGGGTGGATCTAGAGGAGGTTCGGCAGCAGTCGCGCGGCCGCCTCGCTGACGCCGATGCCCACCGCGGTCAGCACCGGGACACCGGTGACCCAGGCCTGGGCCCGGCCCCACCTGCGGCGTGCCCAGACCACCCCGGCCGCACCGGCCAGCAGCAGCTGGCTCCACAGCACCAGGGGCAGCCAGGCCGAGTCGTCACTGCCCAGCGGCCGTTCGGCGGCCGTGGCCGAGCCGGGCGGCAGCGCCCGGGCCGGGGCCGGCTGGACGGGGGTGAGCAGCTCGGCGTCGACCCGCAGGACGCCGGAGGGCGTGTACGGGGACCCGGTCGCGGTCACGAGGGTCAGGCGGCCCCGGCCTTCGGCGAGCGGGGCGGGTACCGGGTCGCCGGCCCGGCGGACGCCGGTCACGCGGTAGCGGTGGACGCCCTGGCCCGTGGTGACCTGGACCTCCAGGCCGGGCTTGAGGAGTTCGAGGTCGTGGAAGGGGCTGCCGTACCCCCATTGGCGGCCCATCAGCACGCTGGTGCCGGCCTGGCCGGGCAGCACCGTGTCGCGGCGGTGACCGGGGCCGCCGACCAGCACCCCGCCGGTGGTGCCCTCGAACACCACCTCGCGCAGCTCGAGGGCGGGGATCCGCAGCAGGGCCACCGGGGTGCCCGGGGCGAGGAGGGCGCCGTCGGGGCCGGTCTGGCCCACGGGGGCGGTGCCGAGGGCGAGTTCGCCGCGCAGGTCGGCGTACCCGATGCGCTGCTCGCGGGCGTGCTTGAGGTGGCCGACGACGGTGAGGTTGGCGGCGAACCCGAGCAGCAGGGCGGCCAGCACGGTCAGCGCGGCACCGGGTACGACCAGCCGCGCGCCGGCGGTCCCGTCGGCGCCCCCGGTGCCGGGGGCGGCCGCGGCCGCCGGCGGCAGGGCGGCGGCGCCGAGGGTGGTCGCCGGCGGCGCACTCCCGTGGCCGGGCGCGGCACCCGGGGCGACCGTCACGGCCGGCTCCTTGGCCAGGTTCGTCCGGGCCGCGGCCGAGGGCCGCTCGGGGGGTGTCGACAGGACCGTCACGTCGGCTCCTCGGGTACGGGGCGGGCATGCGGGCCGGCCGGGCACCTCGGGGGTGCCCGGCCGGCCGCGCCGGGGAAGCGGGGCGGGCTCGGCGCCCGCCCGGGGGTGGGGTCAGCTCTTGCCCTTGAGGACGGTGCTGCCGCAGTTCGCGGCCTTGCCGAAGCCGTAGAGGCGGACCGAGTCCTTGGCGCCGTTGACGCAGACCTGCGAGGTCTTGCCGACGAAGGCGCTCTTGACGCTCGAGATCCCCAGGCGGCTGGTCTGCACGACGTTGTAGACGTCGCGGGTGATCGGGAACTTCAGGTTCAGCACGCCGTTGAAGACCGGGACGTGGCCGTCGAGCTTGCCGAGCGCGGCGGCGCCGCGGCGGTCCTCGACCTTGGTCTTGGCGGCGTTCGCCTGGGAGATGAACTGCGGGATGGAGAAGGGCATGATGTCGCCCGCGCCCGTCAGCGCGCGGCCGTCGTGCTCCTGGACGGCGCCGGCGC
Source organism: Streptomyces sp. NPDC093225 (assembly GCF_044753805.1). Taxonomy (NCBI): domain Bacteria; kingdom Bacillati; phylum Actinomycetota; class Actinomycetes; order Kitasatosporales; family Streptomycetaceae; genus Streptomyces; species Streptomyces sp. NPDC093225. Next base: position 73,244 of record NZ_JBIVNX010000002.1, read on the forward strand.
GGTCGGTGACGCAGGACGGCAGCGAGCCCTCGACCAGGCCCATCTGCTTGAGCCAGAAGGAACGGGTGCCGGAGCCGGCCTGCGGGATGAGCGGCGTGATGGTGATGCCGTTCAGCTTGCGGGTCTGGCAGTTGTAGATCTTGACCAGGGTGGCCTTGGTGAGGCTCTTGGGCAGGCCGCTGTCCTTGCGCACCGCGTAGGTCACGCCGTCCTTGGCGAACGGGATGAACGTCAGGTCGGTGGTGGTGGTGTCCTGCGGGCCGCGCGAGGAGCGGGCGAAGTCGATGCACTTGGTGCCCGCGGCGACGTCGTTGACCAGCGCGGTGATGCCGGCCGAGGAACCGTTGGGGCGCGGCAGGCTGCACTTGGACCTGCGGGTCTTGACGTTGACCGAGCCGGTCGCGTCGTAGGAGGCGATCAGCTGCTTGTCCGGGATGCCGTTGCTGTCGACGCTGAGGCTGCCGTGGCGGTTCATCACGTCCTGCGTGGTGTCCGATCCCACGCCGACCAGCTGGCGGTACTCGCCCTGGGCCGGGTCGGCCAGCGCGGTGTTGGTCAGGGCGGACACGCTCAGCAGCGCGGTGCCCGCGACGACGACGGCGGCGCGGCGCATGGAATTGACCCTCACAGTGAATCCTCCGATGGGGCGTTTTCCGCCCGTCGAGTTTCGATCGAACCAATCGTGTCGAACACCGAGAAATATTCCGGGGGCATGCACCGCCCGCAAGCGAACGGTCCACGTGCGGACGGTGAACGAACACCCCTCGGATCGCGGGGGATTATTTGCCCCGCGGGGGCACCTCATTCGCTTCCCGGAAGGTGTCGGGAGACGCGCCGCAGCACCTTCCCGAGCGCCGCCGGAATTCCGGTGCGCAGTCCCGGCCCGGCGCCCGCCGGGCGGCCGGCCCGGTGCAGGAGCAGGGGGCCGGCCAGGGCGCCCGCCGTGCCCAGCACGAGGACGGCGAGCAGCACCCAGCGCACCGCGCCCGCGGCCTGGCCCGGCGTGCTCGCGGTGGCGGCCGCGGGCCCGACCGGGGCGGGTGGCTTGCCGCCGGTGGTCCCGCCGGTCGTGGTCGTGGTCGTGGTCCCGCCGGCCGCTCCCCCGGTGGTGGTGGAACCGCCCGCGGCCGCGCCGCCGGAGGAGGCGGCGCCGGCTGCGCCGCCGGTGGCCGCGGCGCCGCCGCCGGTCGTCGAACCCCCGCTGTCGGCCCCGCCCTTGCCCGTGCCCTTCTCGAGCCGGGCGGCGGCCGCCACCGCCTGCCGGCGCAGCGCGGCGGGCAGCGGGGCGTAGCCCGGCGGCAGCAGGCCCGGCCCCACGCCGGGGCGCTGGCCGGCCCCGGCCGCGTACCGGACGAGGGCGGCGTAGTCGCGGCGCGCCGCGGCGGGCAACCCGGTGGAGGCTGCCGCGTACCCGATCTCGGTGAGCGGGTACGCGGCTCCCGAGGCGTGGGCCGGGTCGAGGTCGAGGACCCCGCCCGTGCCGGGCAGCGGCTTCATGGCCGCGACCCCGGCGAGCAGGCCCGCGCCGTCGGGGCGCACCCAGCGGCCGCCGGCGTTGCGCAGCTCGGCGGTGGGCAGCCCGTACCGGGCGGCGGAGGCGGCGTCGACGAGGGCGAGCTGGAAGCGCTTGCCCGGGGGTTGGAGCGACCCGGTGAACTTGGGCGGCGTGCTGGTGGCGTCCCAGACGTTGCGCTGGCCGGAGTCGCCCTTGCGGGTGTGCAGTGCGCCGTCGTGCAGGGAGTTGACGTACGGGCGCAGGTCGATGACCCCGTACTGGATCGGCTCGGGCGGCGGGGTGGCGTTGCCCTTGGAGGGGTCGGCCTTGGGGAAGGTGTCGAGCTCGCCGTCCCGGTCCAGGCCCAGCGGCTTGAAGTACCGGTTGATTTTCGTGCCCCACGGGTCCGGCTTTCCGGCGAGGAATTCCCGTGCGTCCTTGTCGCCCTGAAGCCAGCGCCACAGCAGCCGGTAGGCGTCCGCGTCACCCTGCGGGAATATGAGGCCCTGCGGGAAGGAGCTGGGCGACCATTCACGGAATTGCGGGTTGAGTTTCAGGAATTCCCGGTCGGTGACCAGGCTCTCCGGATTCCCCTTGAGGTGCGGCTGGGTGGTGCCGTCCGGCACGTCGCGCTGGTACGAGCTGGTGAGCAGCTTGGCGATCAGCCGGGGCACCAGGCGCAGTCGCCGTACCTGCGCGCCCTGCGGGTCCTCGATGAAGTACGCGACGCCGAGGCCGGAGACGGCGACCGGGGCGTGCACGACGGGGGCCGCGCCGGGAACGGCGGGGACCGGGGCGGACGTGAAGGCCAGGCCCGGGGAGCCGGGCAGCGGGTTGGCGACCTGGCCGCGGGCGTAGGCGTCGGCCGACTGCTGGTAGCCGTAGGTGACCTTGCCCGAGGTGCACAGGGCGGGCTGCCACGAGGTCATCGCGTCGGCGACCAGCTCGGAGCCGAGGGTGGGCCGCTCGGCCTGGCCGATCGGACAGAACCGGCCGATGGGCAGGAAGTCCATGCGGACCTGCATGCGCAGGGCCCAGTTGGAGGCGGACAGCGGCGAGCTGCCGAGCCGGCCGTCGCTGCCGCTGCCGCCGCCGGGCTCGTGCGCGCCCCGCGGCACGGCCACGAGCCAGCAGGAGCGGACCCCGCCGCCCTTCAGCTGCTCGCCGCAGCCCAGGTGCGGGGACTCGACCCCGGTCTGGACCTCGAAGACGGTCGCGCCGGTGCCGTCCGAGCCGGTGCGGGCGTAGGGCTGCTCGTTGGTGGTGAACTTGGTGAAGTACGTCTGGTCGGTGGGGCTGGTGGTGGGCTTGCCGCGCACGGGGTGGAAGCGGACCCAGCCGGCGCCCTCGACGTCGTCGTAGCGGTATTCGGTCTCCTTCCTGTCGTACTCCTCGGAGCCTTCCGGCATGCCGACCAGGTTGCTGCCGGAGAACAGTCCGCCGACGGCGTGGATCTCGGATCCGCCGAACTGGCACTGCTCGCGCCGCGGTCCGCTGCGGGCGTCGCCCCAGCACTGCATGAGCTGGAGGTAGTGGTGCTCGAAGTTGGTGCTGCTGGTGGGCTTGCCGCCGGTCCAGGTGACCCGGACGCCCTGGGCGCGCAGGCCGCGGGTCTGGTGGACCGTCAGCTTGAGGCGGGAGAAGTCGTCGTAGCGGCCCTTGCGGCCGGTGACGGTGACGGCGGAGTCGCGCTCGCTGCCCTGCGCGACGGTGGCGTACGCCCCGTCGGCGAGGGCCCGCTCGGCGCCGCCCGGGGGCGGCAGCAGGACCAGGCCGAGTCCGGCGAGCGCGGCGGCGAGGGCGCAGCCGAGGCGGACGGCGAGCGGGCGGCGGGCGGCCCGTGGGCCGCGGGCGGCGAGCGGGCGGCGGGCGCTCTCGGCCGCCGGGGCCGGTGCGGTGGGTGCGGTGGGCCGGGACTCGTACGGGGTCCTAGACATCGGCACCGCCTCCGGTCCGGCCGCCGCCCAGCGCACGGCCGAGCAGCGGCGGGACGACGACCACCGCGACGAGCAGCCCGGCGGCCAGCAGCATCAGCAGGGTGCGCATGCCCCAGGTCTGCTCGGGGCCGATCTCGACGGCGGTGGCGGCCACCTGCTCGCCACCGCCCGCGAGCCCGCCGGCGGAGCCGGCCTGGCCCGCGCCGTCGGGGTCCACCGGACCGCCGGCGGTCCCGCCGGCCGCCGTCCCGCCGGTACCGCCCGTCGCGGCGCCGCCGCTCTGGCCGCCCGTGGCGGTCCCGCCGGTCGCGCCCGACGCGCCGGTGCCGCCGGCGGACCCGCTGCCGCCCGCGGCGGCGCCGGGCTTGACCGGGGTCGGGGTGCGGCGGGCGCCGCCGGTGCCGGTGTCGCACTGGGTCGTGCCCTTGCGGTCGCAGTCGCGCGGGTAGGGGGCGGTCTTGGCCAGGGTGTTGGTGCCGTCGCCGGAGAAGGTCGGGTTGTGGCAGCTCTTGATGTCGATGTTCTTCGCGTCGACCCCGGGCACCCGGCGCACCTGGGCGAGTCCGGCCTTCACGAGGTTGATCGGCAGCGGCGAGTAGCCCAGCGACTGCGCCTGCTGCTGGCCCTCGCAGAGGAAGTAGTACGCGAAGGCGCCCAGGGTCCTGCCCTTGTCGGCGGTGAGGGGGCGCTCCGTCTTGGTGGGGATGATCATGTAGCTGTAGCTGGAGAGCGGGTACGTGCGCCGGTCCGGGTTGCGGTAGACCCCGTCGAGGATCTGCGTGAGGTACGCGGGCGAGCCGGCGTCGTCGTTGATGCCCGCCTTGAGCAGGCCGACGGCCACGGACTGGGCGGTGGGCTCGACGTAGTAGTTGCTGGCGTTGAGCACCTTGGCGACCGGGAAGCCGGTGGACAGGGCGTACGAGTACTCGACGTACGTGATGGCGCCCTCGGCGTACCCCTGGCGGACGTAGCCGGACACGCCCAGCGAGCCGGACTGGGCGATGAAGCCCGAGCCGGGGACGACCGGGAAGTAGGAGGTGACGCCGCAGGGCGTGGGCTTGCCGGCGCGGCGGCAGTAGTCGTTCCAGAGGGAGCCGTGCTCCTTGGCCATCCAGGTGCTGAACTGGGCCGTGGTGCCGGAGCCGTCGGAGCGGACGACGGGGACGACCTTGCGGGCCGGCAGCGCCAGGCCGGGGTTGTCGGCCTTGACCGCCGGGTCGTTCCAGCGGGTGATCTTCCCGGTGAAGATCTTGGTGAGGACGTCTCCGGAGAGCCGGAGGTTGGTGACCCGACGGCCGCCGATCTTGAGGTTGTACATGAACGAGGTGCCGCCCGCGACGATCGGCATGTACGCGTAGCCGCGCTTCGGCGGATAGTCCGTACGGCCGAACTCGGTGAGCCCGTAGGGAACTTCGGAGACGGCGAAGTCCACGGTGCCGCTGCGGAACTGCTCGCGCCCGTCGGAGGATCCGGTGCCGGCGTAGTTGACGGTCATGCCGTACTGGGTGACGTTGCGGCGCCACTGGTCCAGGGCGTTCTGGCTCCAGGTCGAGCCGGCCCCCGAGATGCGGGCGTACGTGGCGGCGTACGCCGGCTCGGGGTGCGCGGTCAGCAGGGCGGTGACGGCCAGCAGCAGGGCCGCCGTCAGCGCCGACGCCCGGGCCAGTGCCGATCGCGGATGGGTGGGCGTCACGGGGTGCTCCTCGGGGTGTCGTGCTCGGGGGTGGTGGGCTCGGGGGCGGCGGGCTCGGGGGCGGCGGGCGCGGGGGGCTCCGTCGCGGGGATCTCCGTCGCGGGAGTGGTGCCGGCGACGGGTGCGGGCGGGGCGCTCGCGGACTGTGGCGGCGCGAACAGTTCGGCGGCGAGGGACGGGGCGGCGGGCCGCGCCGCGTACGCCTCGAAGCGCCTGAGGTCCCGGGCCGAGGCGGCGTCGCGGCGCCGCCGGCGGCGCTTGGACAGCTGGCCGGGACCGCGTCCGCCGATGAAACGGGCGACGACGAACAGCAGCAGCACGAGCGCCATCAGCGTGGCCGCGGTGCCGAAGCCGCGCACGATCATGGTCCGCTCGGGCGACTTGACGAACTCGAAGGTGGCCAGCGGCAGCGACACCATCGGCCCCGATCCCGGGTCCAGGTTCGTGACCGCCGTGAAGCCCGCGGTCAGCAGCACCGGCGAGGTCTCCCCGACGCCCCGTGCGGTACCGAGGATCACGGCGGTGGTCAGCCCGGACCGCGCGGTGGGCAGCACCACGTGCCACACCGTCCGCCAGCGCGGGGCGCCCAGCGCGTACGAGGCCTCCCGCAGGGTGCCCGGCACCAGCCGGACCACCACGTCCGAGGCCCGGATCACGATGGGCAGCATCATCACGGAGATGGCGAGCGAGGCGGCCAGGCCGGACTTCTCGACGCCGAGCGCGAGGATCGCGGTGGCGTACACGAACAGGCCCGCGACGATCGACGGCAGCGCCGTCATCGCCTCCACGATGGTGCGGACGAACCGCGCGTACCGGCCCGGGACCTCGTTGAGGAAGACCGCGCAGAGCAGTCCGGTGGGGACCGTGATGAGCAGGGCGAGGCTGATCTGGAGCAGGGTGCCGAGCACCGCGTGCCGGATGCCGCCGGTGGTGAGCGGGTCCAGCGGGCCCGCCTTGGCCATGTCCTGGGTGAAGAAGTTCAGGTGCGGCAGGGCGGTCCGGCCCTCCCACAGCGTGTAGACGACCACGAAGACGAGGGCCAGCAGCATCAGGCCGGCGAGGCTGTGCACCGCGACCGAGGCGATCCGGTCGCGCACCAGCGGGCCGGACTCGTCGAAGGAGACGAGCAGCGCGTAGAGGCCGAGGAACATCAGGTAGGCGACGACGAGGAAGCCCAGGGCCCCGGAGAAGCCGGTGAGTTCGGTGAACATCAGGCCGGTGCAGGCCAGCGAGGCGAGGGCCGCGCCGAGGGCGGCGTACACGTCGGTGGCGCGCAGGGTCGAGGTGGAGCGGCGGACCTCGGACCCCGGGGACGGGCGCTGCTCGGGGCGGGCGGCCGCGGCGAGTGCGGACGGGGTGTCAGGAGTCACTGCTTGCTCCGGAGCGGCTGCGGGCCACGATCGAGGACGCGACGAAGTTCACGACCAGGGTCATCAGGAAGAGCGCGAGGCCGGCCGCCATGAGGGCGGACATGCCGAAGGCGCTGGCCTCCCCGTAGCGCAGGGCGATCAGGGAGGAGACGGAGCTGGTGCCGCTCTGCAGGACGTACGGCTGGACCACGAACACCGGGGAGATGACGAGGTAGACGCCGATCGTCTCGCCCAGGGCGCGGCCGAGGCCCAGCATCGTGCCGCCGATCATGCCGCCCTTGCCGAAGGGCAGCACGACCGAGCGGACCGTGCCCCAGCGGGTGGCGCCGAGGGCGTAGGCGCCCTCGCGTTCACCGGCCGGGGTCTGCGAGAACACCTCCCGCACCACCGAGCAGATGATCGGGGCGACCATCATCGCGACGACGATGCCGGCGATGAAGGTGGAGGCGGTGTAGACGGTCTCGGTGGCCAGCGGGTCGCGCGGGTCCGCGCCGGCCACCTCGAACGGCGGGAACCAGGCGGCGTAGGTGGACAGCCAGCGGGCCAGCGGGATGACCTTGCCCTGCAGGAAGAACAGCCCCCACAGGCCGTAGACCACCGAGGGCACGGCGGCCATCAGGTCGACCAGGCTCACCAGCGTCGGTCGGATCCGCGCCGGGGCGTACTCGACGATGTACAGCGCCGTGCCGATCGCCAGCGGTACGGCGATGCAGACGGCGACGGTGGCGATGAGGACGGTGCCGGTGAGCACCGCCGCGATGCCGAAGTTGCCGGTGTCCGGCTCCCAGGCCGCGGTGGTCAGGAACGAGGTGCCGGCCGAACCGAGCGCCTGCCAGGCCCGGTAGAGCAGGAACCCGCCGACCAGCGACATGACCGAGAGGACGAGCGCACCGCCGGTGCGCAGGCCTCCCCGGAAGAGCCGGTCGGCGGGTCCCGAGTCGGCGTACAGCCGCCTGGCCTCGCGCACGGTGCTCACGTGGTGGCTCCCCCTGCCGGAATGCGTGGACGTCGTGGATGTCGTGGGCAGGTTCACGGCGGTGGGCCTACGGGCGCTGCACGGGAGGTGAACGAAGGCCCCCCGAGGGGCAACTTCGCGAGGCGGGACGCTCCTGCGGGTTTGCTCAGCGGACGAGCGGGTCCGCGGTGACGGCGTGGGTCTCCTGGGACTCGTGGGCGTCGAGTTCGCCCAGGAGGAGGCGGAAGCGCTCGAAGGCGGCCCGGCAGGTGGCGTGGCGCTGGTAGGCGCGGGAGGAGACGGCCCGCAGTGCGCCGTCGCCGCCCCGGGCGCCCCACACCCAGCCGCCGCCGGGTTCGGTGGAGTGCAGGACGGTGCCGACGAGGGCGGTGGCCTCGGAGCGGGTGCCGGCGAAGGCGCGGCGGCAGGAGTCGAGGTCGGGGTGGGCCACGGCCGAGACGGCCACCACCCGGCCGTTCTGCGCGGTCAGCCGCCACTGGTAGGCGCCGCCCCGCGTCCGGTCCACCGTGCATCTGGTTCTGGGCGGTTCCGCGCCGCTGTCGCTGGTCATGTACGTCGTCTCCCGCGCACGTATCGGGCCGCCCGGGTGGCGGCCGACCGCGGAGCGCGCCTGCGTCCGCACGGCGCAATGTAGGGCCCGGCGGGGGTGCCGGAACCCCGGGGGCGGGCGCCTCCCGAACGCTTACGCGGCCGTCGTCGCAGAGTTCACCGCCGGTTCAGCGGGCGGTCCGCCCGGAGCCGTGGGAGGCCCGGTCGGTGCCGTTCCGGGCGTCCCGTAGCCTGCGTGCGTGGGGAACGACGACATACGCCCGGACGACGACGTACGCCTCGACGGCGGGCCGCGCCCGGGCGGTTCGACAGGCCCGGACCGCGCGACGCACGCGGACGGCGCGATGCACGCGGACGGCGCGATACGCCTGGACGGCGGGATACGACCGGCCGGAGCGATATGGCCGGACGGGGCGGTACGACCGGACCGCGGAACGCGCCCGGACCGCGAGGTGCGCGGGGACGGCGGGGTGCTCCCGGAGGACCGGCGCCGCTTCCTGGCCCTGGCGGCCGGGGTGGGGGCCGGTGGCCTGGCCGCGGCGGCCTGCGCGCCCGACGGGGGCGGGGCCGACGGGGGCGGGGCCGACCCGCACGCGGCCCTGGCACCGCGTCGGTCGCCGGCGGCCGGCGCCGCCGAAGGGGTCGGGGACCTGGACGTCGTACGGGAGAACGCCCGCCCGGGCGACGCCTCCTGGCGCATCACCCGGCCCGGTCCCGCGCGGGCCGTCGAGGGCTTCGCGGACCGGGTCAGCGTCCTGCCGGGCGAGCGCTTCGGACTGTACGTCTCCACGACCGCTCCGCGTTTCACCGTGTCCGCCTACCGGATGGGCTGGTACGGGGGCGCCCGGGCCCGGCTCGTGTGGCGTTCGGGCGCGCTCGCCGGCACCCGCCAGCCGGAGCCGTCCGTCGACGCCGGGACCCGGACGGTGCGCACCCGCTGGTCGCGCACGACGACGGTGGACACCGCCGGCTGGCCGGAGGGCAGCTACCTGCTGCGGCTGGACGCGCAGGGCGGGGCCGGGCAGCGGTACGTGCCGGTGACCGTGCGCTCGAAGCACGCCGCGGGGCGGACCGTCGTCGTGAACGCGGTGGCGACCTGGCAGGCGTACAACCTCTGGGGCGGGTACAGCAGTTACAACGGTCCGGACGGCCAGTACGCCAGCCGCTCGCTCGCGGTGACCTTCGACCGTCCGTACGCGTACGACGACGGGGCCGGGCTCTTCCTCGTGTACGAGGCCCCGCTGATCGCCCTCGCCGAACGCCTGGGCGTCCCCCTGGCCTACACGACCGGCATCGACCTGGCCCGGGAGCGCCGGGCGCTGGCCGGCGCCCGCGCGGTGCTGTCCCTCGGGCACGACGAGTACTGGTCGAACGAGCAGCGGGCGCACGTCGCGGCCGCCCGGGACGCCGGCACCAACCTCGCCGTCCTGGGCGCCAACTGCTGCTTCCGGCGGATCCGGCTGGAGCCGAGCGCGCTCGGACCGGACCGTACGGTGGTCTGCTACAAGACGGCGTACGAACGGGACCCCGGCTTCCGGCGCGGGCAGGCGGCGACGGTGGACTTCCGGTCGGCTCCCGGGGCGGACCCGGAGAGCGCGCTGCTGGGCGTGATCTACGACGGGTACCCGGTGGACGCGCCCTACGTCGTCACCCACCCCGACCACTGGCTGTTCGCGGGCACGGGGGTGACGGCGGGCGACAGCTTCCGTCACCTCGTCGGCGTGGAGTACGACAAGGTGAACACGGCCTACCCGACCCCGCGCCCGCTGGAGGTCCTGGCGCACTCCCCCGTGGTCTGCGACGGCCGGCCCAGCCATCAGGACACGGCCTACTACACGGTGCCGAGCGGGGCGGGCGTGTTCGCCACCGGCACGATGCGCTGGGTGGAGGCCCTCGACGCCACCGGTGACGGCCGCAGCGGCGCCCGCCACGGCCTCGACGCCCGGGCCGGCGCCTTCACCCGCCGGGTCACCGAGAACCTCCTGCGCGCCTTCGCCGCGGGCCCGGCCGGCCGTACCCACCCGGCGCGGGACAACGTGGCCTCCGTGTACGGCGCCTGACGGCGCCGCGGGCCGCCGTCCGCCCCGTCCGGGTGTCCGCTGCGCGCGGTGCGTCCCGGTGCCACCCGCCGGCGGCGGAGGTCAGAGCCAGCCGTGGCGGCGGGCGGCGCGGACGGCTTCCATCCGGTTGCGGGTGCCGGTCTTGCCGATGGCCGAGGACAGGTAGTTGCGGACGGTCGCGGGCGACAGGTGGAGGCGGGCCGCGATGTCGGCGACGGTCGCGCCGTCCACGGCCGCGGTCAGGACGTCCCGCTCCCGGGCGGTGAGCGGGCTGGGACCCGCGCTGAGCGCGGCGGCGGCCAGCGCCGGGTCGATCACCTTCTCCCCGGCCAGGACCCGGCGGATCGCGGCGGCCAGTTCCTCCACGGGCCCGTCCTTCACCAGGAACCCGGCGGCCCCCGCCTCCATCGCGCGGCGCAGGTAGCCGGGCCGGCCGAAGGTGGTGAGGATCAGCACCCTGCAGTCCGGGCAGCGCTCGCGCAGGTCGGCGGCGGCGTCCAGGCCGCTGCGGCCCGGGAGTTCGATGTCGAGGAGCGCGACGTCCGGCCGCGCGTCGAGCGCGGCCTCGACGATCCGGTCGCCGGCCGCGACCTGCGCGACCACCTCGATGTCCGTCTCCAGGCCGAGCAGCAGCGCGAGGGCGCCGCGCATCATGCCCTGGTCCTCGGCGAGCAGGACTTTGATCATGGTCTCCCCGTTCAGTGGCGCCCGGTGCGGCGGCGCTCCCCCGGTTCCGGCTCGGTGGCTCCCGGTGCCGCCTCCGCGTCGGTCTCCACCGGCAGTTCGGCGGTGACCCGGAAGCCGACTCCGGCCGGCCGCGGGCCGCTGGTCAGGGTGCCGCCGGCCGCCGTGAGGCGCTCGGTCAGGCCCTTAAGCCCGCTGCCCGGTGTGCCCGAGCCTACGCCCGCCCCGTCATCGTTGATCATCAGGACCGCCCGCTCCCCGCCCGTACGGACCTCGATCGTGCAGGTCGCGGCGCGGCTGTGCCGGACGGCGTTGGTCGCGCCCTCCCGCACCACCCAGGCCAGCAGGGCCTCGGCCGCGGGCGGCAGCGGGGGGCCGGACTGGCGGACGACGGGCTCGATGCCGGCCGCCGCGAGCACGTCGCGCGCCCGGTCGAGTTCGGTGGCGAGGCTGCCCTCGCGGTAGCCCGTGACGGCCTCGCGGATCTCGACGAGGGCCTGCCGGCCGACCGCTTCGATGTCGGAGACCTGGGCGAGGGCGGCGTCGAGGTCGCGCGGGGCGAGGCGGCGGGCCGCCTCGGACTTCACCACGATGACGGAGAGGGTGTGGCCGAGCAGGTCGTGCAGGTCGCGGGAGAACCGGAGCCGCTCCTGCTCGACCGCCGCGCGGGCCAGTTCCTGCCGGGTCTCGCGCAGTTCGCGGACGGTCTCGGACAGGGCGAGGATGGCCGCGGTCACCATGCCGGAGACGAAGGTCCCGTAGCCGATGCCCATGCCGTCCCAACCGGACCGGTACCCGCTGATCGCCCCGGCCAGGACGCTGAGCGCGCCGACGGCGAGGGCGAGCTGCCGGCCGCGCAGCACGGCTCCGGTGGCCAGCCCCAACAGCGGGAAGAACAGCAGCCAGTTGCCGCCGTAGGCCACGGACAGGGCGCAGGTGACCACGCCCATCACGACCAGCGCGCAGCGGGTGGCGGCCGCCTCGCGGGCCTTCTTGTCGAAGGCGCGGAACACCACGCCGACGTAGAGCGAGTTGAAGACCAGCAGGCCCAGCACGCCGATCCACGGGTTGGGGGTCTTGCCCTGCACGATGTTGGAGATGGCGCCCATGCCCATCAGGAGCCAGGGCAGCAGGGCGAAGCCGTTGGGCGGCCCGATCTCACGGGGCTCGCCGGCGGCCCGCCACTCGGCCTTGCGGGCCGCCCAGTCCGCCTTCCACTCGGCCTTGGCCTCGCGACGCGACTTGCTCTTCATTCCGTCACACCTTCCTCGACGACCGACGGTACGAGAGCACCGCGTACGTCCCGAACAGCAGGGTCCAGCCGGCCACCACCGCGGTCGCGGCGAGCGGGAGCGGCCCGCCGGCGGCGACGCCCTGGCCGAGCTCGGCGAAGCGGTGGGTGGGCGTCAGGTCCGACACGGTGCGCAGCCAGTCGGGGAAGAGCTCGACCGGGAACCACAGCCTGCCGACGATGGACAGGGCGAGGTTGCACACGACGTTCACCGTGCCGGTGGTCTGGGCGGTGAGGCGGTAGCCGTTGCCGATGCCGAGCAGGGTGAAGGGCAGGGCGCCGAGCCACAGGACGAGGGCGGTGGCGGCCCACTGCCAGGGGGCCAGGCGCACGTCGTTGACCAGCCCTCCCGCCGCGAGCACCGCGGCGACGGCGGGGAGGACGACGACCGATCCGGTCGCCGCCCGCCCGATGACGACCTGGCGCGGGCTCATCGGGGTCACCCGCAGCTGGCGGAGCCAGCCGGTGCCCTTGTCCTCGGCGACGCCGGTCCCCACGGACAGGGCCGCGCCCAGGGCGCCGTACGCGGCCATGCCGATCATCGCGGTGGTGCGCCAGCTGCCGGAGTCGGCGCCGGCGTCGGTCCCGAGATTGGTGAACAGCAGGTACATCAGCACGGGCGTGCCGATGCCGAAGACGGTGAACCCGACGTCGCGCAGGACGCGGCGCACCTCGAGGTTCACGTACGCGGCGATCATCGGGGGTCCTCCTGGCGTGCGCGGGCGCGGGCGGGCTGCGGGGCGGGCGCGGGGGCGGCGGTACCGGGGGCGGCGGTCAGGGCCAGGAAGGCCTCGTCGAGGGAGGCGGTCCCGACCTCCAGCCGCCGGATCCGGCCGAGCCGGGCGAGGGCGGTGACGGTGGCGTCCGGGTCGCCGGTGCGCAGCCGCGCCCGGTCGCCGCGGATCTCCACGGCCGTGACCCCGGGGAGCCGGTCGAGTCCCTCGGAGGGCGCGCCGTCGAGGTCGACGGCGACGAGGGCGCCGCCGACGGCCCGCCGGAGCTCCTCGCCGGTGCCGTCGGCCACCACCCGGCCGTCGTCGATGACGACGATCCGGTCGGCGTTCTCGTCGGCCTCCTCCAGGTAGTGGGTGGAGAAGAGCACCGTGTTGCCGCACCGGGCGTAGCCGCGCATGGCGGTCCAGAACGCGCGGCGGGCCTCGACGTCGAGGGCCGCGGTGGGCTCGTCGAGGACGATCAGCTCGGGGTTGCCGGCCAGGGCCACGGCGAACCGGACCCGTTGGGCCTGTCCCCCGGAGAGCCGGTCCACCCGCCGGTCGGCGACGTCGGTGAGTCCCGCGAGGTCGAGCGCCGCGGCGACGGGCAGGGGGGCCGGGTAGGTGCGGGCGACGAACGAGACGAGCTCGCGCACCGTGATCCGGGGTACGGGCCGGCCCTCCTGGAGCATGGCGCCCACCCGGCCGGCCCGGACGGCCCGTTGCGGGGCGTCGCCGAAGAGCTCCACCCGGCCGGCGTCCGGCTCGTCGAGGCCGAGCGCGAGCGCGATGGTGGTGGACTTGCCGGCGCCGTTGCGGCCGAGCGGCGCGACGGTCTCGCCGCGCCGGACGCGGAGGTCGAGGCCGGCCACCGCGCGTACGGGGCCGAAGGACTTCACGGCTCCCGCGAGGCGGACCGCGGTGCGGGGGTCGGGGTCGGGGTCGGTGGTCTGCGTCATGACATGAACGCTACGGTCGGTGACCGGGCGGTCGGCAGAGCCGCATGTACGGTCCCGGGCAGGACGAATGTCACGGTCGGACCGACGGCACGTCGGCGGACGGAGCGTGGACCTGAACGGGTCCGGGGGTCGGGGTCGGGTCCGGCACCGGGGGTCAGGGTCCGGTCAGCGTACGGAGCGGGGCCCCGCGCACTCGGCCCCGTACGCCCGTACCCGTTCGCGCAGTTCGCGGTCGGCGGTGACGACGACGCAGGGCCGGCCGGCCAGTTCGGCGACCAGCTCGACGATGTGGTCGTCCCCGCTGCCGGGGGCGGACTCGACGCGGACGCCGGGGACGGAGGCGACCCCCCGGGCGGCGCCCTCGACGACCAGGACGACCTCCTCGTCGCCCTCCCGGGCGGCGAGGCGGTCGCGCAGCCGCTCGGCGGCGCCCCGCCGGTCGCGCCACCAGCCGTCGGGCACGGAGCCGACCACGTTGGCGGCGTCCACGATCAGGACCGTCATCGACCGGCCCCGCCCACGCCGTGACGCGGCGTCACGATTTTCGTATCGGTGATCACGTCGCGTGACTCTACCGCAGCGCGGCGGCACCGGAGGACGACAGGTGCCGGGCACCCGCTCGCGCGGGGCCCGGCACCAGGGGTCCTACCGGTCGGCGCGCCTCAGGAGGCGTCGCGGACCGTGCCGGTGACGGTCGGGGCGTAGTGCGGCTGCCAGTTCTCGTCGTACCAGGCCAGCCGGCCGCGGACGAGCTCGGCCGACTCGGCCTTGCCGTCCTTGGCCGTGGGGATCGTGATGTCGACGGACGTCTTGCCCGGCGTGATCTCGACGGGGACGGACGCGCCGTCGACGACCTTCGACAGCGGGCGCTCCGGGGACTGCACGTCGCCCCAGAAGCCCTTCAGCCACGCCTTGTCCACGTCCATCGTGGACAGTTCGGCGCCCCGGGTGACCGGCAGCAGCTCGAACTGGCTGTAGATCTGCTCGTCGGCCGCCTCGGAGAGGGTCACCCGCCAGGTCAGCGCCTTGCCCTCGGTGACCTTGTCGGCCACGGGCGTGACCTTCACGGTCGGCATCGGGTCGTCGTTCTCCGCCGTCACGCCGCCCCGGTGGGAGCCGACGACCGCGCCGCTGAGCGCCTTGACCACCAGGTCGCGGGAGAAGCCGTGGCCCCAGCGCTCGTTGCCGCGCACGTCGACCTTGACGTCGATGGTCCGGGTACCCGGGCGCACGGCCACGGTCTTGCCGGTGAACCCGTTGCCGTCGGCCGTGGGGACGTAGTACCGGACCCGGCCGGCGCTGCGGGCCGGGCCGGTGACCGTCACGGGCACGCGGTACGTCCGCACGCCCGAGTCGCCCTCCTTGACCGTCAGTCGGCCGATGTCCACGCGCGGCAGCGGGGCCGGGAGGACCTGCGGGGTGCCGGGGCGCCAGCCCCAGGCGTCCATCAGCCAGGCCTGACCGGCGCGGCTGCGCGGGGTCAGGCGGAGGGAGGCGATGTTCTTGAGGTCGAGGCCCGCGCGCTTCGCGGCGGTCAGCGGGACGCGCACCTCCTTGGCCCAGTACGAGGAGGTGCGGTCGGAGCCGGGCAGGCCGTCGACGGTGATGCGGCCCAGGTCGGCGCGCTTGCCCGCGGCGTCGGTGACGGCGACGTCGAGCCGGGTGCCGGAGGTGTTCGGCGGGACGAAGAGCCGCAGCGCGAGGTCCTCGGCGGCCGCGAGGGAGGCCGGGCGGGACGGGCGTACGATCGCGGCGGCGCCGGGCGCCGTCCACTTCAGCGCGACGGCCTGGCGCTCCGGCTCCGGACCGGCCTCCCAGCCGGCGAAGTGCGGGGACTGGCCGGGCTTGTCGCGGCGCAGGCAGGCGCGGGAGGCGTTCGGGTCGGTCTGGCCGCACAGCCGGACGCCGGTGCCGGAGACGGTGGTGCGGTCCGGGCCGGGCACGACGAACGGGCTCCGGTTGCCGCCGACGGCGCTGGTGAGCACGCGGGCCGGGCCGGCCGAGGGGGCGCGGCGGCCGGTGCCGTCGAGGAGCGGGCGGACCGTGTCGTCGCCGGCCACGAACAGGCGGGCGGCGGCGGCGACGTAGGCCGCGCCGGCGGTGTGCTGCTGCGCGGCGGTCAGGCGGGGCTTCTTGCCGGGCGAGCAGACGGGGTCGACGGCGCCCTGGTCGGAGAAGAAGTCGTCCTGGGCGGGCGCCTTGGCCAGGCCCGGGGTCCACTCGCTGTTGAAGAAGTTGTGGTTGGCGCCGACCACGTAGACGGAGCTGTGCAGCGCCGTGCCGCGGCTGATGCCGCGCGTGCCGTCCGCCACGATCTGGCCCTGGAGGTCGGAGACGTCGCCGTCGCAGCCCGGCAGGATCGTCATCGACGGCACGTCCGGAACGGGGTTCTGGCCGAAGATGGTGGGGCCGATGAGGACGTTGCCGCGGATGGTCCAGCGGACCTTGCCGTGGTAGCCGTCCTGGTCGGCGGGCGGGGTGTAGAGGCTGTCCATCGCGGCGCGGTTGACGCCCTCGCCGCCCCGGGAGTGGCCGACGAGCATGACGCGCGAGAGGTCGGCGGGGTCGGTGGCGCGTACGGCGGCGGGGGCGGTGGACCGCTTGGCGGCCCAGTCGGCCCAGTGGGCCAGGTGCAGCCGGACGAGGGAGGAGCGGGCCTGGGCGCCGCCGTCCTCGGCCGCCCAGTCCTGGCCGTTGATGCCGTTGGCGGAGATGGAGACCGTCACGTAGCCCTGGGAGGCCAGGAGCTGCTGGTCCTTGAGGTAGCCCAGGTGGCTCGGGATCGGGAGGGTGCCGGGCTTGCAGGGCCAGTCGCCGGTGACGTCGTTCTCGCCGCCGCCGGGCTTGTAGCAGGTGCCGTGGCGGCCGTGCAGGAACAGCGCGACCGGCCGCTTGCCGGGGGCGTCGACCGGGCCGACCACGACGCCGCGCATCTCGACCGGGGCCTTGAACCCGGGCAGGCGGACACCGGGGAGGGCGTACTCGCCCTTGGCGGTGCGGTAGTGGCCGGGCACGCCCGGGTCGACCGGGTTGGCCGGCAGGCGCTCCGCCCGGGCCGCGGCCTCGAGGCCGGGCAGGGACTGGGACTGGCCGCCGGGCACGGGCGCGGCGGCGTCGAGCCGGCGGCCGCCGGCCAGCACGCGCAGGTCGGCCGGGTCGCCGACGCGGGCGCCGTCGAGCCGGAGGCGGAAGGTGCGGCCGTCCGGATCGGCGGCGGGGCGCCCGACGAGCCGGTCGCCGGCGTAGAACTCGACCCGGGCGTCGCCCATGGGAACCCGCTCGCGCGAGGTCCACACCAGCTGGCGGCCGTCTCCGGCGCCGGTGAACTCCCAGCCCGCGGGCAGGCGTCCGTCGCTGCTTCCCCCCGTGGCCGCGGGGGCGGACCCGGCGGCCGGCAGCGCGTGCGCCAGGCCCGGCGTCGCCGCGGCCAGGGCGACGACCGCCGCGGCCGCGGTCACCACGCGTGTGACACGTATCAAAGTGCTCTTCCTCATCTTCGGTCGTGGCGGGACGCCCCGGCGGTCTGCTCCGCGGCCCCCCTCGACCCGGGAGGACGGCGGCGGGGGTGCGGAGGTTGCCTGGTCGGGCGTGGTTTGGCCGACAACCTGATGGATTTGCACGGCAATTCGGGACACATGCCCATGTCGGAGGCGGAGAGGACCGGCGATCCGGCCGTCGGGCGTGCGGGGAGGGGTGCGGGTACGGGCGGCAGGCCGCGCCGCGGCACGGGGAAGGCCCCGCGGGGGCTGCGGGGCCTTCGGGGGTGTGACGCGGGGTCAGGCGCAGTACGGGACCTTGTTCAGGTTCTCCGCGAAGCGGGCGGTGATCCAGCCGCGGCCGTCGGCGAGTTCGTACCAGACGGCGTTGCCTCCCACCGTCTCGCCGTTCACCTTGCACAGGACGCCGACGACGGCACCGCGCTTGACGACGGCCGTCTTGCCGTACCGGGTGCCGGGGCCGGAGCGGACGTTGAGCTGGTCCGTTCCCACCACGCGGGCCTGGAGCCTGTCCTTCGGCGCGTCCTTGCCGTTGCCCTTGTCGTGGCCCTTGCCCTTGTCGTGGCCCTTGCCCGTGTCGTGGCCCTTGCCCGTGTCGTGGCCCTTGCCCTTGCCCTTGTCGTGGCCCTTGTCATGCTCGTGCTTCGTGTCGCACGTACAGGTGCCGGGCTTGCCCTGGTCGCCCTTCGGGCCCTGGGGACCCTGCTCGCCCTTCGGCCCCCGGTAGCCCTTCGAGCCCTCCGGACCGCGCGGTCCGACCGGGCCCGCGGGACCGGCCTCGCCCTTCGGTCCGCGGTAGCCGTTGTTGCCCGCGGGGCCCTGCGGACCGGTCGGACCGGTGTCGCCCTTCGGACCCTGCGGACCACCGCCCGGACCCGTGGGACCGGTCGGACCCGGCTGGCCCCCGGGGCCCTGGGGGCCGGCAGGGCCGGTGGCGCCGGCGGGACCCTGGCCGCCCTGCGGCCCGACCTCGCCCGCCGGACCGGTGTCGCCCTTCGGGCCCTGCGGACCACCGCCCGGACCCGTGGGACCGGTCGGACCCGGCTGGCCCTCGGGGCCCTGGGGGCCGACGTTCCCCGTGGGACCGGCAGGGCCGGAGTCACCCCGGGGACCCGTGGGGCCCGTGTCGCCCTTCGGCCCCTGCGGGCCGGTGGGCCCCGGCTTCCCGTGGTGGCCGGGCTTGCCCTCGTGACCGTCGTCCCCCTTCTCACCCTTGTCACCCTTGGGGCCCTTGTCCCCGTCGTGGCCGGGCTCGCCGCGCTCACCCTTGGGGCCGGTGACCGGAGTGGCGACCGCGTAGGGCGTCGCGTCCCGGCCCGCGGCCCACTCGCCACCGCCGAGCGTGGTGCCCTCCGGCGCGTCCGCGTCCACCCGGACGGTCACCGCCATCCGGACCTGCTCGTCCTCCGGGAAGACGAAGCCCGCCCGGGTGCCGGCCCCGCAGACGAGCCGGCGGGCGTCCGCCGACCGGTCGCACGGCATGGTGCCGCGCTGCCCGTTCCACCGGAAGCCGGCCTCGGGGAAGGTGGTGTGCTCCGGCGCCGTGATCCGGATGGAGCCGGCGCCGGGGGACTCGGCGGAGGCGGCCGCCACGATCTCCACGGCACCGCTGCGGCCGGGGGCGATGGACGGCACGTACGGCTGGGAGAGCCGCAGACCGCCCTGGGAGTCGGCGAAGACCGGTGCGACCGGCATGAGGCAGGAGGCGGTGACGGCGGCCACGACGAGGGCCGCGGGCACGCAGCGGGAAGCAGGCAAGGTGGTTCCTCCGCACGGGAAGGTGGGACGGAGCCGGACCGGACCGCTGCGCGCGACCCGCCGGCGGCCAGGGGCCTCCACCAGTAGACGGCGCATGATGGCACGTGCTCGATCATGACGCGACCCGGCTCACCCGGACGCCGTACCCGCCCCCTCACCTGGTCCCGCCCTCCGGTGGGACCCGTCGCGGCCGCCCGGCGGTACCGCGTTGCGGGCCCGTGCCGCAGCGGGCAGGGTCGAGGGGGCGAGGCGCGTCGTGCCACCGCGGCCGCCGCCCGAGGAGGAGGCGACCATGCCCATTGCCACCGTGAACCCCGCGACGGGTGAGACGCTGCGCACCTTCGAGGCCCTCGACGCGGCCGGGATCGAACGCTGCCTGGCCGAGGCCGCCGCGACGTTCGCGACGTACCGCACGACCGGCTTCGCCGAGCGGTCCGCGCTGCTGAACCGGGCGGCCGAGGTCCTGGACGCGGACCTGGAGGCCGTCGCGCAGCTGATGACGACGGAGATGGGCAAACCACTGGCCGCCGCCCGGGCGGAGGCGGCCAAGTGCGCGAAGGCGATGCGCTGGTACGCGGCGCACGCCGAGGAACTGCTGGCGGACGAGCGGCCCGCGGAGGCGGACGTCCGCGACAGCGGGGCGACCACGGTCCGGGCGCACTACCGGCCGCTCGGGGTGGTCCTCGCGGTGATGCCGTGGAACTTCCCGCTCTGGCAGGTGATCCGGTTCGCCGCGCCCGCCCTGATGGCGGGCAACGTGGGCCTGCTCAAGCACGCTTCGAACGTGCCCCAGACGGCCTTGTACCTCGGCGAGCTGTTCGAGCGGGCCGGGTATCCGCGCGGCTGCTTCCAGACCCTGCTGATCGGGTCGGGCGCGGTGGAGGGCGTCCTGCGCGACCCGCGGGTCGCGGCGGCGACCCTGACGGGGAGCGAGCCGGCCGGGCGCGCGGTGGCCGCGGTGGCCGGGGACGAGATCAAGAAGACGGTGCTGGAGCTGGGCGGCAGCGATCCTTTCCTCGTGATGCCGTCGGCCGACGTCGCACGGGCGGCGGCGACCGCGGTGACCGCGCGCGTGCAGAACAACGGCCAGTCGTGCATCGCGGCGAAGCGGTTCATCGTGCACGAGGACGTGTACGACGAGTTCGCCGAGCGGTTCGGTGCCGGCATGGCCGCGCTGACGGTCGGCGACCCGATGGTGGACGGCACCGACGTCGGGCCGCTGGCCACCGAGCAGGGCCGGGCCGACCTGGAGGAGCTGGTCGACGACGCCGTCCGGCACGGTGCGGCCGTGCTGTGCGGCGGAAGGCGGCCGCCGGGCCTGGAGCGGGGCTGGTTCTACGAGCCCACGGTGCTGGCCGGCATCACCGACGTGATGCGCGTCGACCAGGAGGAGACCTTCGGGCCGGTGGCCACGCTCTACCGGGTCGGCAGCCTCGACGAGGCGGTGCAGCGGGCCAACCACACGCCCTTCGGACTGAGTTCGAACCTCTGGACGCGGGAGGACTCCGACGTGGCCCGCTGCGTGCGCGACCTCCAGGCCGGCGGCGTGTACGTCAACGGCATGACCGCCTCCCACCCCGCGCTGCCCTTCGGCGGGGTGAAGCGCTCGGGGTACGGGCGGGAGCTGTCCGGGCACGGGATCCGCGAGTTCTGCAACGTGACGACGGTCTGGCGGGCCGACTGACACCGGGCGTCGCGCCGGGCGTCGCGTCCCGGCCGGACGCTCACGCAACGTGACTACGTCTCCGTATCCGATCGGATGAACTCACCGGACATGGCCGCCGACGGGTGCCTGGACCCGGCAGCCCTCACGCACAGTGAGGGCTGCCGGGTCCCGCGTGCTGGTGCGGGCCGCCGGGCGACGCAGCCCTTCGCCGGTCGGACAGGAGACAGCCATGTACGGACCCCACCGCCCCCTCGCGGGCCCCCGAGGCCGGCGGAGCAGCCGGATCCGGCGGCTCACGGCCGTGCTCTGCGCCCCGGCCCTGGCCGCCACCGCACTGGTCGGGCTCGGCGCCGGCGGCGCCGCCGCTGCCGCGCCCACCTGCTTCAACGCCGTGGCCACGACCACCGGCACCACGGGGACACCGGGCGACGACGTGATCATCGGCACGCCCGGTGCCGACGTCATCGACGGACGCGGCGGGGACGACAAGATCTGCGGGCTCGGCGGCAACGACGTCCTCGTCGGCGGCGCGGGCGACGACAGCCTCTCCGGCGGCGCTGGCGACGACGGGCTCGACGGCGGGGACGGGGACGACAGCCTGGTCGGCGACGACTACGCGTACACCGGGGACGCGACCGGGCCCGCCGGGCGCGACCGCCTCACCGGCGGTGCCGGCCTCGACGCGCTGACCGGGGACCACGTCGCGGTGCAGGGCACGTCCCGCGGGGCCGCGGCCGACACGCTCCTCGGCGGCGACGGCGACGACTCGCTGACCGGGGACGGCTTCGGCGACCACGTGAGCGGCGGCGCGAACGACCACATCGAGGGCGGCACCGGCAGCGACAGCATCGTCGGCGACTCCGTGGGCTTCTACGACGCGGCGGGCGCCGGGGACGACGTCCTGCTCGAAGGTCCCGGCGACAACGGGCTGGTGACGGGCGACAGCACGTCCATCCTCGGCGACGTCAGCGGGGCGGGCGGCGACGACCTCATCGACCTGGGCACGGACGGCGGCTTCGGCGCGTGGGGCGACCACCAGACCTACTACGGCCGGGCCACCGGGTCCGGGAACGACCTGGTCCGCGGTGGCGCCGCGAGCGAGCTGTTCCTCGTCGGCGACAGCTCGGTCGGCGACGGTACGGGCCTGACGGCGGGCGCCGACACCGTCGACGGCCGGGGCGGCGACGACGAGGTCTTCGGCGACAACGTCGACGACCAGTCGACACCCCTCGCTTCGCTCGGCACCGCCGGGGGCGCCGACACCCTCGGCGGCGGCAGCGGCAACGACCGCCTGCGCGGCGGCCCGGGCCCCGACACCCTGAACGGCGGCCCCGGCACGGACGACTGCGACGGCGAGGCCGGCCCCGACACGGAACTCTCCTGCGAGGCCTGACCCACGACACACCGCACACACCCGCGGGGCGGCACACACCCGCCGCCCCGCCCCCGACTCCCGCTCCATACTGGCGGGCATGAGCACACCGGACCGGTCGGACGTCCCGTTCTCGCGCATCAAGATCCGCACGGCGGCCGTGGTCTTCTGCGGAACGGAGGTCGCCCTCATCCGCCGCGACCGGGCCGCATCCACCCACTACTCCCTGCCCGGCGGCAACGTCGAGGCCGGCGAGGACCTCGCCGACGCCCTGGCCCGCGAACTGTCCGAGGAACTCGGCCTGGACGTCGCCACGGCCGAGGGCGGCGAGCTGCTGTGGGTGGTGGACCAGCGCGTCACCCGTCCGGGTCCGACTCCCTCCCCGCGCAAGCTGCACCTGGTGCACCGCTTCCACGTCGACCCGGGACAGCGCGGCGGACTCGCCGAGCAGGAGCTCGACGAGCTCCCGGACGGCCGCCACGAGGTCGGCACGGTCGAGTGGATCGACCACCGCGAGACCGCCGCGCTGCCCCTGTACCCACCCGTCGGGCCCGCGTTGGCCGCGCTGGCCCACCCGCGGGCCGCCGTGGCGGACGCGTCGCTCGGGACGTTCACGGACGCTGACTACACCTGGCGTTGACCGACCGGGCCCGCTCGGTACCGGAGTGGGCCCGGTCGGGGAAGGCGGCGTCAGGCGCCGATGTCGCGGCGCCGGTGGTCGGCCAGGGTCTCGCGGCGGAGCAGGAGGCGCGGGGTGCCGGCGTGGACGGCGACGAGCGGGGGGCGGCCGACGAGGTTGTAGCCGGAGGCCATCGACAGGTGGTACGCCCCGGCCACCGGCACCGCGAGCAGGTCGCCAGGCCGGACGTCGCCCGGCAGCGGGGCGTCGGCGGCCAGTACGTCCCCCGCCTCGCAGTGCCGCCCCACCACGTCGGCCCGGCGCAGCGGGGCCGACGAACGGCGGCCGACGAGCCGGGGCGCGTAGCGCACCCCGTACAGGGCGGGCCGGGGGTTGTCGCTCATGCCCCCGTCGACGGCCACGAACACCCGCGCGCCGCCGTGTTTGACGGACAGCACCCGGTAGAGCGCGACCCCGGCCGGGCCGACCACGGCCCGCCCGGGCTCCACGGCGAGCCGGGGCACGGGCAGGCGGGCCCCGGCACAGCAGCGGGCGAGTTCGGCGCGCAGCCGGGCGGCGAACGCCGGGACGTCGAGGGCGGGTTCCCCCGGCCGGTAGGCGATGCCGTGCCCGCCGCCGAGGTCGAGCTCGGGCAGGGCGACGCCGTGCAGGTCGCGCACCCGGGCCAGCAGTCCCACCAGCCGGCGCAGCGCCTCCAGGTACGGCTCCGGCTCGGTGATCTGGGACCCGATGTGGCAGTGCAGGCCGGTGAGTTCGAGCCCCGGCTGGTCCAGCAGCCGGGCGACGGCCTGCAGCGCCTGCCCGTCGGAGAGCGGGATGCCGAACTTCTGGTCCTCCGTACCCGTACGGATCTTGTGGTGGCCGCCGGCCGCCACGCCAGGCACCACCCGGACCATGACCTTCTGCCGGCCGGCGGGCCCGACGGCGGCGGCCAGCCGGGCGATCTCGGAAGGGCTGTCGATGACGACGCGGCCGACCCCGCACCGCAGGCCGGCGGCCAGGTCGCGCGGGGACTTCGCGTTGCCGTGCAGCACGATCCGCTCGGGCGGGAAGCCCGCGGTGACGGCCAGTTCGAGCTCCCCGGCCGAGCACACGTCGAGCCCGAGCCCCTCCTCGCGCACCCAGCGGACCACGGCGCGGGACAGGAACGCCTTGGCGGCGTAGACGACGTCACCGTCGGGGAACGCGTCCCGGTACGCACGGCACCGGGCCCGCACCTCGCCCTCGTCCAGGACGTACAGCGGGGTGTCGAAGCGGTCGGCCAACTCCGTGAGGGGCACCCCGGCGACGGCGAGCCCGCCGTGCGGGAGGCGGGTGGTGGAGGCGGGCCAGACGGAGAGGTCCTCGGCCGGGGCCGCGGCCGTCCTTCCGGCCTCGGGATCCGCGATGCTGGTGGTCACGGGGTCCTCCCTCAAACCGTCCGGAGCGCCGGGCCCGCCTCCCGGCGGGGTCCGCGAGGGGCGGGTACGGTCGGCCGGTCCGGCACCGGGGCCGTCCCGACGGCCGGAGCGGTAAGGGTCGGATCGACGGTGAGGCCCACCGCTCCGAGCGGCTCGGCGAGCGCGCGCAGCGTGGCCTCGGAGAGCCGGATCCAGGGCTGCTGAGGGCCGAGCACGGCGGCCAACCGGTCAGCACTGGTGAAACCGACGGCGGTACGCGCGCCCAGCGGGGTGCGGAACATGCGGACGAGCACCTCCGCCCCTCCCGGCCGGACGGGCACGATCAGGGATCCGGCCGGGACCGGTTCCTCGGGTTCGGACTCGTCGTCGTACTGGAACAGGCACATGGGACCCTCCAAGGTCGCCACCGGAGTGGATTGCCGCCCCGGAGGCGGGGAGGCGTTCCGGGGCGTACGAGGACGGTATTCCCGACCCCGAGGCGACCGGTCCCCTCCCTGACGCCCCCTTGACGCCCCTCCCCACCATCCATACGGGCCCCTGACACCCGCCTGCCTCCCGGCCCTCCTGGCCCACCACCCAATGGGGGAGGACGCTAGTCGGGTCGGGTCGGGTCGGGGCCGTGGGCGGTGTCGGGGTGGGGTGGGTGCGGGCCGCCGCGTGGTGTGTGGGTCCCCTCGGCGCTTGACGGGGTGTGGCCTGCAGGCCCTGCGGCAGGCCCACCTCGGAGGCTTTGGGGCTTCGCCCTGGCCTGCGGCCACCTCCGACCCGGGCCTGCCTCCGGACCAGCCTGCCACACCCCGTCAAGCGCCTCCCCCACACACCACGCGGCGGCACTCCCGCGAGTTGGCACCCCGGGTTCGGCTGGGTGCCGGGTGCCGGGTGCCGGGTGCTGGCCGACGGGTGCTGGGTGCTTGGTGGGTGGTGAGTGGTGCTTGGGTGTGGCTGCACGGCGACCTGCACCCGGCGAACGTCCTGACCGCCGACGGCACAAGCCGACCTGGGGCCCGCCGGCCCGAGCCGCGCTGGCCCGCCTGGTCACGACGGCGGGCCGACCCGCAGGGTCGGGGTCGTCGGCGCCGGTATGAAACCGAACCCGCACCAAGGCACCACGACCGACGACGACGGACCACAACGGACCGCAACGGACCGCAACGGACCACGCCCCCCCGAGACCACGTTCACCCCACCCGACGAACCCCCGCCGACGGAACGGCGGGGAGCACCGCGGGCGGGGCGTGCCCGGCGGTGCGGAAGGCCGCGGTGACCGCGGCGGTGACGGCCGCCGACCCGTCCTCCGGTACCAGGGCGATGACGCAGCCGCCGAAGCCACCGCCGGTCATGCGGGCCCCGAGCGCGCCCGCCGCCAGGGCGGTGTCGACGGCGAGGTCCGTCTCGGCGCAGGACACCCGGTAGTCGTCGCGTAGGGAGGCGTGGCCGGCGGTCAGTACGGGCCCCAGGGCCGTCAGTTCGCCGGCGTCGAGGTGGGCGACGGCCTCGGCGACCCGGGCGTCCTCGGTGACCACGTGCCGTACCAGCGGGACGAGTTCGGGCGGCAGCTCCGCCAGGGCGGCGGACAGGCCGGCCACCGGGAGGTCGCGCAGGGCGGGCAGGCCCAGCAGGGCGGCGGCGCGTTGGCAGCCGGCCCGCAGGGCGGCGTACGCACCGTCGGCGAGGTCGTGCTTGACGCGGGTGTCGAGGACCAGCAGGGCCAGTCCGTGTGCGGCGGGGTCGAAGGGGACCGGCCGATGGGCGAGGGTGCGGGTGTCGAGATGGAGGGCCGCGCCGTCGGTGGCGCAGACCGACACCATCTGGTCCATGATCCCGCAGGGCACGCCCCCGAAGACGTGCTCGGCCCGCTGCGCGAGCCGCGCCAACTCCGGTCCGGGCAGGTCCAGACCGTAGAGCCCGTCGTAGGCCGCAGCGACCGCGCAGGCCAGTGCGGCGGAGGAGGACAGGCCGGCGCCGGTGGGGACGGTGCTGTCGACGTACACGTCGGCGCCGCCGACGGTGTGGCCCGCCTCGGTGAGGGCCCAGACGACACCGGCCGGGTAGCGGGCCCAGCCGGATACGGTCCCGGGAGCGAGGCCGGCCGCGGTCAGCTCGGTGCCGGCACCGCCCGCCTGGGCGCTGTGCAGGCGCAGCAGGCCGTCGGGACGGCGGCGGGCGGCGACGCGGGTGACCCGGGGCAGGGCCATGGGCAGGCAGAAGCCGTCGTTGTAGTCGGTGTGCTCGCCGATGAGGTTCACCCGGCCGGGGGCGGCCCAGACCCCGTCGGGCAGTCCCCCGTACCGGCCAGCGAAGGCCTCGGCGACACCACCGGCACCCCCGGCACCCCCGCCGGCGGCCCCGCCACCGGCACTCCCACCCCCCGCCGCCCCGCCGCGGCCCCCCGGGCCCGTCACAGCGCCTCCCGCAGCCGGCGGGCGGCCGTCTCCGGTGCCACGTCGTTCATGAAGGCCTCCATGCCCGCCTCGGTGCCGGCCAGGTACTTGAGCTTCCCGGCAGCCCGGCGGACGGTGAACAGTTCCAGGTGCAGGGCCAGTTCGCCGCCGCCCCGGACCGGGGCCTGGTGCCAGGCGGAGATGTACGGGGTCGGTTCGGCGAGTCCGAAGAGCCGGTCGAAGCGGCGCAGCAGGTCGAGGTACAGGTGCGGGAACTCGGCCCGTTCGGCCTCGGTCAGCGCGGTCAGGTCCGGCACCCGCCGGTGCGGGTGGACGTGGACCTCGTAGGGCCAGCGGGCGGCGTAGGGCACGAAGGCGGTCCAGTGCTCGCCCGCGGTCACCAGCCGTTCACCGGCGCCCCGGGCCTCGGTGAGGAGGTCCTCGAAGAGGTTCCGGCCGGTGGCCGCCCGGTGCGCCGCCGCGGCGACCGTCATCTTGGCGGTGCGCGGCGGGACGTACGGCAGGGCGTAGATCTGGCCGTGCGGGTGGGCGAGGGTCACGCCGATCTCGGCGCCGCGGTTCTCGAACACGTACACCTGGGCGGCTCCGGGCCGGGCGGAGAGCTCGGCGGTCCGCTCGGTCCAGGCGTCCAGCACCAGCCGGACCCGCTCGGGGGTCAGGTCGGCGAACCCTGCGTGGTGGTCGGGGGTGAAGCAGACCACCTCGCAGCGGCCGGCCGCACCGGCGAGGGACGGGAAGCGGTTCTCGAAGACGGCCACCTCGTAGTCGGCGGCCGGGATCTCGGTCGGCCGCCCGTCCCGCGAGGGGCACAGGGGGCAGGCGTCGGTGGGCGGGCGGTGGGTGCGGTCCTGGCGGTGGGCGGCGACGGCGACCCAGTCGCCGGTGGCCGCGTCCAGGCGGAGTTCGGGACGGCTCTCGACGGGGTCGAGGGGGCGCGGGTCGGGCACGTCCGCGCGCGGGGGGCTGCCGTCACGGTCGAAGTAGAGCAGCTCGCGGCCGTCCGCGAGCTTCGCGATCGTCTTCTGCACCCACCAAGAGTAAACAGAACCCACCACGAATCAACAGAGCGCGCGTGCTATGTTGTCGAGGTGCAACTGGCCCCGCAGAGACGTGCGTTGATCCTCGAAGCCGTCCGGCGCGACGGCGCCGTACGCGTCGCCGAGCTGGTCGGGCGGCTCGGCGTCTCGGACATGACGATCCGCCGTGACCTGGACGCCCTGGCCGCGCAGGGCGCCGTGGAGAAGGTGTACGGAGGGGCCGTCGCGGTCGGCGCGGCCCGGGGCGAGGAGCCCGGCTTCGACGCCAAGTCCGACCGGGAGGCCGCCGCGAAGGCCGCCATCGCCGACGTGGCCGCCGGGCTCGTCGAGCCGGGCAGCGTGGTCGCCGTCTCGGCCGGTACCACCGCACACGCGGTGGCCGCCCGACTGCTGGCCGTGCCGCGCCTGACCCTGGTGACCAACTCCCTGCCGGTGGCGGACCTGGTACGGGCCGCCGCCCGGGAGCACGGCCCCGACGGGGCGCCCACCCTGCTGCTCACCGGCGGCTCCCCCACCCCGTCCGCCGCCCTCGTCGGCCCGCTGGCCGACCTGGTGCTGGGGTCGCTCCACGTGGACCTGCTGGTGCTGGGGGCGCACGGGGTCGACGAGCACGCCGGGCTCACCACCCCCAACCTGGCCGAGGCGCAGACCAACCGGGCGCTGATCGCCGCCGCCCGGCGGGTGGCGGTGGTCGCCGACCACACCAAGTGGGGCGTGGTGGGGCTGAGCGGGTTCGCCGCGCTGGAGCGGATCGACCTCTTCGTCACCGACGCCGGCCTGCCGGAACCGGCCCGGGCGGTGCTGTCGGACGCGGTGGGCGAACTGCTGGTGGCGGGCGCCCCGCCGGCCGAGGAGGAAGCGCGCTGAGGCTTCCGCCCCGCGGACCGGGCCGGGATCGCCAGGCCGCGCGGCCCGTCCGCCGTGCGCCGCGCGGACCGACCGCCGTACGCCGCGCGGACCGACCGCCGTACGCCGCGCGCCGCGCGGACCGACCGCAACGGCCCCGACGACGGGCGCCGTCCCGGAGCCCGCCGCCCGGCGCCGCCCGTCAGACCAGGTCGAGCAGCATCACGTCGTAGAGGTCCGCGGCCGCGCCCCACGGCCCCGCCGCGCCGACCTTGCGGTACCCCCAGGCCCGGTAGGCGGCCGACGCCGCCGCGCTCGCCGGATGGACGTTCAGCAGCACCCGCTCGGCTCCGATCGAGTCGAGCAGCGTCCCGTGCAGCCGCCGCGCGACCCCCTGGCCGCGCCAGGGTCCGCGCACGGCGAGTTCCAGGAGCCCGAAGGTGCGGTGCCCGTCCTCGCGCCGCACGTCCTCGGGCACCGGCTCGGTGAGTTCGTCCCACCACACCGTGTCGGCCAGGAGCGGGAAGCCGTACGCCATGCCGATCGGCTCGCCGTCCCCCGTGCGGGCCAGGACGGCGCGGAAGCCGCTGCGACCCGCGTGGTCGGGAAAGCGGCGGAAGGCGGCGGCGACGCCGTCCGCGGTCTCGCGGTAGGGAGGCTCGGCGAACGCCTCGGCGTAGACCAGCCTGAAGGCGTCCGTGGCCCGCACCGCGCCCGCACCGTCCAGACGCTCCAGGACGACGGGACCTCGCTCCGTCACGCCGGCTCGGCGGCCCGCGCCGGTGCCGTCGTGGAGCGGATGACCAGCTCCGGGTCGAACAGCAGCTCCCCCGTCGGCACTTCCCGGTTGCCCACCAGGTCGAGCACCCCGCGCGCCACCTCCAGCGCGAGTCGGTCGGCGGGCTGGCGCACGGTCGTCAGCGGCGGGTCGGTGAACTCGGTGACGGCCGCCCCGTCGTACCCGACCACGGACACGTCCGCCGGAACGGTACGGCCCTGCCGCCGCAGCCCGCGGATCACCCCGAGCGCCATGTAGTCGCTGGCCGCCACGATGGCGGTGACCCCCTGTGCGAGCAGCGGCGCCACGGCGGCCTGGCCGCCCTCCACCGAGTACGACTGGCGGACCACGAGCCGCCCGGCGTCCGCGAGGCCCCGTCGTTCCATGGCCTCCAGGAACCCGCGCACCCGCCGGTCGGCGGGGTGGTTGCCGGCGGGCCCGGAGACCATGCCGATCCGCCGGTGGCCCAGCCGGTGCAGGTGGTCCACGGCCAGTTCCGCCGCCAGCCGGTCGTCGGTGGAGAACACCGGGGCCGGCACGCCGTCGGCGAACTCGCCGTTGACGCCGACGTACGGGACCCGGCGCTGGCGCAACAGCTCGTACGGGTCGGTGTCCGCGCCCGCCACCGTGTTGGAGGCGGACAGGAACACCACGGCGGCGACGCCCTTGTCCACCAGCGCCTCGATGAAGTCGGGCTCCTGGACGCCGCCGGGGAAGGCGGGGCACAGGACGGTCTTCAGGCCGTGCGGGGCGAGGGCCGAGCCGATGCGCTCGGCCACGTCCGCGAAGAAGGGGTTGGAGACGAAGCCGGTGACCACGGCGACGAGCTGGCCCTGGGTCTGGCGCTCGTAGCCGAGCTCGGCCATCGCCTGCTCGACGGCGTCCCGGGTCTTCTTCGACACGCCCTGGCGCCGGTTGACGACCCGGCTGACGGTCGCCTCGCTGACCCCCGCGCGGGCTGCGACGTCGGTGATGCCGACCTTCATCGCGGTCCTTCCGTGATCGTGAGCGACGCCAGGCCTCCGCGCGGCACCGCCAGCGAGAGGGGGCCCTCCGGCAGGACCGCCAGCGTGTCCCCGATCATACGGCCGTCCGGGGCATGGACCACGACCCGTGCCTGGACCGCTCCGCCCACCGCCTCCACCACGAGCCGGTCCCGGTCCGAGCCGTTGACCAGCAGGGCCGTGCGGTACGCCGCCACGTCGAGCGGTACGACCAGGTCGGCGTGCACGCCGACCAGGCAGCGGTCCCCCGCCGTCGCCCGCACCAGCGGGTAGAGGGCGTCGGGCCGGCCCGGTTCGGTCTCGCCGTCCAGCAGCAGGTCCCGGTGGCGGTGCCACTGGCGCAGCCAGAAGGCGACGGCGGCACGGTGCGCGGCGGGCACCGCGTCCAGCCGCACGGAGAGCTGCGGCACGGCGTGCAGGGCCCCGATCAGCTGGCGTGCCACGGCCGCCACGGGTGCGTCGGCGGACCACATCAGCATGTCGGAGTGGACGGCCCCGCCGACCGCCAACAGGGCGGTGTCCAGGGTGCGCACGCGGTTGGCGGTCGCGTCGCCCGGACAGTCGAAGGAGCGCAGCATGTTCCCGTACGGGGCCATGCCCGGGCCGGTGTAGGGCTGGCGCAGCTCCAGCAGCACCCCCGGGCGGACCTCCTCCAGGGCGCGGCGGACCTCGGTGAGCAGGACGGCCATGGCCGCGCCGATGTCGCCGCGCCCGTCGCCGGCGTACGCCATCGCCTCCTCCAGGAAGTCGAGTTTGAGCCCGTCGAGGCCGTGGTCGCGGACCAGTCCCGCGCACAGCGCGGCCACGTGGCGGCGCACCTCGGGGCGGCGCGGGTCGAGGACGCGGGCCCCGGGGACACCGGCCGGCGCGGTGGCGTACGGCGCCCAGCGCGCGGCGCCCGCCGCCTCCGGGCCGACCAGCAGCGGGGCCACCCACAGCAGGTAGCTCAGCCCGTGTGCCCGGACCCGGGCCACGTGGCCGGCGAGGTCTGGGAACTTGACGGGGTCGGGGCGCCAGTCGCCGCAGCGGGCGTAGCCGCGGCCGTGACCGCCGCGCTGCCAGCCGTCGTCGAGGATCAGCGCCCCGCAGCCGAGCGCGGCGGCGTGCGCGGCCTGGGTCTCCACGTCCTCCGCGCAGACGTCCTGGTTGAAGGCGTACCAGGTCGAGTAGACCGGGGTACGGGCGCCCTCGGGCACCGGGGCGGGGGCCGCGCGGGCGGTGAACCAGCCGCGCAGCGCGCGCAGGGCGGTGGCCACGGAGGGCGCCCGCGGCACGAGGAGGATGCGGTGCGGGGCCGGGCCCGCGGGCAGCCGGAGGTGGACGACGTGGGTGTCCTGCTCCTCGGAGACGCCGAAGCGCAGGTCCGCCTCGGGTACGGGATCGGCGGCGGCGAAGGCCAGCAGGGTGGCACCGGAGTGGTCGTACAGGCAGCCCGCGGCGTGGCCGTCGACGAGGGAGGTGCGGGCCCGGCCCGCCCAGTCGGCGACCAGGGTGCGCCGCCAGCCGCCCTGGGGGTGCCAGTAGCCGGCGGCGTCGCCGAGCGGCACGGTGAAGCGGATCTCGACGGGGGCGCCGGGGGCCCGTACCTCCAGCAGTTTCAGACCGTCGGGCAGGTCGCGCAGGGTCCACGCGGGGTCGGCGCCGGGGGCGAGGACGGCGAGGCCGACGGTGTCGAGCAGAGGGGTGTGGGGGGCCGGGGGCAGCCCGGCGGTGGTGACGGGCTCGGGGGTGGGGGCTGGGGCGAAGTCGAGGTCGGGGGTGGGGGCTGGGGCTGGGGCTGGGGTGGGCGTAGACCCGGACGTGGGCGCGGTCGCGGGCGCGGACGCGGACGCACGCGGGACGGGCGGCGGGCCTGGCGGGACGGGCACGGTGTTTCCTCCGGTGGACACGGGGGGGTCCTTCACTCCTTCACGGCGCCGGCGAGCAGGCCGGACACGAAGTGGCGCTGGAGCGCCAGGAACACGGCGGCCATCGGGATCGCGGCGACGGCCGTGCCGGCGAGGATCGCGCCGTAGTCGGTCTCGTCGAGGCCCTGCAGCGAGGCCAGGGCCACCGGGACGGTGAAGGACGAGCCGTCGCGCAGCACGACCAGCGGCCAGACGAAGTCGTTCCACTGGTACAGGAACAGGAAGACGGCCAGGGCGGCGAGGGCGGGACGCATGGGCGGCAGCGCGACCCGCCAGAACAGCCGCCACTCGCCGCAGCCGTCGATGCGGCCGGCGTCGAGCAGGCCGGGCGGCAGGGCGGAGAGGGACTGCCGCATGAGGAAGATCCCGAAGGGCAGGGCCAGGTTGGGCAGCAGCACGGCCTGGTACGTGTCCAGCCAGCGCAGCTCGGCCATCAGCTTGAACAGCGGGACCAGGGTGACCTGGGCGGGCACCACCAGCCCCAGCATGAGCAGGCCGAAGAGGGCCTCACGGCCCGGGAAGCGGTACGCGGCGAAACCGTACCCGGCGAGGGTGCAGACGGCGCCCGCGCACAGGGTGTAGAGGACCGCGATCGCGAGGGAGTTGAGGACGACCCGGCCGAAGTCGGCGGACTCCTGGAGGGCGTGCAGGTTGGCGGCGAGGTGGCCGCCGGGCAGCACCGGGGGCGGGCTGTCGAAGATCTCCCGCGAGCTGCGGGTGGCGGCCACCACCAGCCAGTAGAAGGGGACGCCGACCACGGCGAGGGCGATGGCCAGGGCGGAGGTCAGGAGGATGCCGCGGGCCCGGGGGCCGCGGGGCGTACGCGTCGTCATTCCCGCTCTCCCAGGAATCGGAACTGGACCAGCCCGAGGAGGGCGATGAGCACGGCCAGGGCGTAGCCGATGGCGGAGGCGTAGCCGAAGTCGAAGTATCCGAAGGCGTTCTGGTACAGGTACACGCCGATGGTCAGGGTCGCGTTGTCGGGGCCGCCGCCGGTGAGGACGTACGGCTCGTCGAAGAGCTGGAGCGTGCCGATGGTGGACAGCACGGCGGTGAGCAGCAGGGCGGGGCGCAGGCCGGGCAGGGTCACGTGCCGGAAGCGGCCCCAGGGGCCGGCGCCGTCCACGGCGGCCGCGTCGTACAGCTCGGCGGGGACGGACTGCAGGCGGGCGAGCAGGATCACCGCGTTGTAGCCGGTGTAGTGCCAGGTGAGGGCGAGGCCGAGGGAGATCCTCGCCCAGAGGGGGTCGGTCAGCCAGGGCACCGGGTGCAGGCCCACGAGCCCGAGGAGCCGGTTGGCGAGTCCGTACTGCTGGTTGAGGAGGACGGAGAAGACGATGCCGTACGCCACCAGGCCCGTGACCACGGGGAGGAAGAAGCCGAGCCGGAACACGGTGCGGCCGCGCAGCAGGCGGGAGTCGAGGGCGACGGCCAGGCCGGTGGCGAGGGCGAGCATCACCGGGACCTGGACGGCGAGCAGCGTGAAGGTGTTGCGGAGCGCGGTGTGGAAGAGCGGGTCGTCGAGCAGCCGGGCGTAGTTGTCGGCACCGGCGAAGGTCTGCCGGCCGCCGGTGGTCCGGTGGAGGCTGAGCACGAAGGCCCAGCCGATCGGGTACAGCTTGAAGGCGGCGAAGAGCGCGACCGCGGGCAGCACGAAGAGGTAGGGGGCGCGGCGGGCCCGGCCGCTCGTGCGGCGGGGCCGGCCGCGCCGGCGGCGGGCCGCCCCGGACCCCTCTTCCGGGGCGGCCCTGTCGACGGGGCCGACGGGGGTGTCGGCGCGGGTGCGGGCGTCGGTGCCCGTGTCGGTCCCGGGACCAGGACCGTGACCGTGACCAGGACCAGGACCAGGACCAGGACCGGAGCCGGTCTGCGCGCCGGACGGGGCCGGGGTCATCGCTTGACCTTGCGGCCCGTCTGCCGGGCGAGGGTGTCGGCGGCGTCCCGGAGGACCCGGGCCGGGTCGGCGCCCTTGAGGAGGACCTTGGACTGGGCGTCGGTGACGAGCTTGAGGGCGCGGCCGTAGTCGGCGGTGTAGTTGACGGCGGACTGCGGGGCCTTGAGCGCCTCGAGGAAGATCTCGCCCTTCCGGCGGCCCCCGAAGAAGGCCGAGGGCTGGTGGAAGACGGGGTCGTCGTACGCCTTCATGAGGGCGGGGGCGATGCCCTTGGCGCGGTAGATCCGCACCTGGGACGCGGGGCGGGTGAGGGCGTACTCGACGAACGTCCAGGCGGCGGCCTGGTGCCGGCTGCTGCCCGAGACGGCGAGGTGGGTGGAGTTCACGGTGGCGGCGGTCGGTCCGCCGCGGCGGACCGCCGGGGGCAGCCGGACGGCCCACTTGCCGGCCTCGTCGGGCAGCTGCTCCTCGATGACGCCGCCGAACCAGGTCGGCCAGGGCAGGACGGCGGCCGTGCCGTGCTTGAGGGAGCTCATCAGGGCGTTCCAGCCGCCGGCGAGGTCGCTGACCAGGCCCGCGTCGTTCATGGTCTTGATCAGGGTCATGGCGGTGACGGCGGCCGGTGAGTCGAGGGTGATGGCGCCGTCGAGGTCGAAGTAGAAGGCGCCCTGGAGCTGGAGCAGCATCTGGAAGAAGTTGGCGGCGTCCGCCTGGGACGCGGGCTTGTCGATGCCGAGGAGGTGGGCGCCGGTCCTGGCCTTCAGGCGCCGTCCGGCCTCGATGGTCTCGTCCCAGGTGGCGAGCGAGTCCACGTCGACGCCGGCCTTCTCGAACAGGTCGGCGCGGTAGTAGAAGCCGGCCGAATTGGCCTCCCAGGGAATCGCGTTGACCCGCTTGCCGTCGGGGCTGACGGTCTGCCACAGCCCCTGGGCGAAGGCGTCCTTGTAGGCGGTGGCGCCGAGCGGGGCGAGGTCGGCGAGGCCCTCGGGGAACTTCTCGACGTAGCCGGGCAGGTAGTCCACGCCGATGTGGAGCACGTCCGCCAGGCCCTGCCCGCCGGCCGCCATCGCGGTGGTGATCTTGCTCCAGATGGCGGGGTTTCCGATGTCCTCGACGGTGACCCGGATGCCGGGATGCCGCTTGTTGAACTCAGGCACGAGCGCCTTGAGTTCGGCCGCGGGGCCCTGCCAGGACCAGACGGTGACGTCTCCCCTGTCACGGTCCCCCGGCTCGCCCCCGCCGGACCCGGCGGCGCCGCTCCCCGAACAGCCGGCGATGCCGGTCAGTCCCGCGCCGGCGGCGAGCGCCCCGGCCGCCTTGAGCATTCTTCGACGTCCCGTGTCCCCGTGCATGGCTGAGCACCCCTTCGCAGGCGGTCGTTCGGAAGCTGACGGGCCGGAACTCAATCACGCGGGATGACTGACTTACAAGACTTCACTGAAAACTTTCAGTTCTGAACAGCAGTCAACTTCCGTCAGATCCATTGCAAGTTGCCAGATCTGCTTGCTAGCGTGCGGCCGCGCCGGGTCCACGACCGGGGGCCGGGTCCACGACCGTGGCCGGGTCCACGACCCGGCGGGCCCCCGCGTCCACGTCCAGGCCCGCGTCCGCGACGCGCCGACCGCCGACCGGCCTCTTCCGTCCCTTCCGCACCGGGAGAACCCCATGTCCCTCGCGCCCGTGTCCCTGCTCTCCGCCCTGGCGCTGGTCGCGCCGCTGACGGTCCTCAACCCCGGCTTCGAACAAGGCACCGAGGGCTGGCAGTTCGGCCCCGGCACCGGGGTCGCCACCAACTACCCGCACGGCGCCGGCCGGCTGGCGTACCTCGACGCCGGACCCGGCCGGACGGTCGCGCAGACCGTCACCGCACGCACGGCCGGGACGTACGACGTCTCCGCGTGGATCGCGACGGGTGGCCCCGGCGGTCGCTTCGCCGTCCGGGTCGACGGCACGCTCAGGGCGTCCGTCACCCTGCCCGCCTCCGTCAACTACCGTCGCTACACGCTCAGTCGGATCGCCCTGACGGCCGGGCAGCGGATGGAGATCGCCTTCGAGTCGGGGGACGGCTGGGTGAACGCCGACGACGTGATGCTCTCCCCCGCCTCCCCGGCCGACCCGGTGGTCCGCTCCTCGGACCCGAAGGTCGTCGAGATGTTCGACTGGGCGAAGCGCAAGGCCAACAGCTGGGTGCACCTGCCCGGCACCGAGGGGCCGCTCAACGTCGACGAGAACCGCACCGGCGGCACCGGCACCGGTCCGTACGCCCCGTCCTACTGGGCCGGCTACGCCAACCGCAGCGGCTTCTACGCGCGCGACCTGGCCCACCAGCTGTCCGGCGCGGCGGTGCTGGGACTGGGCGCCGAGAACAGGGCGATGATCACCGCCTTCGCGGCCACCGCCACGCCGGAGCACAGGTTCTACCCCGTGTGGGCCCTCAACTTCGACGACAGCACCCCGCTCGCGATCGACTACCGGAACCCGCAGTCGTTCGTCCGCGAGGTACCGGCCCCCTTCGAACTGGTGCAGAAGGCCGAGGAGGCGTACCGGTGGACCGGGGACCGGACCTGGCTGGACGACCCGCGGCTGTGGAACTTCTACCGGCACGCCACCGGTGAGTTCGTCGACCTGCACGACGGGCTCAAGGACAACGGCGCGGTGAAGGTGGCCGAGGGCACCGGCTCCGGCATCTTCCAGGGCACCGCCAGCTACAACGAGCAGAGCGGCGAACCGCTGGCCGAAGCCGGCGACGCCATCGGCTCCCAGTACCAGGCCTACCGGGCCGTGGCGGCACTGGCCCGCGCCAAGGGCGAGGGCGCACTCGCCGCCGCCTACGAGCGCAGGGCCGGCGACCTGCGCACGTACTACAACACCGTCTGGAGCGGCCCCGGTTCGGGTGCGGACATGGTGCGCGGGTACACCACCGACGGGCGGGCCCTGACCGGCTGGGGCAAGGAGAACAGCTGGTTCGTGCCGATGAAGCGGATCCTCGACCCCGGACCGCGCCGGGAGGCCTACCTCGACTACATCGACGCCCAGGCCTCCGGCCCCGGGCGGCCCGACAACATCGAGGCCCTCACCTACCTCCCCGACACCTTCTTCACGGCCAACCGCAACGACACGGCCTGGAAGTGGATGAACGAGGTCTACGACCACAAGGACGAGCAGCACGTCAACGCCAAGCAGGGGACCAACGGCGACTACCCGGAGGTCTCCTTCACGCTGCTCGGCCAGACCGTTCAGGGCCTGCTGGGCCTGACCCCCGACGCGCCGCGGCGCACCCTCACCACGCAGCCGCGGCTGCCCTCGGGGATGACCTGGCTGAGCGCGGCCGACCTGGCCGTCGGCGGTTCCCGCTTCGCCCTGCGTCACGACGGCACGACCCGGTCGACCCTCACCCACACCTCGGGCACCGCCCCGTACGCCTGGGAGGCCCGCTTCCCCGGCCGGCACCGCACCGTCACGGTCGACGGCGTGCGCCGCGCCGCCCTGACGAAGACCGTGGACGGTGTCCTCTACACGTACGCCGTCGTCCCCGTCGCCCCGGGGCGCACGGTCACGGTGCAGGTGGACCGGGCCGGGACGCCCGCGGCGGTGGCGCCCCGGCCGTAGCGGGACGGACGCCTCACTCGTAGCGGTACAGGAGGGACTCGCGCTCGTGCTCGCGGACCTGGTCGAGCGTCAGGTCCGGCAGGGCGAGGTGAGCGAGGGTGATCTCGGCGGAACTGGGCACGGCGTCCTCCGCGAGCCACTCCTCGGGCTTCCAGGCACCGCTGCGCAGGAAGGCCTTGGGGCAGTGCTGGTAGGCCTCCTCCACCTCGACGACGATCGCGCTGCGGGGCGGCTTGCCGACCGGGGTGAGCTGCTCCAGCAGGCGCGGGTCGGCGCTGACGCACGCCCGGCCGTTGACGCGGAGGGTGGCGGCCCGACCGGGCACGATGAAGATCAGCCCGGCCCGGCCGGTCTCCACGACGTTGTGCCCGGTGTCCAGCCGCTTGTTGCCGGTGGCGTCCGGGATCGCGAGGGTGTGCTCGTCCAGGACGGACACGAACCCGGCCGGCCCGCCGCGCGGGGTCACGTCGCAGCGGCCGTCGGCGCCGGCGGTGGCGATGAACACGAGGGAGGAACGACCGATGAACGCGCGGGCGACCTCGTGGATCCGGTCCACCTCCTTGCGCCGCACGAGCTCGCTGGGCGCCTCGTACAGGTCGCGCAGTTCGGCCGTGTCGCGCACGGCGGTGGACTCCAGGGCGTCGAATATGCGACCGGTCGGCCGCGGCAGCGTCGTCACGTGGCGCCAATCTAGCCGATCCGACGGTCGCGAAGATCTTGCGGGCCGCTGATCGGGTGTCGTGCGGCGGTCGCCCCAGCGGGGCGCCGGGGGCGGCGGGCGGGGGCACGGAAGGGTGGGCGCCATGACCGCCGCCACGAGTGCCGCCACCGGTGACGCGTACCGCTTCGACGACCTGCGGGCACTGTTCGTCAACTGCACGCTGAAGCCCTCCCCCGAGGTCAGCAACACCCAGGGGCTGATCGACAAGAGCCGCGCCATCATGGCCGACCGCGGCGTCGCCACCGACGTCATCCGTGCCGTGGACCACGACCTGGCCCCGGGCGTCTACCCCGACATGACCGACCACGGCGCCGCCTCGGACCTCTGGCCGGTGCTGTACTCGCGGGTGATGGACGCGGACATCCTGGTCCTGTGCGGACCGATCTGGCTCGGTGACAACAGCTCGGTCATGAAGCGGGTCATCGAGCGCCTGTACAGCTGCTCCTCCCTGCTCAACGAGCAGGGCCAGTACGCCTACTACGGGCGGGCCGGCGGCTGCCTGATCACCGGTAACGAGGACGGGGTGAAGCACTGCGCCATGAACGTCCTCTACAGCCTCCAGCACCTCGGCTACACCGTGCCGCCGCAGGCGGACGCGGGCTGGGTCGGCCCCGCCGGGCCCGGGCCCTCGTACCTGGACCCGGGGTCGGGCGGTCCGGAGAACGACTTCACCAACCGCAACACCACGTTCATGACGTGGAACCTCATGCACGTGGCCGCCCTGCTGAAGCGCTCCGGCGGCTTCCCCGCCCACGGCAACCAGCGTTCCGAGTGGGACGCCGGCTGCCGCTACGACGCCCCGAACCCCGAGCACCGCTGAGGACCGCCGCGGCCCTCACGTCCGGCCCCGGGCCCCGAACCGGTTGCCCCCGGCACCCGGCACGGTGTGACATGTGCGCATGAGCAGAATGGCGCAGGTCATCGTGTTGGCGCGGTACGAGGACGAGGTGATGGAGCCGCTGACGCGGCCGGACGAGACCCGCACCTGGCACGGCTGCTTCGTGCAGATCCCCTGGTTCGTGGGGGGCTGGCACATCGAGTTCGAGCGGTGGAACCGGCGCCGCGGCGTGCTCGAGGACCTGGAGTCCCTGCCGTGGAACGAGCCCACCTGCGTGCAGGTCATGCTGCACGACGAGGACGACGACGTGTTCGGTCTGTGGATGTTCCGCGGCGGAGCCCTCGTCGAGGTCGGCATCCCCGGCACCCAGCGGGTGCACACCGCCGGCGCGCCATGGGACGTGGACCCCGGCTTCCTGGTCCGGACCGGCCTGGGCAGGGGAGAGGACCGGCACTCGGCGGAGCACGTGCAGGACCCGCGGTCGTGCTGGTGATCCAGCCCGGACCGGGGCCGCACGGGTCGTCGGTCCGGGTGGGGCGACCTCGAGGAGCACCGCCCCGGGGTCCGGTCAGAGTTCGAGGGCGGTGACGACCTCGCGGCAGCGGGCGGCGGGGTGGTCGGCGGTGACCTCGAGGACCCAGGTTCCCGGGGCGGCGACCAGTTCCGCGCGGACGCCGCCGGTGCCGTCGGGGGCGAGGGGCACCGGGTCGCCGGACGGGACGCCGTCCCGGACCAGTACCGCGCGAAGGGCGCGGCCCGCCAGGTCGTCGCCGGTGGCGGACACCTCGAAGGGCTCGCCGGCGACCGCGCACTCGGGGACCTCCAGGCCGAACTCGGCCGGTTGCAGGGAGTCGCGGGCGCCGAGGCCCTCGCGGATGACCGAGAGCTGGTGGTCGACGACCTCGCCGGCCGCCATGGAGGCGTGCCGGTAGCCGTTCCAGACGGCGTCGGCCTTGTACTCCAGCGCCCAGGCCGCGAAGGCGGACTCCTGCGGCACCGTCCCGTCCCCCGACCAGGGCCGGCCGTCGTCGAGCCCGGTGGTGAACCGCGGCCCGTCCGGGGACAGCACCACGCCGTGCACCGTCGGGTGGGCCATGCCGCCCAGGCAGTACACCCGGTACGGCAACCGGCCGCCCGGGTCGGTGCGGCGGTTCGCGTCGCGCGCCTCCTCGAACGCGCGGTGGAAGGCGAAGGCGTCCTCGACCAGGGCCGTGGGCAGGTCCGGGACCGGGTGCCGGGGGTCGGTCAGGGGCCGGCGGCGGCTCTTGCCCGGGACGCTCACCGCGTCGTAGACGGGCAGCAGCTGCGCGACGGACGGCAGCGTCAGGGCGAGTTCGCGCAGCGCCTCGTTCACCAGCCGGCCGGCCGCGCCGAGGCCGGTGCGGCGCAGTCGGCCGTCGCCGACGACCGGACCGACGCCGTGCCCGGTCAGGAACCGGACGGCCTTGGCCGCGCCCCGGTGCGGGGTGCCGAGGGTGACCAGGGTGCGGGCGGTCTCCCGGCCGCCGAGCACCTCCAGGTAGTGACGGCCGATCAGGCCGCCCATGGAGTGGCAGACCAGCATGACCTTCGGCGCGTCCGGACGGTCCGGGTAGTACGCGTCCACCCGCTCGCGCCACCGCGCCAGTTCGCGCTCGACCCGGTCCCTCAGGTCCCGGGCGGTCAGGCGGTTGGACTGGCGCCAGTCGTACGCGAAGGGGACGTACTGCCCCTCGGCCAACTCGCCCAGGGCGGGGCGGACGTCCGGGTAGCCCATGCAGGACAGCAGGCCGGGCATGGCCTGCGGGGACTTGAGCAGTCCGTCGGCCGCCAGGGCGTGGTCGCCCTCGGGGCGGTGGTCGCCGATGCCCTCGGGCAGCGCGAGGCCGGCCAGTGCCCGGCCGGGGCGGCGCAGGCCCGACAGGGCCCGCAGGGACTGGTTCCAGACGTCCCTGCCGTCCCTGGTCAGCCGGCTGCCGAGGATGCCGGGGACGAACACCACGAGGTCGTGCTTCACGCGTACTCCTCTGTCGGTCGTGCGGGTGGGTCGTGCGAGTGCGGGTCATGCGGGGAGCGCTCGGTGGGTGGGTGGTGGGGGCTAGGGGGTGTCCGCCGGGGTGCCCGCGGGCGCGTGGGGCAGTCGGATCAGGTCGCAGCGGTGGTCCCCCTGGAGGGCCACCACCAGTCCCTCCCCGTCCGCGGCGGCGTCCGCGGCCCGGACGGCGTACCCGCGCGGCGGGACGCCGTCGCCGTGCAGCCAGGTCTGCGCGCGGACGTCCCAGACCCCCGGCGCCCGCCGCTCGTCGCACACCAGCAGCAGGGGGCGTTCGGGCGGGCCGGCGAAGACCAGCGCGGTCACCCCCCGGACCGCGCCCCGGAGGGTCTGCCGCTTCTCGCTCCCGAAGGCGAACTCCGCGATCTTGACGACGCCGCCGTCCACCCACGCCAGCAGCGGGAAGGACTCCTCGTCGTCCGCGTCGTACAGCTCGCCGAGCGCGACGCGGGTGGCCGCGTCGTCGGCGCCACGGCCGGGCAGCGGCACGCGGGGGCCGTTCACCAGCCGCCCGTCCCGGTGTTCCCACAGCAGGAGTTCGTCCCCGAGGTCGGCGGCCAGCAGGCTCGTGCCGTCGTGCATGACCCGGGCGTCGAGCGCGCAGGACCGCAGCCCCGCCGGTACGGGTTCGCCGCGGCGCAGGGTGCGGCCGGTGCCGAGGGTCAACTCCGCGTGCTCGATGCGCTGCCGGTCCGGCGCGTACACGTGCAGCCGGCCGGCCGCGGGGTCGACGGCCAGGCCGAGGGAGGGCACCCGGTCCCCCGGGTCGCCGCCCAGTTCGAGGTCGTGGCGGGCCCGTACGGTCAGGTCCGCGGCCAGCAGCCACAGCCGCACCGTGCGCCGGGCCGCCGCGGCCACCGCCCACCCGTCGCCGCAGCGCACCGCGCGCACGGCCGTCACCGGGGCGGCGTGGCCGAGGACTTCGGCCGGCCCGGTCGCCGGGGCGGCCCGGTCCGGCCTGGACAGCAGGATCCGCTCGCCCCACACCCGGCACAGCAGCGGCGGGCCCTCGGGGGCGGCCGCCAGCGCGACCTGGGGACGCTGGTCGTGGGCGCGCCGGGGCATGCCGTGGCCGGAGGACAGTGCCGAGCCCACCTCCAGCATCCGGATGTCGGGCCCGTCGGCCACCGCGAGCACGCCCTGCCCGCGCGGCTCGAAGGCCATCGCCTCGTCGCGCGGCGCGTCGATCCGGAACCGGGCCTCGCGCTCCGGGTCAGACAGGTCGAGGACCCGTACGGTGAGCCGCTCGTGCACGGCCAGGAGCAGGCGGTCGCCGTACCGCCCGAACGCGAGGCCGTGCGCCGGGGAGTCGAAGGACCGCACCTCGTGCAGGTCGGGCGGGGCGGTGGGGGCTCCGTCGTCGGTCCGGCAGCGCCACAGGCGGACCCGGGTGCCGTCGGCGACGGCGAGCCAGCCGGAGCGGGTGACGGGCGTGGCCGTCCCGGCGGACGGACCCGGCGGAACGGACGTGGCGGAACCCGACGGGGCGGGCACGGCGCAAGCGCCCGACGGGGCGGACCCGGCGGACGGACCCGCCGGGGCGGGCGCGGCGGGCGACGGGTCCGCGACGGCCGCGGCGGCCAGGGCCGGGGCGGCGAGTTCGCCCAGGTCCCGCTCCTCGCCCAGGGGCTCGGCGGCGCCGCGCCGGCCCCGGCCCCCGTCCCGGTCGACCTCCCGCAGCGCGGCCCGGCGGCCCGCCGTCAGGACGAAGAGCCGGCGGCCCAGGGTGAGCGCGGCCAGCCGCTCGGTGTCCGAGGGGGTGATGTCGGCCAGGCTCTCGTCCCCCCAGTGCGTGCCGCCGCGGCGCCAGCGCCAGACCCACACGTGCCGGCCGTCCGCCGCCAGCACGACGGTCTCCGTGCCGCGTTCGGCCGCCGCCAGGGTCCACACCGCGCCGCCCCAGCGGTAGACGTACTCGGGCAGCCGGGCGCCGGAGCGCCAGAAGT
This sequence comes from Streptomyces sp. NPDC093225, assembly GCF_044753805.1. Lineage (NCBI taxonomy): Bacteria > Bacillati > Actinomycetota > Actinomycetes > Kitasatosporales > Streptomycetaceae > Streptomyces > Streptomyces sp. NPDC093225. Next base: position 116,318 of record NZ_JBIVNX010000002.1, read on the forward strand.
ACAGGGCCCGGTCGTCGCGGGCGACGGTGGTTCGGTGGGCGCCGCTGCCGACCTCCCGCACCTCGGTCAGCGCCTCGCCGCGGCCCTGGTCGGCGCCGTGCGTGCGGCGGGTGAGCAGGCGCCGGCCCGACGCCGGGTGCAGGACGAGCACTTCGCCGCGGCCGCCCGCGGCGAGGGTGTCCCCGGACAGTTGGTCCGCCGCCCCGGGCCCGGCTCCCCAGCTGAGGGTGCGCGCGCCGCCGAGCGGGGCGGGCCGGCGCCACTCCAGCGGGTCGGGCGGGAGGTCCGTCCAGTACTCCTGCCAGGGCAGGGCCCCGAGGGTGCGTTCCAGGGCGGCGTAGGCCCCCGCCCGGTGGCTGACGAACGCGGCCGCGCGCAGCAGCGCCGCACGCGCGAGGAGGTCGGGCGTACCGCGGAAGGCGTCGCCGACCCTGCCGTAGAGGGCCGCCCCGTCACTCTCCCGGGCGAGCACGGCGGCCAGGGGCAGCATCACGTCCGGGTCGGTGCGCAGCAGGAAGCCGGGGTCGTCGAAGAGGGCGCGCAGCTCGGCCCGCCCGGCCTGGGCGGCGTGGGCGCCGAGGTGGTCCAGGGTGTAGGCGTCGGCGTGCGCCCAGCCGTCCGCGGCCCGGGCGCGCAGGGCGGCGACGACCGTGCGGTGCGCCTGCTGCGCGTCCAGGCCGGCGCGCTGCAGGAAGAGGGCCCCGTAGCTGGGGTGGGCCAGGTGGTAGGCGGTGTCCTGGGTGTCGGGGGCGGGCTGGGTGGTGACGATGCCGCCCGCCGCGCCCAGGGCGGTCCGGCGCAGGTCGCCGGCGGTCAGCTCGGGGGTGCCCGGGTCGCGCAGCGCGTTGGCGAGGGCCAGCCACGGGCCGCGCCGGGCCAGGCCGCGGCCCTGGACGACGGCCAGCGGGCGCAGCACCTCCTCCGCGCGGCCGGCGCCGGGCTGGGCGGCGAGGTGGCCGACCTCCTCGGCGAGGCGTTCGGCCAGGCCCATGGCGCCGCTGCGCATCCAGTGTGCCAGCTCGGTCTCGGTGACGGCGCGCGGGCGCCGGGCCAGCTCCCGGGCGGTGAGCCGGGCCACCAGGAACGAGCCGTGGCTCTCGGCGGCGACGAGGCGGGAGATCCAGGCCCGCTCCTCGGCGTGTCCGTGGCCGCGGGTGCCGTCGTGGGCGCCCCCGTGCGCGGGGCCGAGGTCGTGGGCGTCGGGGCGCGGCGCCGCGTACGGTCCGCCGTCCGCCGCGTACCGCTCGCCCCGGGCCGGGCCCGGGGCGTCGCGGTAGGGCGAGCCGGGCGCGGCGAGGACCGAGGCGACCATGGCGGCGATGCTCCGGCCGGCCTCCTCGTCGTCCCCGAGGACCACCGGGGCCACGGTCTGGTCGAGGGTGTCGAGCAGCGACTCCTCCAGGGCGTGCCCGGTGGTGCGGCGCCGGGGTTGGGGCCGGGTGCCGACCACCACGCGTACGCCCCACAGGGCGGAGAGGGGGTTGAGCAGGTGCCGGGCGATCTCGTGGGCCTGCTCCGGCAGCGCCTCGTCGAGGGCGTCGACGAGGAGGTTGAGGGAGCCCGCGCGGCGCACCAGCCGGTCGACCGCGTCGCAGAGCCGCGCCGGGGTCGCGGCGGGGCCGGGCACGGGGTCCATGCCGTCGAGTCGGGACAGGACGTGCCACAGGGCGGTGGTGAGCGAGTGCAGCGACCTCCCGCGGCAGGAGAGGGCGGCGTGCACGGTGCCGGCTCGGGGCAGGGTGGCGGGCACCAGCTCGGCCGGCCCCGGGGTCCCGGCGTCGTCGGTCGGCTCCGCGCCGGTTCCGGTCGGCGGCGCGTCAGGGGTCCCCGCCGGTGATCCGGCGCCGGCTCGCCCCGGTAACGCGTCGCGGGTGCCGGACGGTACCCCCGCGCCGGTGCCCGCAGACCCGCCGGGTGCCCGCGCCGGGTCCGGACCTGCCGACCGGAGCGCGTCGCGCCACTCCGTGAGGGAGGTGAGGGCCAGGCGGCCGAGCAGGGCGGTCTTGCCGGTGCCGGCGGGTCCGGTCAGGGCGAGCAGGCCCCGCGGGTGGGTGTCCATCCAGCGCACCACGCGGCTGAGGGCGCCCTGCCGGCCGGCGAAGTGGCGGCGCAGGTGGCCGTCGTCCTCCAGGCCGAACCGCTCGGTGCCGAACCAGGGTGCGTGGTCGCGCCGCACCGCGGTGGTGTGCACCAGGCGCCGCGTCTCGGTGAAGTACGGGTTGTCCAGGAAGCTGTTGGGGAGCGAGCGCACCTCCACGTGGCCGGGGCGCTGCGCGGGCTCGTCGAGGCCGGCGGCGGCCGCCGCGGCGTCGATGCCCTCCAGCAGGTACGGCACGGGGAGGTACAGCGCGGCGGGGTCGAAGGGACGTGCGTGGTCGGCCGCGACGAAGTCGGCGGCGGCCAGGGTCTCGTCGAGCCAGTCCACCCAGCGGCCGTCCGGTACGGTCGCGTCGATGCCGGACGTGCCGACGACCACGAACCCGGCCCGGCGGTTGCGGCGGGCCCACCGCACGCTCTCCCGTTCGCGGTCCAGGGCCCGGTCCAGGGCGGCCGGCAGGTGGCCGTGCGCGTAGCAGGCGTCGACGACCAGCAGGGTGTCGCTCTCGCAGTCCGGCTGCAGCAGCCGGTCCACCAGGTCGGTCAGGGCCACGGCCCGGTCCGGGTCGAACGCCCCGGTGGCGCAGGAGTCCTCGCAGGCGAGGAAGTAGCCCCGGCCGGGGAGCTCCACTCCGTGGCCGGTCCAGTAGAGGATCTTGCGTTCGGCGTCATGGGCCAGGAAGCTCTCCAGCCCGTCCCACAGCCGCCGCCGGGTGGCGCCCTCCGCGTCGACGCGCAGGCTCTCGCCGAACTCCAGCCGGGTACGGGCGGTGTCCGTGAAGCGGTCGCGCACGTCGGCCACGTTGCGCAGGTCGGGCAGCACCGTGCGGGCGCCCCCGGGGTGGGCGTACCGGGCCACGGCCACGGTCCCGACGAGGGCGGTGGCGCGGCGCTCCGAGCGGATCATCGTCAGCTGATCGACCACACCACAGTCCGTATCATGTCCGGGGCCGCCGCGGAGGGACAGCCGCATCCGTGTGAACACTGCTTATTAAAGGGGTAGTTGATGGTTCATCGGGACAGGTTCACCGTGGTCGGGCGGGAGACGGACTGCCACATCTACGAGGGCGACGGCACCCGGCCGATCAAGGAGGACGACGTCCGCGTCAAGTACCGGCCCCAGCGGGTGGAGTTCCCGGAGGAGATCGGCGGCTGGCGGCACGCCATCCAGGAGGCGGAGGAGCGCCGGGAGGCGCTGGGCGAGCCGTACCGCTGGAACAACCAGCGCTTCGCCGTCGAGCGGGTGGTGGTCACGCGCGGCCACCGGGAGGAGGAGCCCGTCGTCACGCTCACGCTCCAGGACGCCGACTACTACGACTTCCTCACCACCTCGATCAACCTGGACCGCCGGCAGGGCAACGGCCTGACGCTGCGCGAGCAGTACCTGGAGAGCCGCGACCCGGTGCAGGCACCGGCGTTCATGAGCTGCAGCTTCGGCGTGAACGTGGCCCTGGAGACGGGACGCGACGGGAGGATGCTGTTCTCGCACCGCAGCGCCGCGGTCGTGGGTCCCAACCGGTCCCGCTGGAACTCGTCGGCGAACGAGGGGCTGGCCCGCGACCACGACCTGCCGGCCGACGGCGGCCCGATCAGCCTGTACGCGGTGGCCCGCCGCGCCCTGTACGAGGAGCTCGCGGTGCACCGCTCCGACGCCCTCGACCTGGAGCTCCTCGGCTTCGGCCTCGACCTGCGCAACAACCAGTGGGCGGCGTTCTTCCGCGCCGTGCTGCCGGAGCTGGACGAGGCGGCCCTGCGGCTGCGCTGGACGCGCGGGGTGGGCGACAAGTGGGAGCACGACCGGTTCGCGTTCGTGCCGGCCGACCCCGACTCCGTGCTCGGCTTCCTCGCCGACCAGCCCGCCGAGAGCTGGGCCCCGTGCGCCCCGGCCCTCTTCTACCTCGCCCTGGTGCGGGGTGCCGTACGGCGCGCGGGCGACGATCCGGCGGCGCGCTTCGAGGTGGAGGAGGCCGAACAGCGGGTGCTGGAGCGGCGGGGCGCGTAGCGGGACGTGGGGCGGGGTGGACGGGTGTGGCGGGGGTGCCTGCGGTTGCGGACGAGGTCGGACCGGACCCGGACCCGGGTCCCCGTACGGGTCCCCCGCGTACAAGCTCCGTGCCATGATGGGGAGTTGAGTCAGAGGGGGAGACTTTGACGAACAAGGCTGTCCGGGTGCGCCTGGTCCGGGGCGCGAGCGAGAGTGACGTCGGGGCGCTGAAGGCGTGGCTCGAGCGGGAGCAGAAGCTGGCCGTGCTCACGGCCGGCGGCACGCTGGAGATCCAGGAACGCACCGGAGCGGAGGACGGGTCGACCCACCCGATGGGGACCGGGACGGACATCGTCCTGGTGCTGGTCGGGGCCGTCGCACCCAAGCTGTTCGACGAGGTCTACGCACAGGTGAAGAGCGGCGTACGGGCGTGGCGGGAGAACCGCCGCGCCGTCGAGCGCGGCGAGCCCCCTGAGGTCGAGGTCGAGGTCGAGCCGGCCGACGACGGGAGATAGTCCGGTGGCGCGCTTCGACCCGCGCGGCAAGGTGAACCGGGCGCTGCTGGTCGGTGTCCCGAAGTACGACTTCACGCTGCCCGACCACCCCGTCGGGGTGCCGGGCGACCTGCCGGGCGTCGAGCACAACCTGGACGGGCTGGAGCAGGCGCTGTGCGAGGGCGGGGTGTTCGCGGAGGACGAGATCATCGTCTCCCGGCCGCGCACGGCGGACGAGTTCGACCGGCAGCTGGACAGCGCGGTCGACGCGGCCGAGGGCCTGCTGCTGCTCTACTTCTCCGGCCACGGCGCCGTACCGAGCACCGGCGACGAGCTCTGGCTGCTGATGCGGCGGGCGACGATCGTGCCGGGTGCCGAGTCGGTGTTCCGGGGCGCCGCGTCCTGGAAGAGCGTGCTGGCCGTGTTGGCCGGCTCGCGGGCCGAGCAGGTGGTCGTCATCCTCGACTGCTGTTACGCGGGCAACGCCTCGGCGGCCTGGGACGGGCTCGGCGCCGCCCAGCGGCAGCGGACCTCGCTGCTGATGGGCGTGCAGGCCAACAACCGCGTCGACGCCGGCGACGGCCGCTCGGCCACGCCGTTCACGGCTCAGCTCGTACGGCTGCTGCGCGAGGGGGTGCCCGACGGCGGCGGGGGCGAGGGGGCCGCCGCGAACAGGACCGAGGACGGCGGGCGGGACGCGGGCGAGGGGGCCGCCCCGAAGGGGCACGAGGACGGCGGGAGGGACCCGGGCGAGCGGGCCACCGCGAACGGGCTCGAAGACGGCGGACGGGAGCCGGGTGGGCGAGCGGCCGGGAACGCCGAGGTCGGCTTCGCCGCTCTGGCGGACGGGCTCAGGGCCCACATGACCGCGCATCACACCACCCTGCGGCCCGAGCCGTGGGAGCCGCAGGGCCGGGCCGCCACCTCGGGCGCGGACGTCCTGCTCGCCGCCCTGGGGCCGCAGGCCCGCCGGACGGTCCGCGTACAGCCGCCCGGTGCACCGGCGGTGTCGACCGACCCCGGCACCGCGTCGACAGACCCCGGCGCACCGTCCACCGGCTCCGGCGCACCGTCCACCGGCGGCCGGTGGCTGGCCAGGGCCCTGGCCCGGGCCCTGGCCCGGCTCGCGCCCCTGACCGGGCGCCGGCTGGCGGCCGTCGTCGGGGTCCCCGCCGCGCTCGCCGGCATGGCCGTCGCCGGCATGGCCCTGGCCGGCGACGGGAACCGGCCGCGCTGCGGGCCGGCGCTCGAACTCCGGCTGCTCACCGACCCCGACCTCGAGCCGACCGTCCGCAGGGCCGCCGAGGCCTTCCTCGCCTCCCCCGCGAACAGCACGGACGACGGCTGCCGGCGCAGCGGCATCACCGTCTACAGCGCCGGCGCCACCGCGGCGGTCACCGCGTTCGGCCGCCAGTCCGACCCGTGGCAGCGGCCGGTGGGCGAGGACAACCCGCAGCGCGACGTGGGCCCCCAGCCGGACATCTGGATCCCGGCCACGCGCGCGAGCGTGGAACGGGCGCGGCCTGCCGCCACCGGCCGGTCCTACGTCGAGTTGGAGGCCGACCCGGAGCCGTTCGCGTACTCGCCGGTCGTCCTGGCCGTACCGCAGGACCTGGCCGCCGCGCGGCTCCAGGGAGGGCGGGTGGGGCGCCTGGCCGACCTGACCGACGCCCTCCGCACGCGCGAACGGCGGGCCGGGTTACGGCGCTCCGACCCGGAGTCCACCGACTCCGCGCTGCTGGCGACGGTCGGCCTGTACGGCCCGAAGCTCCAGGACCCGGCCGGCGTCGAACGCGGTGTGGAGCAGCCCGGGCCGCCCGCGCGCACCGCCGCCGACCTGCTGTGCGCGCTGCCCGAGGACGACGCCGTGGACGACCGCACCGCCGTCCTGGTGCCGGAATTCCTGCTGAAGACGGGCGTCGGCTGCCACTCCACGACCCGGGCCGCGCGGATGGCCGAGTACCCCGAGGACGTGCCCGGGCTGGAGCCGGTGTTCGTGCGCGTGCGCTGGCGCGACGCGGACCTGGACCGGGGGGAGCGGGACGCGGCCGTGGCCCGGTTCCACGACTGGCTGACCGGCGGGGCGGGGGCCACGGGCACCCCGGCGACGTACGGGACGGGCAGCGGCACGGCCCCGGCGCCGGCGGTCCGGGGCGGGCTCGCCGAGTTCGGGAAGGACGGCTTCCGCAGCGGTTCCGGCAGGCGGCTGCCCCTCGATCCCGGCTCCGGGCAGGGGTTCAACGGGTTCGGGGCGCTCAACGACCCCGGGGAGCCGGCGCCGCGGGCCCGGGAGGCGGCCATGACGGCCGCGCTGACCGGCTACCGCGAGGCCAACGGGCCCGGCCGGGTGCTGTTCCTGCTCGACTCGTCCGGCTCCATGGGAGACCTGTGGACGGGGCCGGGCGGCGCGCCCGGCATCGTCGCGCAGGTCCTCGCCGGGCTCGGTGGGGACGACGAGTACGGCGTCTGGTCGGTGGCCACCCGGCAGGGCGGTGGTCCCGCCCACGCCGACCTGCTGCCCTTCGGCACACATCCGCGCGCGGCGGCCCAGCGGACCGTCCGCAGCGCCGCTCTGATCAGGGACGCCGAGGCCGATCCTTACGCGGCCCTGCGCGACGCCCTGGACGCGATGGATCGGCGCGGCACCGGCCGCCCGCGGCTGATCGTCTACCTGACCGACGACGAGGACAACGACAGGCTCACGCAGCCGGGGCGGCTGGACGCCGTGCTCGGGTCGGCGCGGGAGAAGCGGATCCCGGTGGTGATGGCCGCCTTGGACGGCGGCGGCTGCGACCCGGGCAAACCGGACGCGGCGGTGGCCGAGGCGAGCGGCGGCAGCTGCCTGGACACGAAGACCGACCTGGTCGCCCGGCTGCGGGACGAGGTCGCCCGGACCGGAACGGGGGACGGGACGTGAGGCATAGGAACCGGGTGCGGGCCGCGCTGGTGGCCGTACCGCTCGCGGTGCTGCTCGCCGCGGGGTGCGACGGCGGCGGGGCCGGGAGCGGGAAGGCCGGACAGGCCCCGGGCACCGTCGAGACACCGGGCGAGATCGTGCTGGCCAGTGGCCGGGACGTGACCGGCAAGGGCGGCGTCCGCCAACAGCTGATCGACGAGTGGAACCGGCAGGAGGACCTGCACGGGTCCGGCTACCGGGCCCGGCTGGTCGAGCTGCCCGGCTCGGCGGACCAGCAGCGCAGCCAGCTGCTCGGCGCGCTGCAGTCCGGCAGCGCCGAGTACGACGTGGTCAACCTGGACGTGACCTGGGTGCCGGAGTTCGCCGCCGCCGGGCTGGTCCGGCAGCTGCCCGCCGGCCTGGTGGACGCCGACGTGGTCCCGTCCGTGGCCGCCACCGCGGAGTGGGACGGCAAGGTGTACGCCGCGCCGTTCAACAGCGACGTCGGGTTGCTCTTCTACCGCCGCGACTACCTCGAGGCCGCCGGCGTGACGCATCCGGACGTCGGCGGGGACACCAGCTGGCCCGGGGTCCTGGAGCTCATCGAGGCCCTGGGCCGGGCCCGCGACCGCCTGCCCGCGGCCTACGAGAAGGGCTGGACCGCGCAGCTCGACGCCTCGTACGAGGGCCTGACCGTCAACGGCATCGAGGCGGTCGCCTCCGTGTCCGACGTCGCGGCCCTCACGGACGGGGCGGGCCGCTACACCGGCAGGGCCGACGGACTGCGGGTCGGGATCGAGGAGTTCCGGACCCGCACGCAGGCCTCGTACACGCTCCCGGCGGCCGCGCAGTCCGACGAGACCGACTCGCTGACGGACTTCGCCGCCGGGCGCACCGGGTTCCTGCGCCACTGGCCGTACGCCTACCGCACGCTCCACCAGTCCCTGTCACCGCAGGAGCTCGGCGTGGCCCCGCTGCCCGGCCGCGCCGTGCTGGGCGGGCAGAACCTGGCCGTCACCCGCGGCTCGGAGCGGGCGGACGCGGCGGGCCGGCTCATCCGGTTCCTGACCGGCCGGGAGAGCGAACGCTGCCTGCTCGACGCGGGGTTCGCGGCCACGCGGGTGTCCGCGTACGTGGACGACGGCGTGCAGTGCCGGGTGGCGCGGGCGCCGGCCGGGTCCGCCACGGCGCCGGCCGGCGAGCGCACCGACCGGATGCCGAGGGACGCCAACGGCCGGCCCGCCTACGCGCGCGAGATCCTGCTGCCGGCCCTGCGGCGCGCCGTCCAGCGCCCGCGCACCCCCCTGTACGGCGCCTTCACCCAGACCTTCACCGCCCAGCTGGCGCGGCTGCGGGGCGCCACCCCTCCGACCTCGGCCGAACTGGCCGAGGCGCTGGACGCGGCGCTCCGCAAGGCCCTGCCGGGCGGCTGAGAGTCCCCGCACCACCTTCCCCCTCGCCCTCACCTGGTTCTGACCCGTCGCCCGTACCGACCACGGACGGCCGACCCCCGCGCACGGGCGGGGCCGGGGGCCCGCCCACCGGGCCCCCGGTACCGGGCGCGTGCGCGGCATCAGCAGTCGTCGGGGCCGGGGAGGTGGATGTCGAGCGCGCAGATGTCGTCGCGATGGCGGGGGCGCTGCGCGGCCAGGGTGCGGGCGAGGGTGTCGTCCCGGCCCTCGCGCAGCAGCCTCAGGGTCTGGTCGGCGAGCCGGGCGAGCCCGTCCTCGATGTCCTCGCCCGGGTCCTCCACGAGCCCGTCGGTGTAGAGCAGCAGGTGGTCCCCGGGCTCCAGGTCGATGACCGCCTCCCCGTACGCGGCACCGCGGTCGGCACCGAGCAGGCTGCCCGCGGGCTGCGGCAGGAACCGTGCCCTGCCGCCGCGCACCAGCAGGGGCGGCAGGTGCCCGGCCCGCACCCAGAACAGACGGTGGTCCGCGGGCCGGTAGCGGGCCATGACCATGGTCGCGGTGGCTCCCTGCCCCTCGGGCGCGGTGTGCAGGAGGAGGGCGTTGAGCCGGGTCAGGACCTGCGGGAGCGCCGACCCCGTGACGGCCATGCCCTTGGCGGTGAACCTCAGCTGCGCCATGGTGCCGACGGCCGCCAGGCCGTGGCCGGCCACGTCCCCGACCACGAACAGGGCGTCCCCGTCGGGCAGTTCGATCGCGCTGTACCAGTCGCCGCCGACGTTGACCCCGCTCTCGGCCGGTACGTACGCCACGTCGACGCACAGGTCCCCGAGCTCGAGCGACTGCTCGGGGATCGGGAGCAGGGTCTCCTGCAGGCGGGCGGCGAGGGCGCGTTCGGCCTGGAGCATGCCCCGCTGGAGGAGGTTGGCGCGTTCGCTCTCGCGCAGGGCGATCTCGGCGTCCCGCTGCGCGGAGAGGTCCTGGAAGAAGCCGTGCACCTCGGCGGGCGTCCCGTCGGCGTCGGCGCGTGCCTCGGCGACGATGCGCAGGTGCCGGACGCCGTCCACCGTGGTGATGCGGAAGGGCTGGTCGATCGGTTCGCCGTGGCCCAGCAGCCGCTCCACGGCGGCCCCCAGCCGCGGCACGTCGTCGGGCACCAGGTGGAGGGGGAGCTCTTCCAGGGGCATGGGCCCGCGTGCGGGGTCGCGGTCGAAGACGGCGTACACCTGCTCGGACCAGGTGATGGTGTCGGTGGTCAGGTTCCAGCTCGCCCAGCCCAGGTTGCCCAGGCGCTGCATGTCGGCGAGCCGGCGGGCCTCCCGCTCGCTGGTGTCGTGCCGGACCCAGGACACCACGAGGCGCTCACCGAGCCGGGAGGCCCGGACGGAGTACGTGGACTCGTGCGGTACGCCCGCCAGGACCTCGTGGTAGACGAAGGGTTCGCCCTCGTAGACGCTGCCGGTGGCGAGGGTGTCGAGGTAGCCGGCCCACAGGGCGGAGCCGGCCACGGTGGGATAGGTCTCCAGGATCCGCAGGCCCACGAGCTCCTTGCCGCGGCGGCCGGCCACGTCGACGGATTCCGGTGCGGCCGCGTCGATCCAGTAGTCCTCCACCTCGCCGTCCCCGTTGCGCAGGGGGGTGAGGAGGGTCGCGGGCCCGGACAGGGCGTCGAAGATCCGCTGGATCCCGCTGACGTCCTCGTGGCCGAGGTCGCCGGTGGCGTGACCGCCCTGCTGGAGGGGGCCCGCGCACAGTCGGACCGCCTGTCGCAGCAGGGTGCGGGTACGGGGGTCGAACGGGGTGGCCCGGGTCCGGAGGAGGCCGACGACCGTGGTGGGCCGCACGCCGGGTGCGGGGATCCACGCACGCGTCGGCCAGCGTTCGGGCGGGCCGCCGATCGGCAGGTAGTGGGCGCCGTCCTGCTCGGGGTCCTCCAGCCACACCGCCTGCCCTTCCGCCGCGGCTTCGAGCGGGGCGATCCCGGCGAGCGGCGGGATCCGGCTCCACTGCTCGGCCAGGTCGGCGGCCAGGCCGGCGCAGCCGGCGAGTTCCAGGCTGCCGGCGGTGGACACGGTGTAGACCAGGACCACGTCCACGTGCTCGGTGTCCACGAGCACCGCGCGCAGCAGTCCGGCCACGTCGCCGGGGGTCCGGGCGACGGTCAGGCCCGCGGCGAGGCGGGCCCGCAGTGCCTGCCGGGCCCCGTCGCCCTCACCGCCGCCGCCTTCGTCGGCGGACAGGAGGTAGCGGCGGGCGCTGAAGGGGGACGGTTCGGCGGGCTCCCGGGACGGGGCCGGCTCCGGGGCCACCGGCCGTACCGCGGCCCGGGTCCGGGAGCGGGGCCCGGCGCGGCCCAGCGTGAGCCAGCACTCCTCCACCAGGGTCCGCCGGCCCGCCTCGGCACGGTCGCGGAGCAGCTCGTACGCCGCGTCCGCCGCCACCCCCTCCTGGGCCATCACCACGCCCTTGGCCCGTTCGAGGACGGCCGCCATCGAGGCCACGCCCTCCAGGTCCACGACCTCGGACCGGAGCCTGGCCACCACCTTCGCCAGGGCAAGCACCTCCGGGCCGGCGACGTCACCCGGGGGGCCCACATCATTCCCCATCTTTTCAGGGTGCCACGCGAGCGGGCACCCCATGCGGCCGGCGCCCCGCCCGGCCCGGCCGGGGCGGGGCGGGGCGGGGCACCGGACGGGACGACGCCCCCGCGCCGCGGCGGGGCGGCCGGGTCAGGAGGGGATCACCTCGACCGCGTGGACGGCCTGGGTGACGGAGGCGTACACCGCGAGGCCGCCGGCGGTGAGGGACTGCCGGAGCAGGCGCCGCACCTCGACGGCGGTCGAGACGACCGCCAGGGACGCCGCACGTGCCCGGCAGCTGTGCTGGGCGCGCAGGACGACGCTCGTGGCGGCCGGCGTGAGGAGACTGGGGATCTCCACCACCAGGCGGCGCGGCCGGTGGCTGGCGAGGAGCTCGTCGATGGCCAGGGTGGCGGCGGCCCGGTGACGCAGGGCGAGCGCCGGGAGCAGGCGGATGACCAGCACCCCGTCGCCCGCCGTCCGGTGGGTCAGCGGCATGTGCCCTTCACCGGCCGGTGGCGGCGGGTTCGGTGCCCGGCGCGGTGTGCGGGGTGCTCATGTGGGCGGCCACGACCGCCAGGCACCGGTCGCAGTACGCCTCCGTGCCGGCGGGGTCGCCCGGCACGGTGCGGGTGCCGCACAGGGTGCGCCCGCCACCGCCGCCGTCCCGCGGCAGGACGTGCCACACCAGCGCGGCGTCCGGTCCCGGCCCGATCCGCATCTCGAACATGGCCCAACCTCCCGTCGTCTCGCTTCAGTGCCAGGCAAGAGCACCCGGCCGGAGATCGCACCCCGCCGGGCCGTCCCGCAGCCGGCCCGGCCACCCCCGTCGGACCCGCCAGCAGCGGCTTCCGGCCGCTGTCGCGTCCCGGGCGGCCCGCGCCCGAACGGGTGAACGCCCACGGCCGGCCCCGCCGCGGGAGGTCCACGTGCACGTCGCCCGGCCGGCCCGCGCCGGCAGACCCGTTGCGGGCAACCCGGACGCCGCACCGGTACGCCTGCCCGGCCCACCGCCGCGCGGCTGCCAGGGTGGACGGGTGCGGCCGCCGGCCCGGCCGCGGCGCACTTCGTGGAGGCCCCGATGGTGTCGGTCGAGAACACGCCCGTGGACAACGCCCCGGCACCGGACGCGGCGGAGGCGGCAGCCCGTGCCGGCGCCCGGCGGGTCGCCGCGGGCCGGCGTCTGCTGGAGCTGCTGGGCACCACCGACCACAAGACGATCGGCTACCTGTACCTCGCCACGTCCTTCGCGTTCTTCCTCTTCGCGGGCCTGCTCGCCATGCTCATGCGCGCGGAGCTGGCCCGCCCCGGCCTGCAGCTCGTCTCCGCGCAGCAGTACAACCAGCTCTTCACCGTGCACGGCACGGTCATGATGCTGCTGTTCGCCACGCCCACCTTCACCGGCTTCGCCAACGCCGTGATGCCGCTCCAGATCGGTGCGCCGGACGTGGCCTTCCCGCGCCTGAACGCCTTCACCTACTGGGTCTACCTGTTCGGCGGCCTCACGGTGGTCGCCGGCTTCCTCACGGCCGACGGGGCCGCCGCCTTCGGCTGGTTCGCGTACGCGCCCCTCAACAGCGCGCAGCACTCCCCCGGGATCGGGGCGGACCTGTGGGTGATGGGGCTGGCCGTGTCGGGGCTGAGCACCATCCTCGGCTCGGTCAACTTCATCACCACGATCGTCTGTCTGAGGGCGCCGGGGATGACGCTGTTCCGGATGCCGGTGTTCACCTGGAACGTGCTGTTCACCTCCGTCCTGGCGCTGCTCGCCTTCCCCGTGTTCGCGGCGGCGCTGCTCGCGCTGGAGGCGGACCGCAAGCTGGGGGCGCACGTCTACGACCCGCAGTACGGCGGCGCGATCCTGTGGCAGCACCTGTTCTGGTTCTTCGGCCATCCGGAGGTGTACATCGTGGCGCTGCCGTTCTTCGGGGTGATCAGCGAGATCGTCCCGGTGTTCAGCCGCAAGCCGGTCTTCGGGTACGTGGCGCTGATCGGGGCGACCATGGCCATCACGGGCCTGTCGGCCACCGTCTGGGCCCACCACATGTTCGCCACCGGGGCCGTGCTGCTGCCGTTCTTCTCGCTGCTGTCCTTCCTGATCGCGGTGCCGACCGGGGTGAAGTTCTTCAACTGGATCGGCACCATGTGGCACGGCTCGCTGTCGTTCGAGACGCCCATGCTGTGGAGCATCGGCTTCCTCGTGACGTTCCTGCTCGGGGGTCTGACGGGAGTGATCGTGGCCTCCCCGCCGATGGACTTCGCCTTCACCGACAGCTACTTCGTGGTGGCCCACCTGCACTACGTGCTCTTCGGCACGATCGTCTTCGCGACCTTCGCCGGCTTCTACTTCTGGTGGCCCAAGTTCACCGGCCGGATGCTCGACGAACGGCTCGGCAGGATCCACTTCTGGACGCTCTTCACCGGCTTCCAGCTGACCTTCCTCGTCCAGCACTGGCTGGGCGAGAAGGGCATGCCGCGCCGGTACGCCGACTACCTCGCGGCCGACGGCTTCACCCTGCTCAACTCCCTGTCCAGCGTCGGGGCGTTCCTGCTCGGGCTGTCGACCCTGCCGTTCCTGTACAACGTGTGGCGCACGGCGCGGCACGGCGAGCGGGTGACGGTCGACGACCCGTGGGGCTGGGGCCGCTCCCTGGAGTGGGCCACCAGCTGCCCGCCGCCCCGGCACAACTTCCACGCCCTGCCGCGCGTCCGCTCCGACTCGCCCGCCTTCGACCTGCACCACCCGGAGGTGACGGGACCATGAGGGCCGAGGCCTGGCTGTTCACCGGCGTCGCCCTCTTCTTCGCCGCGACGGGCGGGGTGTACGCCGCGTACGCCCACGACCCCGCGGGCGTGGCCGCCCTGATGGTCTCGCTGCTGATGGCCGGGCTCGTCGCGGCCTTCCTGTGGCGGCAGGCCGGCAAGGGCGGGCCGCGGCCCGAGGACGACGCGGAGGCGGAGGTGGCCGCGGCGGCCGGGCGGCGCTTCTCGTTCCCCGCCCGCAGCTACGCGCCCGTGACGGCGGCCGCCGGTGCCGGGCTCATGGGGCTGGGCACGGTGATCGGGCTGTGGCTGGTGCTGATCGGTTTCGGCCTGCTCGTACCGGGTGTGTACGGGTTCGTGTTCGCCGGCGCCGACTACGCGTCCGAGGACTGAGGCGGGGCCCCGCCCCCGGGCCCCGCGTCCGGCCTCGCCGCCGACCCCGCGTCCCGGCCGTCCGGCCCGACGTCCGGCCCCGCCAGTACGGCCGCCACCGCGTGCCGGGTCGCCGGGGAGAGGGGCGGGGGCTGCCGGTCGCCGTAGTACCAGTGGCTCAGCGCGGTCCTGAGCCGGGCGACGGCCCGGAGCCGCCACGGCGTCCCGGGCCAGCGGGCGACGGCGGGCAGCGGGCGGGGCGCGGGCAGCTCGTACACGGCGCGGACGTAGCGCTTCCCGGGCGGCAGTGGCGCGTGCACCCCGTGGAAGCCGCCGTCCGCGCTCTGGTACACCTCGTCCGACTCCTCGCCCTCGGTCAGGAGTTCGTTGTCGCGGACCTGCAGGGCGAGGCACAGGCGCCGGGTGACCCAGAACGCCGCCGGCGGCAGCACCAGGACCGCGACGCGCAGGGTCCACGTGATCCCCTGCACCGGTACGCCCGTCACGTACGCGAACACGTCCTGCGCCCCCGCCACCAGCAGCACCGCGTAGGCCGTGAGCACCGCGACCGCGAGCGCGGTCCGGGCGGGCCGGTGGCGGGGGCGGTCGCACAGGTGGCGCTCACCGCGCTCGCCGGTGATCCAGCGTTCGAAGAACGGGTACGCGTACAGGCCCGTGAAGAGCAGGCCCGGCAGGATCACGGCCGGCACCAGCGGGTTCCACGACAGGGTGTGGCCCCACAGCCGGGTCTCGATCCCCGGCATCAGGCGCAGCGCGCCCTCCAGGAAGCCCACGTACCAGTCCGGCTGGGCGTCGGTGGAGTCGACGTCGGGGCTGTACGGACCGTAGTTCCAGACCGGGTTGATCTGCGCCAGCGCCCCGAGGGCCGCGAGGACGCCCGCCACCATGAAGAACAGGCCGGCCGACTTGGCCGTGTAGCGGGGGTGGAAGGGCTGGCCGACGGCGTTGGCGCCGGTGCGGCCGGGCACGGCCCACTGGGTGTGCTTGAGGTGCACGACCAGCAGCAGGTGCAGCGTGACCAGTCCGAGCAGCAGGCCGGGCACGAGCAGGATGTGCACGGGGTAGAGGCGGGGGACGATGTCGTGGCCCGGGTACTCGCCGCCGAAGACGAGGAACGAGGCGTACGTGCCCACCACCGGCAGCGACAGCACGATGCCCTGGGCGGTGCGGAGCCCGGTGCCCGAGAGCAGGTCGTCCGGCAGCGAGTAGCCCGCGAACCCCTCCAGCAGGGCCAGGACGAACATGGTGACGCCGACGGCCCAGTTCAGCTCGCGCGGGCGGCGGAAGGCTCCGGTGAGGTAGACGCGCAGCAGGTGCACCGCGATGGCGCTGACGAACACGAGCGCGGCCCAGTGGTGGATCTGCCGGATGAGGAGGCCGCCGCGCACGTCGAAGGTGATCCGCAGGGTGGAGGCGTAGGCCTCGGAGACGCGCACGCCGCTCAGCGGGGCGTAGGAGCCGGTGTAGGTGGTGTGGCCGAGGCTGGGGTTGAAGAAGAGGGTCAGCCAGGTGCCGGTGAGGAGGAGGACGACCAGGCTGTAGAGGGCGATCTCGCCGAGGAGGAAGGACCAGTGGTCGGGGAAGGCCTTGCGCAGGCCGGTGCGGGCCGCTTCCAGCACCGGCAGCCGGGCGTCCGCGTAGGACACGGTCCGCCCCGCGGCCCGGCCCAGCCGCCGTGCGGCCCGCGCCCTCGTCTTCTTCGGCTGCACGCGCCGCGACTCCCTTCGGGCCTGCTTCCGGGGCTCCGCTCCCGGGCCTGGCTCCGGGACCGGTGACGGGGCCCGTTCCCGGGTCCCGCTGCCGAATATGGCCCGTGCCGCCGCGGTGACCGGGGAGCCACGCACGCCGACGGGGGTGAAAGCACGTGTTCAGCCCCTTTCCGCACGTGGCGGGGGCCGGACCGCCGCGGCGGGCCGGACGCGTGCGTCCGGACCACCGCGGGTCGTGGGGCCGTGCCGGGGTCCTCGTGGGAGGCGCGTGTCAGTCCCGGACCGGGGGAATCGGGCGGACCGGGCGGACCGGGAGCGATTCGACGCTGTTGCCGATGAAGCTGCGCTGGTGGGGCAGATCGGCCTCCGGGACGGCGAGGTCGAGGTCCGGGAAGCGGGTGAAGAGCCGTTCGAGGGCGATCGTGGCCTCGAGGCGGGCGAGCGGGGCGCCGACGCAGTAGTGCGCGCCCTGGCCGAAGGAGAGGTGCCGGGCCGCGCCGGGCCGGGTGACGTCGAAGCGGTCGGCGTCGGGGCCGTGGAAGGCCGCGTCGCGCCCGGCGGCGGTGTAGCCGGCGAGGACCGGGGTGCCCCGCGGGATCACGGTGCCGCCGAGGGCCAGGTCGCGGGTGGGGTAGCGGAACGGGAACCAGCTGACCGGGCCGTCCCAGCGGAGCGTCTCGTCCACCACGTCCGACCAGCTGGCCTTGCCCTCCAGGACCAGCGCCAGCTGGTCGCGGTGGGTGCACAGGGCCCGTACGGCGTTGCTGATCAGGTTGAGGGTGGTCTCGTGGCCGGCGACCAGCATCAGGCGCATCGTGCCGATGAGTTCGGCCTCGCTGAGCCGGTCGCCGTCGTCCTCGCGGGCGGCTATCAGGGCGCTGGTCAGGTCGTCGCCGGGGGCGGCCCGGCGGGCGGCCGCGATCGTGCCGAGCAGCTCGACGAGCTCGCGCACGGCCGCCATCACCTCCGCCGGGGTGGTGTCGGTGGCGATGATCACGGTGTAGGTGAGGTCGTGCAGGCGGCCGCGGTGCTCGGGGTCCACGCCGAGCAGCTCGCAGATGACGCTCATCGGGAGCGGGAGCGCGAAGTGGGTGCGCAGGTCCGCGACGCCGTCCGGATCCTGCGCGGCGGCCCGGCCGAGGTCGTCGAGGAGGCCCGCGGTCAGCTCCTCGATGCGCGGGCGCAGCCGCTCCACCTGACGGGCGGTGAAGGCGTTGCCGACGAGGGAGCGCAGCCGGCGGTGGTCGGCGCCGTCGGCGGTGTGCATGCCCTGGGCGTTGGCGAAGACCCGCAGCGGCCAGTCCGCGGGGATCGTGCCGTCGGTCAGGGCCGGGCAGTGGCGGGCGTCCTTGGCCACGTCGGGGTGGGAGAGGAACTCCTTGAGCGCGTCGTGCCCCAGGACGACCGCCGCGGGCACTCCGCCGGGCAGGACGACGTCGGCGACGGGCCCCCGGGCCCGCAGCTCGGCGTTCAGGGCGTGCGGGCAGCCGCCGGCGGGCGCGACGACGTGGGCGGGAGCGGGTTCGGAGGTGTGCGAGGACAAGCCGGGACTCCTGACCGACCGTAGGAACGAATACCGGCCAACAGTGCGGTGTCGAAGGCGGGTTGTACAAGTCCGCCCCAGCCGCGCAAGCCCGGGACGGCCTACGCGCCGAACACGACGGGACGCTCGCCCTCGTCCTCCCCGCCTTCGAACGGGTAGGCCGCGCTTCGACCGGAGGGCGGCACTCCCGGCCCTGGAGACGGCGCCCGCGTGATCCGGATCACGTCGTGTCACAGAACGCGGGGCCGCGGTGTCTTCATGGCGAACCCCTGGAGCCGGAGGAGGCACCGTGAACGAGAACATCCGCGTGGTCGTGGTCGGCGGCGGGTACGCCGGCGTGATGGCCGCCAACCGCCTGACGCAGCGCGCCGACGTGGCCGTGACGCTGGTCAACCCGCGCCCGACCTTCGTCGAGCGGATCCGCCTGCACCAGCTCGTGGGCGGGTCCCACGACGCCGTGGTCGACTACCGGGAGGTGCTGGCCGGCGGCGTCGAGCTCGTGGTCGACACCGCGACCCGCATCGACGCGGCCGGGCGCCGCGTGACGCTGGCCGGCGGCGACGCGCTCGGCTACGACCACCTGGTCTACGCGGTGGGCAGCGGCAGCGCGGACCCGCGCGTGCCCGGGGCCGCGGAGTTCGCCCACCCGATCGCGAGCCTGGAGGAAGCGCTGCGGCTGCGTCCGCTGGTCGCCGCAGCCCCTGCCGGGGCACCGGTGACCGTGGTGGGAGCCGGGCCGACCGGCATCGAGACCGCCGCTGAGCTCGCCGAGGAGGGCCGCGCGGTGACCCTGGTCTGCGGCGGCGCCCTGGGCCCGTACCTGCACGCGAAGGGGCGGCGCGCGGTGTCCCGGCGGCTGGCCGCGCTCGGTGTGACCGTGGTCGAGGGGCCCGGCACGAAGGTGGCGGCCGTCGCGGCCGGGAGCGTGACGCTGGCCGACGGTCGTACGCTGCCGAGCGCGGTGACGGTCTGGACCGCCGGCTTCGGCGTGCCGGACCTGGCCGCCCGCAGCGGGCTGACCACCGACGCGCTGGGCCGCCTGGTCACGGACGAGACGCTGACGAGCGTGGACGACGCGCGGATCGTCGCGGCCGGGGATTCCGCGGCCCCGTCGGAGCTGCCGCTGCGGATGAGCTGCCAGGCCGCGGGCCCGCTGGGTGCCCAGGCGGCCGACACGGTGCTCAGCCGCATCGCGGGCGACCGGCCCGCGACCCTGAGGGTGGGCTTCGTCGGCCAGTGCATGAGCCTGGGGCGCCGGTCCGCGGTCTTCCAGTTCTCGAACAAGGAGGACACCGCCAAGGGCCTCTTCCTCGGCGGCCGGCCCGCCGCGAAGCTCAAGGAGATGGTCTGCAGGAGCACGGTCAAGCTGCTGGCGGACGAGGCGCGCAAGCCCGGTTCGTGCACCGCGCACCGCTGGTTCAAGGAGGGCGGGCGCCAGGAGCTGCTGCGGGCCCGGGGGGCCGGGACGGCGGCCGCCCCGGCGGACCACGGCGCGGACCGCGGCGCGGACCGCGGCGCGGACCGGATGACGGACAAGGTGGCGGGACGGTAGGGCGCCCGGGGCGGCGGCCGTTCGGGCCACGGTGGGCGGGCGGCCGCGCGGCGCGGGCGCCGGCGCGGCACGCGCGGGATATCAGTGGTCGCGCGCGGCGGCCGACGGCGGCCGCCACCGAGAGGAAGGGCGGGAGCCCGTGAGCGTCAGTCCCGTTCCCGAGGGCTATGCGAGCCTCGCGCCGTACCTGTGCGTCGACGGGGCCGCGGCCGCGATCGACTTCTACGTCGCCGTGTTCGGCGCGACGGAGCGCATGCGGATGCCGGCGCCGGACGGCCGGATCGGCCACGCCGAACTCGAGCTCGGCGACTCGGTCGTCATGCTCGCGGACGAGTATCCCGACATGGGTTTCCGCTCCCCCAGGTCCATCGGCGGCACCGCGGTGACCCTGCACCTGTACGTGACCGACGCCGACGACGTCGTCGCCCGGGCGCTCGCGCGCGGCGCCACGCAGCTGCGGGCGGTGGAGAACCAGTTCTACGGCGACCGGAGCGGGCAGATCGAGGACCCGTTCGGTCACCGCTGGAACGTCGCCACGCACGTGGAGGACGTGGCACCGGACGAGCTGGAGCGCCGGGCCAGGGAGGCCATGGGGTCGGCGTAGGGCCGCGGGCGCGCGGGCCCGCCGGTCTCAGGCCCGCAGGTGGCGCGCGCCCAGCCCGCGGCGGTCGCGCAGCAGGGCGCGCAGCGGTCCCGGCCCCTCGTAGCCGACGCGGCGGGCCACCGTCGCCAGCGGCAGTGACGTCGTGCGCAGCAGGTGCTCGGCCTGCTCCACCCGCAGGTCCTGCACGAGCCGGATCGGGGCGCACCCCAGGGTGCGGGTCACGGCGCGCTGGAGCGTGCGTTCGCTGACCCCGAGTGCCCGGGCGGCCGTACCCACTCCTCGAACGCCGAGACCAGCGGGTCGTGCCGGGCCAGTGCGCTCGGGATGGTGTACGCGGCCTGCGAGGCGCGGTCGTCCACCACGAGGTAGCGGCGCACCAGGTCGGCGAGGGCGGGGCTGCGCATCCGTACGATCGCCAGCGCCAGGTCGAGGTGGCTGAAGGCGGCGCCGGCGGTCGTGACGCCGTCGCTGGTGGTGACCATGCGGCTCTCGTCGACCGTGACCCGGGGGTAGCGCTCCCGGAACACCGGCGCCAGCCACCAGCTGGTGGTGGCCCGGAGCCCGTCCAGGACGCCCGCCTCGGCCAGCAGGAAGGTACCGGTGCAGGAGGTGGCGAGCGGGGTGCGCCGTTCCCGCGCCTCGGCGAGCAGCCGGCGGGCGCTGCGGTGCGCGGCCGATCCGACCACCTCCAACAGGCCGTCGGGGTGCCGCTCCATGAGGGCGGGGACGACGACGAGGTCCGCGTCCTCGGCTTCCGCGGCGCTCTCGGTGTCGACGCGGTGGCCGAGGCCGGTGCGCACCCGGCGCCGGACGCCGACGGTGCGGACGTCGAACCGCGGCGGCGTCGCCCCGGCCAGCCGGGGGCCCAGCGCATTGGCGGAGTGGAGCACGTCGAGGACCCCGGAGACCCCGGAGTCGAACGCCCCGTCGAGCACGAGCACGGCTACCTTCATCCGGTCACCCTAGCCAGCCAGCCCGGTGCCCGGTGCACGGTGCCGGATCCGGAGCGTCGGACGTGCTTCCGACGGTCCGGGGGAGCCGGCGTCAGCCGCGCACGGCGGCGACGGCCTCGTCGTAGAGGGCCGCGGGGTCGCCCTGGCCGCCGGCCCGGATCCAGGCCTCGGTGGCGGCGTCGGCGCAGGCGAACACGGTGGCCAGGACGGCCTCGGCGCGCAGCTCCGGGTCCGGCGCCCCGGCGGGCATCCGCGCCAGTACCGCGGGCAGCACCTCCTCGTGCCACAGGAGGCGCTTCTGCACGTACCGGGCGCGCAGCGAGGGGGTGCCGAAGATGAGGCCCATGATCCGCAGCACCTGCTCGGGCGAGCCGTGCGCGTCCATGATCGCGACGAGCCCCGCCCGGAGGGCCTGCCACGCCGTGGCCTCCGCGGGCTGGGCCTCGACCGTCTCCCGCAGCACCTCCCCGAAGCCGTCCTGCTCACCGCAGACGATGTCCTCCTTCGTACCGAAGTACCGGAAGAGCGAACGCTGCGAGATCCCCGCCTCCTTGGCGATCTGGGCGATGGTCGTGGCCTCGTAGCCCTGCTCGTCGAAGAGCCGCATGGCGGTGTCGTGGATGCTCGCGACCACGGCCTGCCGGGAGCGGTCCCACAGGGTCGGGGCGGTCGTCGTCGGCTGCGGTGCGGTGGTCCCCATCCGGTCAGCATATAGGCGGGCCGCCAATCTGCACCTTGCTGCCTGGTTGGCAGTCGCTGCCAACCAGGCATACAGTGAGGACTCGCGATCCACGCGATCTCACCTCATGGGCAGGAGCCACTGTGAACGCGGTCGACTACCGGGGCCGGACCACCCTCATCACCGGCGCCAGCGCGGGCCTGGGCACGGAGTTCGCGCGCCGACTGGCCGCCCGCGGCTCGGACCTGGTGCTCGTGGCCCGGCGCGCCGAGCGCCTGGAGGCCCTGGCGGCGGAGCTGTCGGCGACGTACGGCGTCAAGGCCGAGCCGATCGTCATGGACCTGGCGGTGGCCGGCTCCGGCGCGCTGCTGGCGGCCGAGGTGGAGCGCCGCGGCATCACGCTCTCCAGCGTCGTCAACAACGCGGGCTTCGGCACCTTCGGCCCCTTCCACGAGGAGGACCCGGAGCGGCTGCGCGAGGAGATCGGCCTCGACGTGACGGCCGTGGTCGACATCAGCCGGGCCTTCATCGGCGGCCTGCGGGAGCGCGGCGAGGGCGTGCTGGTCAACGTGGCGAGCATGGCCGCCTACCAGCCCATCCCCAACATGGCCGTCTACGGTGCCTCCAAGGCCTTCGTGCTCAGCTTCACCGAGGCGCTGTGGCAGGAGTCCCGGGGCACCGGGCTCCGCGTCCTCGCGCTGTCGCCGGGCGCGACGAGGACGGAGTTCTTCGACGTCCTCGGCACCGAGGACGCGGCGGGCGTGGCGCCG
Source organism: Streptomyces sp. NPDC093225 (assembly GCF_044753805.1). Lineage (NCBI taxonomy): Bacteria > Bacillati > Actinomycetota > Actinomycetes > Kitasatosporales > Streptomycetaceae > Streptomyces > Streptomyces sp. NPDC093225. Next base: position 138,743 of record NZ_JBIVNX010000002.1, read on the forward strand.
ATGCAGACCGCGGAGCAGGTGGTCCGCACGGCGCTGCGGGCCCTGGACCGCCGCAACCCCCCGCCGAGCGTGATCTCGGGCGCCGCCAACCGCGTGTCGGCCTACGCGGGCCGGCTGCTGAGCCGCCGCCGGCTCGTCAAGACCGTCGCCCGCATGACCGGGCGGTGACCCGACCGGCCACCGGACCGCCGGTCCGGCCCGGCCGTTCCTCGGACCACCCCTCCGGGCGGCCGCCCCAACGGCCGCCCGCCCGCACCCCGTCGAGCCGCTGCCCGCCGATGCGACGGCTCGACGGGGCGCCCGGGCCCGCCCGGACGCCGAGCCCGCTCCCCCGAGACCCCGGCCCGGCCCCGGCCCCGGCGCGCCGACGGCTCCACCGGAATTCAGGCGGGACCTGAGAGCGTGGCGGCCGACCCGCCCTTCCGCCGGTCGGTGCGTCGAGCAGTCCGACGGTCCGTCCTCCGTCGCCGCCGTCGGTCCGTCCGATCCACCGCATCCGTGCCCCGACCCATCCGGGAGCCAGGACATGTCCGCGCCCGTATCCGAACGCGTGGCGGCCCGTCCCGCCGCGTCCACCGGAACCGCCCTACCCGCCGGAGCGACCGCCGCGCCCGGCGGGGTCCTCGAGCCGTCGTCCGCGTCCGCCGGACCGTCCGGCGGGCCCGCCGGACGGGGCGGGCCCGCCGCGGCCGGGCGCCGGGCGCGGCCCGGGCTCGCGCTGGCCGTCATCGCCGGGTGCACCGCGACGATCCGGCTCGACGACCCGGTCACGAACACGGCCCTGCCCGGGATCCGGGCCGGCCTGGGCCCGTCCGCGCCGACCGCGTCCTGGGTCGTCGGCGCCTACCTGCTGGCCTTCGGCGGCCTGCTGCTGCTCGGCGGCCGGGCCGGGGACGTCCTCGGCCGGCGCCGGGTCTTCGTCGCGGGCGTGTACGTGTTCACCGCCGCGGCCGTGGTACGGGCGTTCGTGCCCGGCGGCGAGCTGCTGATCGCGGTGCGCGCCGCGCAGGGCGCGGGCGCGGCCTTCGCCACCGCCAACGGGTTCGCGCTGCTGCTCGCGACCTTCGCGGACGGTCCGGCCCGCAGGCGGGCGATCGCGGTCTGCACGGCGGTGGGCGCGGCGGCGACGGCCGGCGGGCTGCTGCTGGCCGGGGCCGCCCCGACGCCGGCGGGCTCCTGGCGGTGGGTGCTGCTGCTGGACGTGCCGGTGGGGCTGGCCGTGGCCCTGCTCGCGCCGCGCGTGCCGGCCGGGTCCCGGCGCGCGCCGGGCCGCTTGGACGGGCTCGGCGCGGTCCTGTCCGTGGTGGGCGCGGCCGCGCTGGTGTACGGGCTGTGGCGGGCGGCGGAGCGCCCGTGGGGCGATGCCCCGGTGGCGGGCCCGGTCGCGGCCGGGGTGGTGCTGCTCGCCGCGTTCGCCGGGGTGCAGCGGCGGACGGAGCGGCCGATCGTGCGGCTGCGCCTGTTCCGGGACCGGGACCGGGCGCTGGCCCTCGCGAGCGTGCTGGTGCTGCCCGGGGCGCTGGTCGGCGCGTACGTCGGCCTGGGCCCGTTCTTCCAGCAGGGGCACGGCTGGTCCGCACCGGCGGCGGCGGTCGCGTTGCTGCCGCTGCCGGTGGCCATGGCCGGTGCGGCCGGGCTGGCGGTGCACGTGGAGCGGGCCGTCGGCGCGAAGCGGGTGATGGTGCTGGGGGCCCTCGCGCTGGTGGTGGAGAACCTGTGGCTGGCGTTCCTGGAACCGGCCGCCGACTACGCCTCCGCCGTGCTGCCGTCGCTGGTGCTGCTGGGCGCGGGCACGGCCTTCTGCGCGGTCCCCGCGACCGTGCTGGCCACCTCGGGGCTGCGCCCGGACGAGCTGGGGTCGGCCGGCGGCGTGCTCGGCGCCCTCCAGGTGCTGGGCGGCTCCCTGGGCGTCGCGCTGCTGGCCACGGCCGCGTCGGGGTACACGGTCCCCGCGGACGCCATGGGCGCCGGGTTCACCGCCGGCGCCGCCGTCGCGGGCGCGGGGCTGCTGCTGGCCCTCGCCTTGCGCCCGCGCCGTTAGCGGGGCTCGGGCAGCCCTCAGGAGGCGTCCCGCCCGTGCCGGTGGCCGTCGTCCCGGCGGTGGCCGTCGTCCCGGTCACCGGCCTCCACGCGGTCACCGGCCTCCACGCGGTCGACGAGGATGAGGGCCACGTCGTCCGCCAGCGAGCCCTGGGTGTGGTGGAGCAGGGCCTGCCGCAGGGCTTCCAGGAACGCCGTGCGGGTGTGGCCGTGCATCGTCGCCATGGCCTCGGGCAGGTCGAAGAAGCCCCGGTCGCGGTCGCGGGCCTCGATGACGCCGTCCGTGTGCAGCAGCAGCCGGTCGCCCGGGGCGAAGGGGTAGCTGTCCATCCGGCCGGGTGGGCCGGCGATGAACTCCTCCAGGCCGAGCGGCGGCAGCGGGGTGCTGGGCTGCAGGGACCGCACCGCGCCGTTGCGCAGCAGCAGCGGCGCCGGATGGCCCCGGTTGACGAGCTCGACGTCCGGGCCGTCGGGGATCTGGGCGACGACGGCTGTCACGAAGGCCTCCCGGTACGCGTCCTCGCCGCCGGCGCTCGCGAGGGCGGCGTCCCGCCGCAGCGCCGCCCCGCAGTGGTTGACCACCTCCACCAGGTCCTCCTCGTAGTGCACGGCCTCCCGGAACGCGCCGAGCACGACGGCCGCGGCCCGGACCGCGGGCAGGCCCTTGCCCCGTACGTCGCCGACGATCAGCCGCACCCCGTACCGGGTCTGCACCGCGTCGTACAGGTCGCCGCCGATCTGCGCCCCGATCTCGGCCGCGAGGTACAGGCTGGCCGCGCGGACCGGGCCCAGCCGGGCCGGCACCGGGCGCAGCAGGACCTCCTGCGCGGCCGTGGCGATCCGGCGCACCTGGTTGAGCTCGCTGTCCCGGCGGGTCTGGGCGGCGCGGCTGGTCAGGTAGCCGGCGGTGGACACCAGGAACAGGGCGAGGAAGTTCGTGTAGACCTGCTGGCCGCCCCAGGCGTTGTTGTGGGTGGCGGTGACCACGCTGACGGCGACCGCCACGCCCGCCGCCGCGAGGGTGCCCTTGGGGCCCATCGTGACCGCCGCGAGGGCCGGCGTCGCCACGAGCAGGGGGCCGGTGTAGATGAAATGCGCCGGCGTGAGCTCGATGACGAGCACCAGCAGGGCGATCGCGAAGGGCACGCACTCCGCGAGGACGAAGAGGACCTGGTGGTGGCCCCCGGCTCCTGGTCCCGGAGGCGAGCGCAGGGCCGCTCTCATGACTACAGCCTGCCTCGTGCGGGCGTACGGCCGCCACTCATCGGGGCACCGATCGCGGCAGCCACCGATCAGGGGTACCGGCTCGAGGACACCGATCGGGGCACCGGTCGCCGATGTCGTCCGGCCGCGCCCGGCACCGGGTAGGGATGCGGGCACCGCGCGGCCGCCCCGGCCGCGCGGTGCCGAGTCCGGAGGCCCGCATGCCCGAAAGCACCGATCCGCCGGAGGTCCGGCGGATCTCCCGCGTCGAGTTCGACGCCCTCTTCGCGTCCGTGCGCACGTGGGGCCGCTGGAGCCACGCCGACCGGGGCGCGTGGAACCTGGCCACCCCGGAGCGCGTCCGGCGGGCCGCCCGCCTGGTCCGCGACGGCACGGCGGTGCCCCTGGGACTCCCCTGGAACACCCGGCCCGGGCCGGACAACCCCCGGCCGGCCCTCCACTACATGTCCGACCTCGGCGACGTGGAGCCTCCGGAACCGGCCACCCACAAGGACTTCCTGGGCGCCGACTACCACGGCAAGGCCGTCACCCACCTCGACGCGCTGGCGCACGTCGCCTACCGCGGGCGGCTCTACGACGGGCGCCCGGCCCGCGCCTGCGTGGGCGCCGACGGCGTCCGGTTCGGTTCGGTGGCGGCCCTCGGCCCGCTCGTCGCCAAGGGCGTGCTGCTCGACCTGCCGGCCGTCCTCGGGACCGACTGGCTGGAGCCGGGCCGGGCGGTGGGGGCGGCCGACGTGGTGGCGGCCGAGCGGGCGCTCGGCGCGGCCGTCGACGAGGGCTGCGCGGTGCTGCTGCGCACCGGCCGGTTCCGGCGGCGGCGCGCGCTGGGCCCGTGGGACGTCGGCGCGGCGAGCGCGGGTTTCGCCGTGGACGCGTTGCCGCTGCTGGCCGAGCGGGGGATCGGCCTGCTGGGCGCGGACGGGGACAGCGACGTGCGCCCGTCGCCCGTGGAGGGGCTGCACTCCCCCGTGCACGCCCTGGCCGTCGCGGCCATGGGGGTGCCGCTGCTGGACAACCTGGACCTGGAGGAACTGTCCGCCGCGTGCGCCGCGGCGGGGCGCTACGAGTTCATGCTCGTCGTGGCCCCGCTCGTCGTCCCGGGCGGGACGGGGTCGCCGGTCAATCCCGTCGCCGTCCTGTGAACCCGTAAATCACCCGGAATATACTCAAAACGCACTGCTTTCAACGACACCGCACGGACCAGGACACCCTCGAGGGGCGCACCGCCCAGGGGAAGTGATGCAGATGGGCGCCACGGGAGACCGGATCGGTCCCGCACGCTCCCGTGAACGGTTCCTGGTGGGCGAACCGGTCGCGACGGGGGTGCGCGGATCCATCCTCGACTCGTGGCAGCGCTGCCGGCTGCTGGGGCTATCCCCGGACGGTGCCGAGCTGCCCTACCGGGACGACTTCGACCGCGACGGCCGGCTCGTCCGGGCCGCCCGGCCCGTGCTCGACCAGCTGGAGTCCCGGTTCTCGGGCAGCCGGATGAACATCTCGGTCGCCGACGCCGAGGGCACCGTCCTGGAGCGCCGCTTCGGCGAGCCCTCCCTGGCCCGCAGCCTGCCGCCGATCCAGAGCGTGCCGGGTTTCGTCTTCGCCGAGCGGTACGCCGGGACCAACGGCATCGGCCTCGCCCTGGCCGAGCGGCAGCTCATCCGGGTCTACGGGGCCGAGCACTTCGCCGAGCGCGGCCAGGCGAACGCCTGCTGCGCCGTCCCCATCCGCGACCAGCTCAGCGGGCACATCCTGGGCGTCCTGTGCTTCGGCTACCCGTACGCCTACGAGCGCCCGGCCCTGTCGGACCTGCTGCAGCGGGCGGCGGCGACGATCGAACGCCGGCTGCTGGAGCAGAGCTCGGCGCGCGAGCGCGCGCTGCTGCACGCGTACCTCGACGCCGAGCGGTACGCCCGCCCCGGCGCGACGGTGGCGGACGGGGCCGGCGCGGAGCACCTGCTCGGCCCGGACCGGGTGGCCGGCCCCGGCCGGTCCGAGGACCCCGACCACCACCTCGTGGACCTGGAGCTGGATCCGCACGACCGGGCGATCCTCAAGGAGAAGGCGACCGAGCTGATCTCGACGGCCCGGCGGGGCGCGGTGGGGGTGGCCCTCCCGCACGGCCGCGAGGCCACGCTGCTGAGCCACTCCGTCACCAGCCCGTCCGGCGTGTCGGGCGTGGTCGTCGAGGCCCTGCTCAGCAGCGACAACCCGGCGGTCCACCGCCTCTCGGTCTCCCCCCGCCCCGGACCGCCCGCCGCACCGCCCGCCGTCGCCGGGGAAGCCCTCCCGGCCCCGCCCGGCGCCACCACCGGGTACGGCCCCGGGTACGGCCCCGGCACGGTCCGCGGCCTGGTGCTGGTGGGCGAGCCGGCGGTCGGCCGGTACGCCATCGAGGCACGGCGGCGCCTGGAGCTGCTGGCCGAGGCCAGCACCCGGATCGGCACCACCCTGGACGTGGACCGCACCGCCTGGGAGCTGGCCGAGCTGGCGGTCCCGGGCCTGGCCGACTACGTCACCGTCGACCTGCCCGAGGCCGTGCTGCGCGGCGACGAGGCCGGCGAGCCCGGGACCGGCCTGCACCGCACGGTGGTGCACGGCATCCGCGACGACTGCCCGTTCTTCCCGGTCGGCGAGGCCCTGGACTTCCACACCGGGACCGTCCACATGCGCGCCTTGAGCAGCGGACGTGCGGTCCTCGAGCCCGAGCTGGCGGACGCGGCCGGCTGGTTCGCCCAGAGCCCCGAGCGCTCGCAGCAGGTCCTGGACCACGGCGTGCACTCGCTCATCGCCGTCCCGCTCTTCGCCCGCGGCGTCCTGCTGGGCGTCGTGAGCTTCTACCGCTCGCAGGACCCGGCCCCGTACGGGGAGGACGACAGCCGGCTGGCGCAGGAGCTCGCGGCCCGGGCCGCCCTGTGCATCGACAACGCCCGCTGCTACACCCGCGAGCACACCCTGGCCCTGGCCCTGCAGCGCAGCCTGCTCCCGCGCGGCCTGCCCGAACTGGGCGCGGTGGAGGTCGCCCACCGGTACCTGCCCGCCGAGTCCGGCGTGGGCGGCGACTGGTTCGACGTGATCCCGCTGTCCGGCACCCGCGTCGCGCTCCTCGTGGGCGACGTCGTCGGCCACGGCCTGCACGCGGCGGCGACCATGGGGCGGCTGCGGACGGCCGCGCGGAACTTCGCCGAACTCGAGCTCGCCCCCGACGAGCTGCTGACGCACCTCGACAACCTGCTGGTGCGCCTGGACCGGGAGGAGGGCGGGGACGAGGCCGACGGCAGCACCGGGATCGTCGGCGCCACGTGCCTGTACGCCGTCTACGACCCCACCACCCGGCAGTGCACCATGGCGCGGGCGGGCCACCTCCCGCCGGCCGTGGTCCGTCCCGACGGCAGCGTCACCTTCCCCGAGCTGCCCGCCGGTCCGCCGCTGGGCCTGGGCGGCCTGCCGTTCGAGACGGCCGGGTTCGAGCTGCCCGCCGACAGCACCCTGGTCCTCTACACCGACGGACTCGTCGAGGACCGCCACCGCGACATCGACGTCTCCCTCGACCAGCTGCGGACCGTCCTGGGCCACCCGGACCGGACGCCCGAGGAGACCTGCGGGGCGGTCATGGAGGCGCTGGCACCCGAGCACCCGGCCGACGACATCGCCCTGCTGGTGGCCCGTACCCACGCGCTGCCCGCCGACCGGATCGCCTCCTGGGACCTGCCCGCCGACCCGGCGCGGGTCGGCGAGGTCCGCGCCGCCGTCACCCGCCGACTGGCCGAATGGGGCCTGGAGGAACTCTCGTTCGCCGCCGAGCTGATGCTGAGCGAGCTGGCCACCAACGCGATCCGGTACGGCAACGAGCCGATCCAGGTGCGCCTGGTCCTCGACCGCACCCTGATCTGCGAGGTGTCCGACGGCAGCAGCACCGCCCCGCACCTGCGCCGATCGGCGAGCACGGACGAGGGCGGACGCGGCCTCTTCCTGGTCGCGCAGCTGGCCCAGTCGTGGGGCACCCGCTACACCCCGCAGGGCAAGGTCATCTGGGCCGAATGCGCCCTGGACGCCGCGTGACGCCCGTCGACGACGATGCCTGTCAACCCGCCAAGAAGATGCCCGTCATGAACAGGAATCCCACCTGACGCCCAGTAGCATCCCCTTTGCCCCCATCCTCCCCCGCGGGGGCCCGAGGTCGCTCCGGAGACGTCCGTGCCCGACGCCCATGACACGTCCGTCACCCCGACGGACCGCCCGCCCCCGGCCGGTGCGGAGCCGCTCGTAAGGATCCGCGGCCTCGGCAAGCGGTTCGGCGGGACCGTCGCCCTCGACGCGGTCGACCTCGACCTGCACCGGGGCAGCGTGTTCGCCCTCCTCGGCCCCAACGGCGCGGGCAAGTCCACCCTCATCAAGGTGCTCGCCGGGGTGCACCGGGCCGACGCCGGCGCGGTGACGGTGGCCGGACACCCGCTCGGATCGCCGGCGGCCTCCCGGGCGATGTCCTTCATCCACCAGGACCTGGGCCTGGTGGAGTGGATGACGGTCGCCGAGAACATCGCTCTGGGCACCGGGTACCCGCGCCGGCGCGGGCTGATCTCCTGGCGCCGGACGCGCGAGCGGTGCGACGAGGCCCTGCGGGCCGTGGCCGGGCACCTGGACCCCGGTACCCGGATCGCCGACCTCCCGCCCGCCGAGCGCTCCCTGGTCGCCATCGCCCGGGCCCTGGCCCGCCGGGCGGAGCTGTTCGTCCTCGACGAGCCGACGGCCACGCTCCCGGCCGCTGACTGCGCCCGGCTGTTCGACGTCCTGCACGGGCTGCGCGACCGGGGCCACGGCGTGCTGTACGTCAGCCACCGGCTCGACGAGGTGTACCGGGTCGCGGACGCGTTCGCCGTCCTGCGGGACGGCGCCGTGGTCAGCCGCGGCCCGCTGGCCGGGTACGGCCCCGCCCGGCTGGTCGCGGACATCGCGGGCGCCGTGCCGGCCGGCCGCGGCCCGGCCGCCCCGGTGCCCGCCGGCCGGCCGCCCGTACTGCGCCTCGACGGCGTGACGACGGAGCGCACCGCTCCGGTCCGCCTGGCCCTCGCGCCCGGCGAGATCCTCGGCCTGGTGGGCCTGACCGGGGCCGGCCACATGCACCTGGGACGCGCCCTGGCCGGCGCCCTGCCCCTGCTCGGCGGGCGCGCGCTGCTCGACGGCCGGCCGTACCGGCCCCGCACCGTGTCGGCGGCGGTCGCCCGGGGCGTCGCCCTGGTGGCCGCCAACCGTCAGGAGGAGGGCTGCGCCCCGGACCTGACGGTGCGGGAGAACCTGCTCGCCAACCCCGGGGCGGCCGGCGTGCCGGCCTGGCACTGGCTGGGCCTGCGGGGGGAACGGCGCCGGGCGACCGCCCTGGTCGAGCGGTTCGGGGTGCGCCCGCGCGACACCGAGGCGCCGCTGGCCACCCTCTCCGGCGGGCACCAGCAGAGGGTCGTCCTCGGCCGGTGGCTGCGCGGGCGGCTGCGTCTTCTGGTGCTGGAGGAGCCGACCGCGAGCGTGGACGTCGGCGCCAAGGCCGCCGTCCACCGCATCCTCGACGGGGCCGCCGCCGACGGGCTGGCGCTGCTGCTGGTCTCCACGGACTTCGAGGAGGTCGCGGACCTCTGCCACCGGGCCCTGGTGTTCGTGCGCGGATCGGTCACGGCCGAACTCTCCGGCGCCGCCCTGACACCGGCCGCACTCACCCGCACCGCCTCCGCCCTGCCCGCGATCACCGGAAGCACGACGGCCCCGTGACGCGCTGGGCCGCGCGCGGGCACCCGATCGGCAGGTACGGCCTGGTGGGGCTGGCCGCGCTGCTGTTCGTGGCCTTCTCCCTGGCCCTGCCGGACACCTTCCCCACCCGGGACAACGTCTCCGCGATCCTCTCCAACCAGTCCGTCCCCGCCCTGCTCGCGCTCGGCGCGACGATCCCCATCGCCTCGGGCCGGTTCGACCTGTCCATCGGCTACGGGCTGGGGCTGGCACACGTCCTGGTGATGCACCTGATCGTCGAGGAGGGGGTGCCGTGGCCGCTCGCCTGCGCCGTGGTCGTCGTGGGCGGGGTGCTCGCCGGGGCCCTGAACGGGGTGGTCGTCGAGTTCGCCCGGATCGACTCCCTGATCGCCACGCTCGGCACCGGCAGCATCATGTACGCCTTCACCGGCTGGCTGACGGACGGCGGGCGGATCGTGCCCGGCCCGGACGGCCTGCCGGCCGGCTTCACCGACCTGTACGACGCCCGGTTCCTCGGCCTGCCGGTGCCCGCCTTCTACGTCCTGGCCGCGGTCGTGGTGCTGTGGGTGGTGCTGGAGCGGCTGCCGGTCGGCCGGTACCTGTACGTCGTGGGCTCCAACCCGCGGGCCGCCCGCATGCTCGGCATCCGCACCCGCCGGTACTCCGTCTACGCCTTCGCCGGATCGGGCCTGTTCGTGGGGATCGCGGGGGTGCTGCTGGCGGCGCAGCAGCAGATCGGCAACCCGAGCGTGGGGCTGGACTACCTGCTGCCGGCGTTCGTCGGCGCCCTGCTCGGCTCGACGACGGTCCATCCCGGGCGGGCCAACGCGCTCGGCACCCTCGTGGCGGTCGGCGTGCTCGCCGTCGGGCTCGCCGGGATCGGCCAGCTCGGCGCCGAGTTCTGGGCCACCCCGCTGTTCAACGGCTGCACCCTGCTGCTGGCCGTCGGGCTGTCCGGCTACGCGGCCCGGCGGCGGCTGCGGAGCCGGGCGGGACCGGGCGGGGGACCTTCCGGGGGTGGGGAACCGGCGCTGCGGGAAGCGCCGTCACGGGATGCACCCCCGTAGAGCGGGCGGTGGCACCTTTCCCGTCGCCGCCGCGCCGCCGCGCTGCGGCTCACGGCCGGCCTCCGGGCCCCGCCCCGTCCCCGCACCCCACGTCAGGAGCGAGCACCGTGTACCCGAAGCGCACCGCCGTCCGCGCCGCCGTGGTCCTGTGGACGGCCGCCGCCGCCTTCGTCGCGGGCTGCACGGGCGGCTCCCCGCCGGCCTCCGCCCCGGCCACCGGCACCGGCTGCCCTGCCGCGCTCGCCGCGGCGACGGCGGCCGTCGCGCGGGCGGAACGTACCGACGCCTCCTGGACCGGCCCCACCACCGGGCCGGCGGCGGTACCGGACAAGACCCTCGTCTACGTCGCCCAGACCATGACCAACCCCGGCGTCGCCGGTGTGGCGCAGGGGCTGCGGGAGGGCGCGGCCGCCATCGGCTGGCGGGTGCGGGTCATCGACGGCCAGGGCACCCCGGCCGGCATCCAGGCGGCGCTCAGCCAGGCCGTCACCCTGAGGCCCTCGGGCATCGCACTGGGCGGCTTCGACCCCCTGCTGACGGCCCAGCAGACCGCGCGGGCCACGGCCGCGGGCATCCCGCTGATCGGCTGGCACGCCGTCAGCACCCCGGGCCCGAGCACGCGGCCGAAGCTGTTCACCAACATCACCACGGAGGTGGCGGACGTGGCGCGGATCAGCGCGGACTGGGTCGTCGCCCGGTCCCGCGGATCCGCCGGGGTGGTCGTCTTCACCGACGACTCGATCCCGTTCGCCCACCGCAAGTCCGAGCTGATCAAACGGCAGTTGGCACACTGCGGCGGCGTGCAACTGCTGGCGACGGAGAACATTCCCATCCCGGACGCGACCCAGCGCACCCCGCAGCAGGTCTCCTCGCTGGTGTCCCGGTTCGGGCGCCGCTGGACGTACTCCGTGGCGATCAACGACCTGTACTTCGCCGACGCGGCCCCGGCGCTGCGGGCCGCCGGACTCCCCGGGGCGGGGCCGCCGTTCAACGTCGGCGCGGGCGACGGCGACCCGTCCGCCTTCCAGCGCATCAACAGCCGGCAGTACCAGGCGGCCACGGTGCCGGAGCCGCTGACCCAGCAGGGCTGGCAGATCGTGGACGAGTTCAACCGCGCGTTCGCGGGCCGGCCGGCGAGCGGGTACGTGGCGCCGGTCCACGTGGTGACGGCCGAGAACAGCGGCGGGGCCACGTCCTGGGATCCGCCCGGCTACCGCGAGGCGTATCTGGGGATCTGGGGCGGGGGGTGAGGTGGGCGCGGTGGGCGCGTGGTGGGGGCGCGCGGTGGGGGGTTGTGGTGGGGGGTTGTGGTGCGGTCGTGCGGTGGGTGGGTGGGTGTGGGCGTGTGGTGCCGGCCGCCCCGTGGTGTGTGGGTCCCCTCGGCGCTTGACACGGTAGGGCCTGCAGGCCCTGCGGCAGGCCCACCCCTGGGGCTTCGGGGCTTCGCCCTGGCCTCCGGCCACCCCAGGCCCGGGCCTGCCTCCGGACCAGCCTGCCCTACCGTGTCAAGCGCCTCCCCCACACGGGGCGGCCTACCGGCGCTTCGGGAAGTGCGGGGCTCTGCGACCGTGGCGTTCGGAGGGTGTCGGGCGGCGCGGCGCGCCTGGTCAGGACTTCGCTGACGGGGTCGGCTCGGCGGAGGGGGTGCCGTCCAGGGCGACCTCGATGCCCAGGGCCGTGACGCGTACCGAGGTGGGTTCCAGTCCTGGGAGCGGGGTGACGGCCCCGTCCCCGGACGGTGCGGGGGCGGCGGCCAGGCGGTCCTCGACCAGGCGGGTGAGGCGCTCGGGGGCCGGGGCGCCCATCACGGTCGCGCCGGCCAGGGCGAACCGGAAGCGGCCGTCGTGCAGTTCGGGGCGGAGCGTCACCGTGACGGCGCCGCCGGGGCCGAGGCCCAGGCGGAGGGTGCCGGCGGCCGGGTCGGTGGTCACGTCGGTGGGTGCCAGGGCGGGGCTCGTGGACGTGAGCCAGGAGCGGACCGCGCCGGTGGGCACCGTGATGCGGCCGTGGACGGAGTCGACCGCATCGGCGTCGTGCGCGCCCCGGTGGACGTCGATGCCGTCGAGGCGGAGGTCGACGGAGGCGCCGGTGACCGGGCCGATCGTGGCGTGGTCCCCGGTGACGGTGACGCCGTCGGCGCGGCCGCGGAGCAGGGCGAGCAGGCCGGACCCCGACAGGTCCGCGTCGGTCTCCCCCAGGCGCGGCCGCAGGGCGTCCTCGACCCGGTTCTCGACGACCGCGGTCGCGGCGTACTCGGCGGTGCCCGCCAGCACCACGACGCCGAGGAGGCCGGCGAGGAGTCGGGCGCGCCGGCGGCGGAGCCGGGCGCGCGGCGGGCGGTCGGGCGCGACCCGGCCGGAGGCCCCGCCCGGCCGTGGGCCGGCGGCCGCGGGCGTGGTGTGGGTGGTGGGGCTCATGGGCGTACCTCCGGTATCGGGTGGGCAGGAGCGGTCGGGTCCGGCGCCTCGGCTCGGTCCGCGCCGGCTCGTCGGTCTTCGGGAGCCTGGACGTCTTCACGTCCTGTTCGGGCGTCCGCCGCCACCGGTGCCGGTCCGCCGACGGGGTCGGCGGGCGGGGGGCCGCCCTCCGGGTCGAGGTGCGGCAGCAGGCGGTCCAGCCAGGCGGGGATCCACCAGTTGGCGCGGCCGAGCAGGTTCATGGTGGCCGGGACCAGCAGCAGCCGGACCACGGTGGCGTCGAGGACGACGCTGACGCCGAGACCCAGCGCGAGCATCTTGACCACCGGGTTCTGCGAGAGCAGGAACGCGAGGAAGACGCTGGTCATGATGAGCGCGGCACAGGTGATGACCCGGGCGGTGGAGGCCAGGCCGGCGGCGACGGCGGCCTGGTTGTCCCGGCCGGCCAGCCAGTACTCCCGGATCCGGGACAGCAGGAACACCTCGTAGTCCATGGAGAGGCCGAAGACGATCGCGAACATCATCGTCGGCACGTAGGACTCGACGGGCACCGTCTCGTCCAGGCCCAGCAGTGACGAGCCCCAGCCCCACTGGAAGACCGCGACGACCACCCCGTACGAGGCGGCGATCGAGAGCAGGTTGAGCAGCGCCGCCTTGAGCGCGACCAGCGGGCTGCGGAACACGGTCAGCAGGAGGACGAACGCCGCCGCGACGACCAGCCCGACGACCAGCGGGAGGCGGTCGGCGAGCACGTCCCGGAAGGTCTGCTGGGCCGCGGTCTGCCCCGTGACGTACCCGGTGGCGTGGTACGGGTCGAGGGCGTCGGGCAGGGTCCGGTCCGTCAGCCGGTGCAGCAGGTCGGCGGTGGCCCGGTCCTGCGGGGCGCCGGCGGGCGTCACGGTGGAGACGAGCAGGGCGCCGTCCGCGGTGGGCGCGGGCGGGGTGGCCTGGGCGACGCCGGGCGTGTGGGTGAGCGCCTCGTGGAGGTCCTTCGCGAGCCGGGTCCGCGCGTCGGGGGCGGTGCCGTTCTTGTCGAGGGTGACGACGACGGTGACCGGCCCGTTCGCGCCGGGGCCGAACCCGTCGGCGACCAGGTCGTAGGCGCGGCGCTCGGTGGCGGTGGTGGGCGAGGCGCCGGCGTCGACGTGGCCGAGGCGCATGCCGGCGGCGGGTACGGCGAGCAGCGTGAGCAGCGCGGTGCCGAGGAGCAGGAAGGTCCAGGGGCGGCGGCCCACGACCGCGGCCCAGCGCTGCCACACGTCCCGGCCCGCCGGACCGTCCGCGTCCGCGTCCGGCTCGTCGACGGGGGTGCGCACGCGCAGTCGGTCGATGCGTCGGCCGGCCAGGCCCAGGAGGGCGGGTGTCAGGGTGAGCGCGGCGAGCGCGCCGGTCAGGACGGTGACGCCGGCCGCGACGCCGAGCATCCCGATGAAGCCGACGCCGGAGGCGAAGAGGCCGGCCAGCGCCGCCGTCACCGTCAGGGCGGCGACCAGCACGGCCCGGCCGCTGGTGGCGACGGCGTGACCGGCGGCCTCGGTCGGGTCGGACACGGTGTGGAGCAGCTTGCGGTGCCGGGTCACCAGGAACAGCGAGTAGTCCAGGCCCACGCCGAGGCCCATCATCACGGCGAGGGTCGGCGAGACGGCGGCGAAGTCGAGGCCGGCGGCCAGCAGCCCGAGCCCGGCGAGGCCGATGATCAGCCCGATGACGGCGCTGACCAGTGGGAACGCCGCGGCGGCCACGCTGCCGAAGCCCAGCAGCAGGACGATGACGGCGGTGATGATGCCGATGGCTTCGGAGGCCCGGTCGGCACCGGTGGGGGCGGCGAGCCGGCCGAGCGGGCCGCCGTACTCGACCGTGACCCCGTCCGTGCGCAGCGGGGCGACCGCCGCGTCGACCCGTTCCACGTAGGACGTGTCGAACCGGATGGGGTTCGAGGCGAAGCGCACGGTGTAGTAGCCGGTGCGGCCGTCCGCGGTGACCGCGCCGGGGGTGGCCAGCGGGTCGGCGACGGAGATCACCTCGGGCAGGGCCGCCAGCCGCTGCCCGGCCGACCGCACGGCCGCGCCGTGCGCGGCGAGCCCGTCGCCGTCGCGGCCGGCCGAGAGGACGACCTGGGCGGGTACGCCCCGGGTGGCGGCCCCGCCGTGGGCGTCCAGCAGGTCGGAGCCGGTCTGTACGGAGGTCCCGGGGAGCGTGAAGTCGTCCTCGTAGTCCCCGCCCCAGGCCCGGTCGGCTCCGACGGCCGCGAGCAGGGCCAGCAACCAGGCCGCGACCACGAGCCAGGGACGGCGGGCGCAGGCGCGGCCGGCCCGGTGGAGCAGTCCGCGCGGCGCGGGGCCGGGCGGGATCGGCTGGTTCGCAGGGTGCATCGGGAAATCCTCGCGTGGGTCGACGACGGGTCGGACTGGGGGGTGGCGGCGCCGGGTTCGATCATGGCCGGTGATTGCCCGGGCGAGGTGAGCGGATTGTTAGGGCTCTGTTAGGCCGCACGGTGCGGTGCACCGGCCGCCGCCGGCTCCGGCGGGCGGCTGGCTAGCATGGCGGCGTCACCCCCTCGGCACCCGCGGCCCGGCTCCGCGCGCACCTCATCGGAGTCGTCGATGAACCCCCGCAAGGGACTCGTCCTGATCGTGGAGGACGACGCGAACATCGCCGCGCTGCAGCGGCTGTACCTGGAGCGGGACGGCTACCGGACGGAGATCGCGCAGGACGGGACCGCGGGCTTCGAGGCGGTGGCCCGGCTCGCGCCGGCGGCGGTCGTCCTGGACGTCGGGCTGCCCGGCATGGACGGGGTGACGCTGTGCCGCCGGCTGCGCGAGCGGGGCGACTGGACACCGGTCCTGCTCGTCACCGCCCGCGGTGACGAGGCGGACCGGATCCTCGGCCTGGAGCTCGGCGCGGACGACTACCTGACCAAGCCGTTCTCGCCGGGCGAGCTGGTGGCCCGCGTGAACGCCGTGCTGCGCCGCGGGGCGCGCCCGGCCGCCGGCCGCGGCGCCTACGAGCTGGGCCGGGTGCGGGTCGACGTGGACCGGCACACGGTGCACGTCGACGGCGTACCGGTGGAGTTCACCGCCCTGGAGCTGAGTCTCCTCGCGCACCTCCTCGAGCACCGCGACCGGGTCTTCACCCGCGCCCAGCTGCTGGAGCGGGTCTGGGGCGACGCGGCCCACCGGGACCAGCGGGTGGTCGACGTGTACGTGTCCCAGATCCGCGGGAAGCTCGGCGCCGCGAGCCCGATCCGGACCGTGCGGGGCGTCGGGTACGGCGCGACCGGCAACGGCGCCGCATGAGCGCGGCACGGTCCGGCCGGGGCACCCTGGCCCGCGAACTGGTCCTGCTCGCGGGCCTGGTCGCGCTGGTCGCCGTCCTGTTGACCGGGGCGGCAGCCTGGTACACCGCGCGCTCCGGGGCCGAGGCCCGGGAGCGCGACCAGCTCGGCCGGCAGGCCACCGTGCTCAGCCGGATCCCGCGACTGTCGGGGCTGCTCGTCGAGGGCGAGCAGCTGATCGCCGGCTCCAACGGCGTGCGCCTCGCCGTCCTGGACCCGTCCGGCACGCTCCACGGTCCGGCCGCGGCCGCGGTGTCGAACGCCCAGCGGGACGTGCTGCTGGCCCGCGAGCCGCTGTCCGCCACCGGCACGCTGGACGGCCGGCCGGTCGTCCTGGAGGGGCGGGCCCACGGGTCGGGCGGAGTGGTGCTCGCCAAGCCGATGGCGGAGGTGGACGCGGCCACCGCCCGGATCCGCCGGAACCTGGTGCTGCCCCTGTGCGCGGGCCTGGCGGGGGCGGCCGTCGCCGGACTGCTGCTGGCCCGCCGGATCAGCCGTCCGCTGGTCCGCGCGGCGGCGTCCGCCAGGCGGCTGGCCGCGGGCCGCCGCGGGATCGCGGACCCGGGCGGGTACGCCGGACCGGGTGCGGCGCAGGAGGACGCCGGGCCGGCTCCCGGCGGGCGCCCGGCGGCTCCCGGCCCGGCCGAGGTCGCCGAACTCGCCGAGGCCATGACCGTCCTGGAGGGGGCGCTGGTCCGCAGCGAGGCGCGGCAGCGGGAGTTCCTGCTGTCCGTCTCGCACGAGATCCGCACCCCGCTCACGACGATGCGCGGCTACGCGGAGGCCCTGGCCGACGGGGTGATCCCGGTCGAGCGGGTGCCGGAGACCGGCAGGGTGCTCGACGCCGAGGCCCGCCGGCTGGACCGCTTCCTGTCGGACCTGCTCGACCTGGCCCGCCTGGAGGCCGACGAGTTCCGCTTCGAGCCCGCCGAGACGGACCTCGTCGCACTGTTGGAGCAGGCCGCCGGGTCGTGGCGGGAGCGCTGTGCGCGGCACGAGGTCGAGTTCCGTTGGCAGCCGCCCGCGGGCGGGGGTCCGGTCACCGTACGGACGGACGGCTTCCGGGTCCGGCAGCTGGCCGACTGCCTGCTGGCGAACGCCCTGCGCCTCACCCCGGCGGGCGCGCCGGTGGTGCTCGCGCTCGCCGCGCTGCCGGACGGCGGCGCGCGGGTCGAGGTGCGCGACGGCGGTCCGGGGCTGACGGAGGACGACGTCGCCGTGGCCTTCGAGCGGGGTGCGCTGTACGAGCGCTACCGTGGCGAGCGGCCGGTCGGCAGCGGGTTGGGGCTGGCCATCGCGCACCGTCTGGCGACGCGGCTGGGCGGCGCCCTCGGCGTCCTGGGCCACGGGCCGGAGGGGGGCGCCGTGTTCACCCTCGTCCTCCCGCCCGCGGCGGCGCTCCCCCGCAGCCGGCACCGGGGATGAGCCGTCGCCGATGACGGCGGGCCCGACCGGACGTCAGGAAGGCACAGGAAGGCAGTCGAGGAAGTCGATGACGACGATCGCCGTGACGGGGCACATCCGTATCCCCGAAGAGGACCGCGCCTGGATCAGGGCCCGGCTCGACCGGCTGCTCGGCGACCACCCGGCGGCGGACCTGACCGGCGTCTCCTGCCTGGCCGCCGGGGCGGACACCCTGTTCGCGGACGCCGTGCTCGCGGCGGGCGGCCGGCTCGTCGCGGTCGTGCCCTCCGCCGACTACCGCGAGCGGATGGTCGCGCCCGAGGGTCGCCCCGACTTCGACCGGCTGCTCGCGGCGGCGTCGGAGACGAAGGTCATGCCGTTCCGGCAGGCGTCGGCGGCCGCGTACGCGGCGGCCAACCGCGTGCTGCTCGGCCGCGCGGACCGGCTCGTCGCCGTCTGGAACGGCCGGCCCGGCCGCACCGGGGGGACGGCCCACACGGTGGCGGCGGCCCGTGCCGCGTACCTTCCGGTGACCGTCGTCTGGCCGCCGGGCGCCGGCGCGGTCCCGGGGGCGTCCGCGCCGTAGCGCCGGCGCGGGGCGGTCAGCCGCGGGCGGTGCCGTGCTGGTGCTGTTCGGGGAGGTGGCCGTCCGGGTGGACCCAGAGCATGACGTTGGCGGGCCGCGCGGCGCCGAAGAAGTCGAGGACGTCCCGGTCCGAGTGGCGCAGGCTGAAGTGGGTGAGGACGAACAGCGTGTCCGGGTGGGCCTCGACGACGGGCCGCAGCCGGCTCCAGACGGTGTGCCCGACGCGGTCGGCCCGGTCCGCCTCGGCGTCGTCCAGGTAGGTGCACTCGGTGACGAGCACGGGGTACTCGAAGAGCCACGGGTTGTCCTCGAAGACGCTCACGTGGGTGTCGCCGAGGAACGCGAACAGGGGCTTGCGCACCTCGTGTTCG
This sequence comes from Streptomyces sp. NPDC093225, assembly GCF_044753805.1. Taxonomy (NCBI): domain Bacteria; kingdom Bacillati; phylum Actinomycetota; class Actinomycetes; order Kitasatosporales; family Streptomycetaceae; genus Streptomyces; species Streptomyces sp. NPDC093225. The sequence continues at coordinate 156,922 of NZ_JBIVNX010000002.1, forward strand.
ACCGGGACGCCGGAGGCGCGGCGGCGGGCCACGAGGCGTCCGAACTCGGCGCCCCGGCCCTGTGCCGCGAGGGTGCGGCGCAGTTCCTCGTACTCGGGCAGGAGTGCCGTGCGGCGTTCGGAGAACGCGTAGCCCACGCACGGCACCTTGTGCGCGCAGTCCACCACGCGCACGTGGTGCCCGCGGCGCCCGAAGGTGAACTCGTCGCCCCCGCGCACCCCGTGCAGCCGGCAGCCCGCGGCCAGGGCGGGGTCGTAGGCCGGTCCGTGGTTGAGCTCGGCCGAGGCCTGGAGGAAGGCCTGCGCGTACGGCAGGGCGGCGGACGGCAGGCGGACGTCGACGCCACCGGGCCGGGCCGCCAGGTAGTCGAGGTCCTTGGCGTGGTCGTGATGGGTGTGCGTGAGGAAGACGTGCTCGGGCTGCCGGCCCTCCGCGAGTCCCGCGTCGAGGGCGCAGCGCAGCTCCGGGACGTGGAAGAACGTCTTGTCGTTGGCGCGCGAGTACCCGGTCAGGGTGAGCTCGGTGCCGGGGATGCGCCAGGTCTTCCACTGGCGGAACGGGTGCCCCCGTTCGAGCCGTTCGGGATGTGCGGGGAGCGGGGTCCGCGCGGGTGCGTGCGTCATCGGTGCCTCCGTCGGACCGGACCGTGGTGCGGGGGTGGGGCCCGAGCGTAGCGGGCCGTGTCCCGGCCCGGCCGCGGATTTTCGTGGGTCAGCGGGCGGCGGACCCCTCGTTCCCGGGCTGGGTGTCAGGGCCCGCCGGTCGACGACGAGCATGCAGGCGGTGATGAGTTCCAGCAGGGCCGCCATGAGGACGGCGCCGACGACGAGGATCAGCACGGTGGCCGGGACCGGGGTCCGGGTCCGGGGGTCGACCCGGCGCATCAGCCGGTGTAGCGGGAAGCGGGAGTCGCGCGCCATCGCGTAGACGAGCCGCGAGCAGGAGACCATCACCACGACCCCTTGGGCCTCCTCGGCGAGGTTGGCCGCGGAGTCGAACCCGACGAGGGTCACCAGCCCCATGATCATGGCGAGCATGAGGCCGCCGCCCACGGCGAAGTAGTCGGGGGCGCCCTCGGTGATCCCGCGAGAGGTGAGGTTGTCCGCGGACCCGACGCCGGTGACCGCCACGGCGACCACGAGCGCGATGGAGACCACGATGACGAGCACGACCTCCAGTCCCGCAGCGGCGGAGTTGATCCAGCCGACCGGGCGGGTGTCGGCGATGGCGATCACGGCCTGCGCGCCCATCACCACCAGGGTGATGACCCGCGCGACGTCCTCGCCGTCGGGGGCACCGGGCCGCCTACCGCGGTTCGAGGGCCGCGACCCGGCAGGCGCCGCCCGCGGCGCCGCCCGGGACGCCGACGGCGGTCAGACCATTGATGCAGGTCTGGAGGTCACCGACCACGCCGCGGGTGCACGCCGCGGTGACGGCGTCGGTGACCTGGACGCCGGCCTGGACGACCATCTGGGTGCACGCGGGGATGTCCGCCCGGGCGGTGGGCGCGGCGAGGGCCGCGCCGCCGAGGGCGAGGGTCAGGCCGGTGAGGGCACCGGCGATTCGGGTCGTCGTGCGCATGGGACGCACCTGCTCTCCATGGGGGCGACCGGGTCCTACTGGGCGGCGACCTTGCAGGAGCTCGACGCGGTGGCCGAGGTGACGCCGATGGCGGTCAGGCCGGACACGCATTCGCTCTGGTTGCCGGTCAGGCCGAGGTAGCAGGCCATCCGGACGGCGTCCGAGACCTCGCCGTGCTGCTCGCGCTCGACCTGGCTGATGCAGCTGTCGAGGTCCGCGTGGGCGGTGGGGGCCGTGAACGCAGCGCCGCCGAGCGCCAGGGCCAGGCCGGCGAGGACGCCGGCGATACGGTTCGTCGTGCGCATGGGACGCACCTGCTTTCCGGGGGCTGCGCCGGGCCGCGGCCCCCGTGGTCGTGCCGGTTTCGTGGTCCTGCCGGATGCCTCCTCCCGTGGCCCGTGCTTCCGGTCGTTCCCGCCGGCGCGCGGTCCCGGGCCCGGCGGTGCCGGGACCGCACGGCGACGGTGCAGGCGCACGGGCCGCGACCCTGAGGTCGCGCGCACGGAGGGAGTCGGGCGCCGCCCGTCGGGGGCCGGCGTACGCCCGGTCGCGCCGACGTACACCGCCCTCGTCAACGAACCTTCGACTACTGGGACTTGACGGCGAAGAGCTGGACGGCGTAGTCGCCGCTCACGCCGACTCCGGTCTCCTTGTACTCGCAGTTCAGGATGGTCTCACGGTGTCCCTTGGTGCTCTTCATCCAGCCGTCCACGTGGCCCTTGGAGTCGGGGAACCCCCAGGAGACGTTCTCGGCCGAGGGCCCCTGGGGGTTGTAGCCGGCCGCCTGCATCCGGGACAGGGCCGAGGAGCCGTCCGAGCCGGTGTGCCCGGTGATGTTGTTCTTCGCCATGTCGTCGGCGTGCGCCTGGGCCGCCTGCTGGAGCTTCGCGTCCACCTTCAGTGGTTCGCAATTCACCTTTGCCCGTTCAGCGTTGACCAGGTCGAGGATCTCCCCCGGCGAAGACGCCTGAACGGCGCCCGTGGCGGCCGGGGTCGCGGTGACCTGGGCGGCGCCCGCGGTGGCCGCGACGCCCAGCACGAGCAACGGGGTCGCGCAGGCCGCCGCGCACACGCGCCGGATCCGGTGGTTCGTGATACGCATGAAAGTTCCCCCTCGACGGGGTGATCGTGGAGCCACTCACGGCACCCGGCCCCCGAGGCGGCCGCAGCACACGGCCGCAGGGCGGTGCGCGGCCTGTGGCGAGACGGACACCGCCGCAGAGTGGGCGGGGCGCGCGCCTCCTGCTCCCTCCACCGTACGACCGGTAGCGCACGACCACGAGCCGACCGCCCGTGCGACCCCCGGACCTGCGCACCCACGGACGACGGTCGCCGACTGCGACGGGCCCACACACCACGAGAGTGCCGCCGCGTGGTGTGTGGGGAAGGCGCTTGACTGCCCATGGCAGGCTGGTCCGAAGGCAGGCCCGGGCCGGAGGTGGCCGAAGGCCAGGGCGAAGCCCCGAAGCCTCCGGGGTGGGCCTGCCGCAGGGCCTGCAGGCCATGGGCGGTCAAGCGCCGAGGGGACCCACACACCACGGGACCCACCCCCGAAGCGAGCCCACCCCCACCCCCGCCCCCTCCCCTCCCCACCCACCCCCGCAACGCATCCCCGCAGCTCAACCACCCCGAACGTTGACAGTAAGGCGCCCGAGGCGGAGACTGCGGGCGCGTTGATCAGGACGCGCCCCACCCGCGGCGGCACCCCCGCCCGCACCCGTACGGATCCGCCCAGGAGACCCCGATGAGCATCCGCGACGTGTACATCGTCGACGCCGTCCGCACCCCGATCGGCAAGTTCGGCGGCGCACTCGCCGGGGTCCGGCCCGACGACCTGGCCGCCCACGTCGTACGCGCCCTCGTCGACCGTACGCCCGACCTCGACCCCGCCCGCATCGACGACGTCGTCCTCGGCGACGCCAACGGCGCCGGCGAGGACAACCGCGACGTCGCCCGGATGGCCGTACTGCTCGCCGGGCTGCCGGTCAGCGTCCCCGGCGTCACGGTGAACCGGCTGTGCGGCTCCGGCCTCGAAGCCGTGATCCAGGCCGCCCGCGCGATCGCCCTCGGCGACGCCTCCGTGGCCATCGCCGGCGGCGTCGAGTCGATGACCCGCGCCCCCTGGGTCGTGCAGAAGCCCGAGCGCACCTTCCCGGCCGGCCACCAGCAGATGTGGTCCACCACCCTCGGCTGGCGCATGACCAACCCCCGCATGCCCGAGGAGTGGACCGTCTCGCTCGGCGAGGGCGCCGAGCTCATCGCCGACAAGCACGGCATCACCCGCGAGGCGCAGGACGCCTTCGCCCTCGCCAGCCACCGCAAGGCCGCCGCGGCCTGGAACGCGGGCCTCTACGACGGCGAGGTCGTGCCGTACCCGGACGTGGACCTGACCCGCGACGAGTGCATCCGGGAGTCCTCGACCCCCGAGGCCATGGCGAAGCTCAAGCCCGCCTTCCGCCCCGACGGCACCGTCACCGCGGGCAACGCCTCCCCGCTCAACGACGGCGCGGCGGCCCTGCTCCTGGTCGACGAGGAGGGCCTGCGCGCCACCGGGCGCGAACCGCTGGCCCGGATCCGCGCCTCGGCGGTCACCGGCATCGAGCCGCACCTCTTCGGCCTCGGCCCGGTCGACGCCGTCCAGCGCGCCCTGGCCAAGGCCGGCCGCGGCTTCGGCGACCTGACCACCTTCGAGCTCAACGAGGCCTTCGCCGCCCAGGCCCTGGGCTGTCTGGCCGAGTGGCCCGAGCTCGACCCCGCGCTGGTCAACCCGCGCGGCGGCGCCATCGCGCTGGGCCACCCGCTCGGCGCCTCGGGTGCCCGGCTCGCGGGCTCGGTCGCCCACCAGCTCGCCGCCGCCGGCTCCGGCACGGGCCTCGCGGCACTGTGCATCGGCGTGGGCCAGGGCATCGCTCTCGTCCTGGAGCGCTGAGGTACCGGAAGCACCGGACCAGGAATCGGACCAGGAACCACCGGACCCGGAATCGGGCCCGGACCCACCGGACCGGAACCACCAGGCCCCGACCCACGTGGCCCCGACCCGCTGCATTCAGGACACCAACTGCCCAATAACTGAACAGATTTGGAGCTGCGGGCTGGCTAGCATGGCGCCTGCCCGCAGCCCGGGCCCCACCCCCGCAGCCCGGCAGGCCCCGCAGCCCGGCCGGCCCCCGCAGTCCGGGCCCGCCCCCCGCCGCCCCGCGCGCGGCGACTCCCCCGAGAGGCCCCGCCATGCCGCTGCTCGACCCCGCCACCTGGCAGTCCGAGACCCCGCTGACCGGCGGCCCGGCGCCGGTCGTCGAGCCGGCCACCGGGGAGACCCTGGCCACCGTCCGGCTCGCCGCGCCCGCCGACGTCGCGGCGGCCGCCGCGCGCGCCGAGGCGGCCCGGCGGGCTTGGGGGAGCGCCCCGTACACCGGCCGGGCGGCCGTGCTGCGACGCGCCGGCGACCTGTTCTCCGAACACGCCGCCGAGCTGCGCGACTGGCTGGTGCGCGAGACCGGCTCCGTACCGGGCAAGGCGGACTTCGAGCTGCACACCGCCGCCCAGGAGTGCTACGAGGCGGCCGCCCTGGCCTCCCGTCCCGGCGGGCAGGTCCTGGCGAGCGAGGCGCCCCGGCTCTCGTACACCCGGCGGGTGCCCGCCGGCGTCGTCGGCGTGATCGCCCCCTTCAACGTGCCGCTCGTCCTGGCCGTACGGTCGGTCGCGCCCGCCCTCGCCCTCGGCAACGCGGTGCTCCTCAAGCCCGACGCGCGCACCCCCGTCTCGGGGGGTCTCGCGCTCCGGGCGGTCTTCGAGGCCGCCGGACTGCCGGCGGACCTGCTGCACGTGCTGCCGGGCGGCCGCGAGACCGGGGCCGCCGTGGTGGCCGAACCCCTGGTCCGGATCGTCTCGTTCACCGGGTCCACCGCCGCCGGCCGGATCGTGGGCGAGGCGGCCGGCCGCGGACTGAAGCGCGCGCACCTGGAGTTGGGCGGCAACTCCGCCCTGATCGTGCTGGCGGACGCCGACCTCGACGCGGCCGTCTCCCAGGCGGCCTGGGGCTCCTTCTTCCACCAGGGCCAGATCTGCATGACCGCCGGCCGGCACCTGGTGCACGCCTCCGTGTACGAGGAGTACGTCGAGCGGCTGGCCGCCAAGGCCGAGGCCCTGGCGGTCGGCGACCCGTACCGGGCCCGGGTGCACCTCGGGCCGCTCATCGACCGCGGCCAGCTCGAGCGCGTGCACGCGCTGGTGGAGGCGAGCGCGACCCAGGGCGCCAAGATCGTCGCGGGCGGCCGGTACGAGGACCTCTTCTACCGGCCGACCGTGCTCGCCGGCGTCGGCGACGACACCCCCGCGTACGCGGAGGAGGTCTTCGGCCCGGTCGCGCCGGTCCGCTCCTTCGGCACGCTCGACGAGGCGGCGGAACTGGCCGCGGCCGGCCCGTACGGGCTGTCCCTCGGCATCGTCACGCGGGACACCGCGCTGGGGCTGGAACTGGCCGACCGGATCCCCACCGGGATCGCCCACGTCAACGACCAGACCGTGAACGACGAGGCCGTCGCGCCCTTCGGGGGCGTGGGGGCCTCGGGCACCGGCGCCCGGTTCGGCGGGGAGGCGAACCTGGACGCGTTCACGGAAGTCCGTTGGACGACGGTCAGGCGCGAGCCGGCTGGGTACCCGTTCTGAGAGGGACCGGAATAGCCGGGCTCCTGGTGCGGTTGACGGGGACGGCTGAGCGCGGCCTCACCGGAGGCCCGCGGTTGACGAAAGTAGGGACGCACCCATGGCCACCGTGGAACTGACCAAGGACAACTTCGACCAGGTCGTGAGCGAGAACGAATTCGTCCTGATCGACTTCTGGGCGTCCTGGTGCGGCCCCTGCCGGCAGTTCGCCCCGGTCTTCGAGAAGGCCTCCGAGACCCACGCCGATCTGGTCTTCGGCAAGGTCGACACCGAGGCGCAGCAGGAGCTGGCCGCCGCGTTCGGGATCTCCTCGATCCCGACCCTGATGATCGTCCGCGACCGGGTGGCGGTCTTCGCCCAGCCCGGCGCGCTCCCCGAGGCCGCCCTCGAGGACGTCATCGGCCAGGCCCGCGCCCTCGACATGGACGACGTGCGCAAGCAGGTCGAGGCCGCCCAGGCGGCGCAGTCCGGCGGCGCCGAGGCCTGATCCCGCGCCGCCGACGCCCGACCGGAGCACGGACGAGGGCCCGCGTCCCCGGCCGGACGGCGGGCCCGGTTCCCGGCGCGCCCGCCCGGCGCCCGCGAGGGTGCCGGGCGAGACTGGCCGTATGACCGAAGCTGTGGAGTACGACGTCGTGGTGCTCGGTGGGGGCCCGGCCGGCGAGAACGTGGTGGACCGGACCCGCGCCGCCGGGCTCAGTACGGCGCTGGTCGAGGCCGAACTGATCGGCGGGGAGTGCTCGTACTGGGCCTGCGTCCCGAGCAAGGCCCTGCTCCGGCCGGCCCTCGCGCGGGCCGACGCCCGCCGGGTGCCCGGCCTGCGCGCGGCGGTGGCCGGCCCGCTGGACACCGCGGCCGTCCTCGCGCACCGCGACTACTGGACCGGCGACTGGAAGGACGACGGCCAGGTCGACTGGCTCGACTCCATCGGCGCGCACGTCTACCGCGGCCACGGCCGCCTGCACGGCGAACGCCGGGTGGACGTCACCGGCCCGGAGGGGGAGCACCATCTGCTCGCCGCCCGCCACGCGGTGGTCGTGGCCACCGGCACCCGGCCCCTGCTGCCCGAACTGCCCGGCCTCACCGGGGCGCGGCCCTGGACCTCGCGCGAGGCGACCAGCGCCCGGCACGTGCCGCCGCGGCTGGCCGTCGTGGGCGGTTCCGTCGTCGCGGCCGAGATGGCCACCGCCTACACCGCCCTCGGCTCCGCCGTCACCCTGCTGGTGCGCGGCGCGGGCCTGCTGCCGCGCATGGAGGACTTCGCCGGCGAACTGGTCGCCGAGAGCCTGCGCGAGGCGGGGGCCACCGTCCGTACCGGTACGTCGGTCGAGGCGGTCGTACGGGACGGCCCGACCGGACCGGTCACCGTCGTCCTCGAGGGCGGCGAGACCGTCGAGGCCGACGAACTGCTCTTCGCCACCGGCCGCACCCCGCGCACCGACGACATCGGTCTGGAGACGGTGGGCCTGACGCCCGGCGGCTGGATCCCGGTGGACGACGACTGCCGGGTCCGCGGCCACGGGTGGCTGTACGCGGTGGGGGACGTCAACCACCGGGCCCTGATGACCCATCAGGGCAAGTACCAGGCCAGGATCGCGGGGGCCGCGATCGCCGCCCGGGCGGCCGGCGGCCCGCTGCTGGAGACCGACCGGTGGGGAGCCCACGCGGCCACCGCCGATACCGACGCGTTGCCACAGGTGGTGTTCACCGACCCCGAGGCGGCCTCGGTCGGACTGACGCTGGCCGCCGCCGAGCGGGCCGGCCACCGCGTGCGGGCCGTCGACTACGACCTCGGCGCCGTGTCCGGCGCGGGCCTGTACGCGGACGGCTACCGCGGCCGGGCCCGGATGGTGGTGGACCTCGACCGCGAGGTGGTGCTCGGCGCCACGTTCGTGGGACCGGCCGCGGGCGAGCTGCTGCACGCGGCGACGATCGCGGTGGCCGGCGAGGTTCCGCTGGCCCGCCTGTGGCACGCGGTGCCCGCCTTCCCGACGATCAGCGAGGTCTGGCTTCGGCTGCTGGAGGCGTACCGGGGCTGACCCGCGGGGCGCTTCGGCGGGCGGCGCCCCGGAGGCGTCGCCCGCCGCACGGCTCTCCAAGCGGCCCCGGCGGATCAGCCGATGTGGTAGCTGTCGCCGTAGACCTTCCAGTCCAGCGGGGTGTCGAGGTCCAGGTTGCGCTTCTTGAGGAACACGCGCTGGGCGGTGTCGACGCGGCTGGTGTCGCTGTGCGCCTCCTCCTGCTTCATGGCCCACACGCGCGCGTCCAGGAACGCGCCGATCCAGGCCGCCTCGTCGCCGCCCTGGACCGGCGGCTTGGCCGAACGCAGCGCGCGCTTGCGGATGTTGCGGAAGCTGGTGGAGTCCGAGCCGTCGCCGTGCATGACGATCGCGTCGTAGTACGCGAACTGGCCCAGCGCGCCGATGCCGTCGGACTTGCCCTGGCCGACGGCGGGGTTGAAGTAGACGCGGTCGCGCTCGTCGTTCTGCGCCTGCTGGAAGACGCGGTCCCCGGCCGCCGTGCGCCAGGCGCGCTCGAAGGCGGAGCCGAGACCCGAGTGCGAGTCGGTGCCGTCGACCCTGCGCAGGGCCGGGAGGTAGCGGGACAGGACGTTGCCGGGCTTGCGGCGGTCGTAGAGTTCGACCAGGTCGAGCATGTCGCCGGTGCCGGAACAGAAGCCGATGATGCCCGCGGTGTAGCCGCGGCCGTCGTCGATGTCCTCGATGTAGCCGTACTGGGCCTTCCAGTCGAGGGAGGAGTTCTCCGCGCTGGAGACCAGCTTCATGGCGATCTCCTTCTTCGCCGGGTCGTCGAGGTTGACCCGGCGCACTCCGGCGCGGCCGGGCGCGGTGGCGGGCGGGGCGCTCGGGGTGACGGCGCCGGCGGCGGCCGGGACCGCGAGGGCGGCGGCGCCGAGGAGGGTGCCGGTGAGGAGCGCCCGGCGAGAGGTGGGCCGGCGGTGAGGGGTGTCCACGGGAGGCCTCCTGGACTGATAGGAAACTTTCCTGTCAGTCTGGCCATAGTGGCATGCTCTCGTCAATGGGGGTGGATGTGCGGGTGCCGCGCGGCGAAATCACCCGCCCCGGCATAGAGTCGGGCGCGATATGTCGCCGTACGGCGCTTTTGTCCGCCCGGTTCCGAGAGGCCGCTCCATGCCCGAGACGCAGCACAGCACCGAGGACGCCACCATGCGGGCCATGACGTACGACCGGTACGGCGGCACCGAGGTGCTCTCGCTCGGTCGGCGCCCGATCCCCAAGGTGGCGCCCGGAGAGGTCCTCGTCCGGGTGCGGCGGGCCGGCGTGAACCCCGTGGACTGGAAGATCATGGCCGGCGGCCTCGACGGGATGATGGACCTGTACTTCCCCGCCGTGCCGGGCTGGGACGTCGCCGGCACCGTCGAGCGCGTCGGCATCGACGTCCCGGAGTGCCAGGTCGGCGACGAGGTCATGGCGTACGCCCGCAAGGACTACGTCAGCGGAGGCACGTTCGCCGAGTACGTCTCCGTACCCGTGCGCTGCCTCGCGCCGAAGCCGGCCGCGCTCGACTGGGACGCGGCCGCCGGACTCCCGCTCGCCGGGCTGACGGCGTACCAGCTGCTCACCCGGCTGCGCCTCGACGAGGGGGAGACCGTCCTCGTCCACGGCGCGGCCGGCGGCGTGGGCTTCCTCGGGGTGCAGATCGCCTCCTCCTTCGGCGCCCGGGTGATCGGCACGGCCTCGCCCCGCAACCACGACCGGCTGCGGGCCGCGGGCGCCGAGCCCCTGCAGTACGGGGACGGGTTGGTCGACCGGGTCCGGGCGCTCGCCCCGGAGGGCGTGGACGTCGTCGCCGACTTCGTCGGCGGCGTGCTCGACGTGACCACGGCGGTGCTCCGCGAGGGCGGCCGGCACGCCTCCATCGCCGACCACTCGGTGCTCGGTGCGGGCGGCGAATGGATGTGGGTACGGCCGGACCGCAACGACCTGCTGGCGCTGGGCGAGCTGGCCGACACCGGCCAGCTCACCGTCCCGGTCGCGCGGGTCTTCCCGTTGGAGGACGTGGCGGAGGCCTTCGCCCTGAGCCAGACCGGGCACGTGCACGGGAAGATCGTGATCTCGGTCTGAGACCGAGACGGGCCGGTACGGGACGGGGGGCCGGCGCGGGACTCACCACTCGGGGATGTCTGCGGCCTCCGTCGGCCCGAGGTCAGGCCGGTCGCGCACCTCCACTTCCCGCCCGGGGCGGTGGAGTTCGAGGACGACGAGCTCGTTGCGCCCCGGCCGCCACAGCGGGGCCGGGGCGTACAGGGTGCGCTGCGGGCCGCGGTCCCAGTACCGCCCCAGGGCGAAGCCGTTCAGCCACACGGTGCCCTTGGTCCAGCCGGGCAGGGCGAGGAAGCCGTCCGCGGGCTCGGCGATCTCGACCTCCAGCCGGTGGAAGGCGGGAGACCCGGTGGCCCTACCGTCGCCGCCCGCCGGCTGGCCGGAGGCCGCGCCCCGGTCGGTCGCCGCGTCCCGGTCGGGGGCCGGGGCCTCGCCGGCCGTCGGTCCCGCCGGTACCGTGGGCCGCCCGAACTCCAGCCCGCCCAGGTCGTCCAGCGGCAGCGGCCGGACCTCCCAGCCGAACTGGTACTGGTTGTCCAGCCGCACCCCGCCCGTGACGCCCTTGCGGTCGGCCAGCAGCGGCCCGTAGGTGATCCGCCCCATGTTCTCCACGAGCAGGTCCAGCACCGCCCCGCCCTCCGGGACGCGCACGGCGAGCGACTCGTCCGGCCGGTTCCGGTCCAGGACGCCCAGCGGGACCCCGTCGAGGAAGACCTGCGCCCGGTCCGCGAGCCCGTCGACGTACAGCCGCGCCGCGCCGAGCGGGCCGCGCAGCCGGGTCCGGTAGTGGACGAGCCCGAGGTTCTGCCCGAAGGCCTCCATGGGCTCGATGTCCGGCCGGGCGTGCACCTCGGCCAGGGCGCCGAGCGAGTCGAGCAGGCCGACGCTGCCGGCGACCGGCACCGTACGGGGCGCCAGCCGGGCCGGCTCCGGCGGCAACGGGTGCTCCACCGGACCGGTGTGACGGGCTATCACCGCACGGAAGAGGTGGAACTTCTCGGTGAGCTCGCCCGCCTCGCCCACCGGGGCGTCGTAGTCGTAGCTCGTGGTGTCGGGCAGGAAGCGGCCCCCCTCGTGGTTGGCGCCGTTCCACCAGCCGAAGTTGGTGCCGCCGTGCCCCATGTAGACGTTGACCGAGGCCCCGGCCGAGAGCAGCGCGTCCAGCACCTCGGCGGCCTCCCGGGCGTCCCGGGTGCGGTGCGGGCCGCCCCAGTGGTCGAACCAGCCGTGCCAGTACTCCGCGCACACCAGCGGCCCGGGGCCCTGGTGGCGGCGCAGGCACGCCAGCGAGGAGTCCGGTCGCGAGCCGAACGTACCCGTGGTGAGGAGGCCCGGCAGCCGGCCGCCGAGCTGGAAGCCGTCCGCCGCGCCGTCGGCGGTGAACAGCAGGCAGTCCACCCCGCGCCGGACCAGGCCCGCGCGCAGGTGCTCCAGGTAGCCGGTGTCGTTGCCGTAGCTGCCGTACTCGTTCTCCACCGCCACGGCCACCACCGGCCCGCCGCGGGAGGCCAGCAGCGGCAGCAGGCGGGGGACCAGCAGGTCGAACCAGGCGTCCACGGCGGCCAGGTACGGAACGTTGCGGCGGCGCGGGCGCACGGCCGGGTCGGCCACCAGCCACCCCGGCAGGCCGCCGCCCTCCCACTCGGCGCAGATGTACGGGCCGGGCCGCAGGATCACGTCCAGGCCGAGCTCGTCCGCGGTGCGCACGAACGCGGCCACGTCCCGGTCGCCCGCGAAGTCGGCCCGGTCGGGGGCGGGTTGGTGGTAGTTCCAGGCGACGTACGTCTCGACGGTGTTGACGCCCATCGCGCGCAGCCGCAGCAGCCGGTCGTGCCAGAGCTCCGGCCGGACCCGGAAGTAGTGGACGGCGGCGGAGACGATCCGGTGCGGCCGGCCGCCGCGCAGGAACCCGTCACCGCGCACGGTGAGTTGGCGCGATGGCGGAGCCGGCGGGGACGGTGGAAACGGTTGAGGCGACGGGGACGGCGGGGGCCACGGAGACGGCGGGGGCGGTGGCGTCATGGGGGCATCCTGGGGGACCGGCCCCCGCCGGGTGCAGCCCCGTGCGCCGATCTTGACTGTGCCGTGACCGGCACGGCGGTACGCCGAACCCCGGTCACGGCACGGCACGGGGCGGGGCGGCGCGGCATCGCCCCGGCCGGCCACCGCCCCGTCGGACCTGCTAGCGGTCCTTGACCGCCCGCAGCACCACGAACTTCGGGTCGCTCGCGACCAGTTCGCAGTTCCCGAAGAGCCGCCGCAGCTTCAGGTGGTAGCCCAGGTGCCGGTTGCCGATCACCCACAGCTCCCCGCCCTTGCGCAGGGCGCGCCGCGACTGGCTGAACATCCGCCAGGCCGTCGCGTCGGTGGTGGCCTGGTGGGAGTGGAAGGGCGGGTTGTTCAGCACCGCGTCCACCGTGCCCGGCGCCACGTCCGCGAGCCCGTCGCCCACCACGAACTGGGCGAGACCCGGACGGCGGGAGGCGTTCGCACGGTACGTCGCCTCGGCGGACGCGACCGCCTGGTACGACTCGTCCGTGAAGATCACGTCCACCTCGGGGCTGTGCTTGGCCAGCGCCGTGCCGACCACGCCGTTCCCGCAGCCCAGGTCCGCGATCAGGCCGGGGCCGCGCCACGGCGGCAGGTGGGCGAGCAGGAAGCGGGTGCCGATGTCGAGCCGGTCGGCGCAGAACACCCCGCCGTGGTTGGTCACCGTCAGGCCCTCGGCGGGCCCGGCGCCGGCCTCGGGACCGAGGGTGTAGGTGAGCGGCCACGGGTTGGCCGGCTCCTCCTCCTGGAGTTCCGGGGCGGTGAAGATCAGCCGCGCCTTGCGCTCGGCGAGCGAGGTGCGGGTGGGGCCCAGGATCGTCTCGAACAGCTTGAGCGTCGAGGTGTGGATGTCCTTGACCATGCCCGTGCCGACCACGACGGAGCCCGCGTGCAGGCTCGGGGCCAGCCGACACAGCTGGTCCTCGAGCAGGGCGAGGCTCTTGGGCACCCGCACGACCAGGACGTCGATCCGCTCGGGCGGGGCGTCCTGGGTGCTGAGCAGCCGTACCGCGTCCGGGGCGACCCCGGCGCGGTCGAGGTTGGCGCGGGTGGCGCGCTGGGTCAGGTACGAGTCGGTGATCTGCGTGAGGGTGCCGGCCCGGCCCGCCAGGGCCGTCACCAGGGCGCCCCAGCGGTCGCCGAGCACGGTCACGGCGCGGCCCGCCACGTCGACCGGCCCCACCTCCCCGGTGCCCTCGTCGAGGTGCCGGAGCAGGTACTCGTCCGCGGCGTCCCAGGCGCGCAGCCGGTCGCGGGGGTCCTCGGGGAAGCGGGTGAGCCGGTACGTGCCCCAGGGGGCGGTCAAACGGTCTTCAGCGGTGCCAGTCATCGTGTGCCCAGGCTATCCGAGGCCGGGCGTGCTCGACGCGTCACTCCTCGCCGAAGTCGCCCGCCATCGCCGCGGCGATCCGCAGGTACGGCGCGGCCTCCGCGACCCGCCCCCGCCGCTCCAGCGTCCGCCCGAGCAGCAGCTGGGCGTAGTCCTCCACCGGCCAGCGCTCCAGGATCTCCCGCAGCTCGGTCTCCGCCCGGCCCAGCTGGGCCGAGTGGTAGTAGGCGCGGGCCAGCAGCAGCCGCGGTGCCAGCTGCTCGGGAACCTCCGCGGCCAGCCCCGACAGCACGCGCGCGGCGTTCGCGTACTCCTTGGCCTCGAAGAACAGCTGGGCCCGCGTCCAGCGCTCCGCCGCCGTCCCGTGCTCGTAGTACGCCATGGCCCCGGTCATCGCCGCTCAGCCGTCCTTCCGTCGTTCGTTCCGTTCCGCCCCTGCAACACGACCAGAAGCTTGAACATTCCACTAAAAGTGGCGCCGGTCGCGAGTGCGGTACTCGCCCCGGGTCCGCCCCCCGCGGGTTTAGGTTGTGGGACATGAGCAATCTCGATCGCCAGGCCAGCCTCTCGGTCTGCGGCGGCCGCGGCTTCGTCGTCGCGGAGCCCGTACGCGAACTCCTCACGCCGCGTCACGTCAAGCTCGGCGAGTCCACCGAGGTCCGCCGACTGCTCCCGAACCTGGGGCGCCGCATGGTGGGTGCCTGGTGCTTCGTCGACCACTACGGGCCCGACGACATCGCCGACGAGCCCGGCATGCAGGTGCCCCCGCACCCCCACATGGGCCTGCAGACGGTCAGCTGGCTCCACGAGGGCGAGGTGCTGCACCGCGACAGCGTCGGCAGCCTGCAGACCGTGCGCCCCCGCGAGCTCGGCCTGATGACCTCGGGCCGCGCGATCAGCCACTCGGAGGAGAGCCCGAAGTCCCACGCCCGCTTCCTGCACGGCGCGCAGCTGTGGGTGGCGCTGCCGGACGCCCACCGGCACGTCGAGCCGCACTTCCAGCACCACGCCGAGCTGCCCCGCGTCACGGCAGCCGGCCTCGACGCCACGGTGATCCTGGGTTCCCTCGACGGCGCCGCCTCGCCTGGTACGACGTACACCCCGATCGTCGGGGCCGACCTCAGCCTCACCGCGGGCGCCGACCTGCGGTTGCCGCTGGACCCCGACTTCGAGTACGCGGTCCTCGCGATGTCCGGCGAGGCGCACGTCGACGGCGTCCCGGTGCAGTCCGGCTCGATGCTCTACCTCGGCTGCGGCCGCACCGACCTCCCGTTGCGCGCGTCCGCGGACGCGTCGGTGATGCTCCTGGGCGGCGAGCCCTTCGAGGAGGAGATCGTCATGTTCTGGAACTGGATTGGCCGGTCCCACGAGGATATCGCACAGGCCCGCGAGGACTGGCTGAGTGGGACCAGATTCGGCGAGGTGAAGGGGTATGACGGCCCTCCACTTCCGGCTCCTGACCTGCCCCCTACCCACCTCAAACCACGCGGCCGAGCGCGCTGACCTGCGATAACTGGAGGCAGGCGGTCCTTCAGGGCATGGGTCGCGTGCCTTCCGATTGTTGAAGCCTCCGCGCTTTCGATCACGGCCCGCGCTGGCCCTTCGAGGGTGCGGGGCCTTCCCCTTCCATGGGCGTCCGTGGGTGGGTGTGTGTCTACGAATGCTGACCCAATGCTGACTTTTCTGACGCTGCATCAGGTGAGGCTTCGGGCAGGTGCAGACGTCGAATCGACTCCGTCGGCGATCGGCGCTTGCCTGGAAGTTGTTCCCGGCTACGTGCCGGTCGGGTTGCCCCCTGCGCTCCGCAAGGGCCGGACTGAGAATCTGATCGCCTGGGTGCTACCGCTTGTAGGAAGCCGACAACCCCTGCAGCGGTCGTCGCAGCGGCGTCCTGCAGCCTCGGCGAGGTGGGCTTCCCCGGCCGCCTCCTGTCTACTCGCCGCCGTCTTCTGTCCGATTCTGGACGTGGTACTGGTATCCGCCAGCACCTCCGAGCACTGGGCCGCCGCGCAGCAGGCCGCCGCCGACCCGCTCGGTCCCGACCAGTTGAGGAAGGGCACCGATGTACTCGCCCAAGGATGATGAGACCCAAGGCCGCATGGAGCATGCCCTGGCCCGTGCCACCGAGCACTTCGGCACCGCCACGACCGGACGGGTCTCCTGGGGCTGGCTCGGCCGCACCATCGGCTCCCGCACGACCGATGACCAGTGGCTGCGCGTCCACTGCGGGGATATCGCCAAGGCGTCAGCCGCGATGACCGAGGGCATCGTGATCGCCGAGGAACGAATCTCCAATGTGGTGTCCCGCCCGCACTTGCACGGGCTGCACCGCTGGGAGGCCAACCCGTACGTCTTCGAGGGGGAGCTGATCGACTACATCCCGCAGCCGGTGATCTCGCCAGAAACGCCCGATCTCGCCGAGGACCCGCACCTGCCCGATGCCTGGTGGGCAACGCTGCGGGAGAGCCTGGACGCCCTCAGCGACGCCGAGCCGCCTCGGACCACGATCCGGCAGGAATGGGCCGACAGGGTGTTCCCCCAGTTCCTCGGCATCCCCGCGCCCGCCCTGACCGAACGCGTCACCGGCCACGGCGACATGCAGTGGGCGAACCTCACCGGTCACCCGATCGTGCTGCTGGACTGGGAGCGCTGGGGCGCCGTCCCCGTTGGCTACGACCCCGCCATGCTGTATGTCAACAGCCTGCGTGTCCCTGCCGTCGCCGAGCGGGTGCGCAAGGAGTTCGCTGAGATTCTGGAGAGGCCCGTCGGCCGCATCGGGGAACTCGTTGCCCTCGCCGAAATGCTCCAAGCTGTAGGCTGCGGTTGGTACCAGGAACTTGCCCCGCATCTGCGCGAGCGTGCCCGGGAACTCACGGGCGTGGAACCTCCCGAGTCGGCCACCGCCTGATCTCGGGCCTGCCCGCGTAGTCGCTCCCGCCGCCTAAACTCCGCCACGGCCTGCTTCGGCATGAGGCGCGCAGGCTCCAGCCAACGGTCTTCCGGATCGGCGTAGGGCCCCATGACCTTCGCGCAGAAGAAACAGTGCCATCAGCGTGCCGCCCCGGCTCTCCAGGTCCCGCTGCCGCTCGCGGCGCACGCGTTCGAGCCGACACGGCGCCCATCCGCACTCCGCGTCCGGCATTTCCTCTGCCGGCTTCGGCCGCGCCCATTCCGTTCCACTGCGAGACCTTCCTGGAAACAATCTTGCTTCGTCCGCTGTTGCAGTGTGCGGAGTCAAGGAGGGGAGGTGTCGGGCCTGAAGCTGTTCAACACGAGAAGCGGCGTGACGGAGGTCGCGCCGCAGCTGGCTGAGGTCGAGGCGGATGTGCAGGACCTCGTCGAGGCGCACATGGAGACGATGCTGGGGGTCCGGTTCCTGGCGAGCGAGTACAGCACTGGCCCGGTGCACGGCGGGCGGATCGACTCGCTGGGCATCGACGAGAACGGTGCCCCGGTGATCGTGGAGTACAAGCGCGGGACCGACGCGGGCGTGATCAACCAGGGCCTGTTCTATATGGCCTGGCTGATGGACCACCGCGATGCCTTCCGGTACCTGGTGCGCGACCGACTCGGCGCCGATATGGCGTCGCGGGTGCTTTGGAGTGCGCCGAGGCTGATCTGCGTGGCTGGCGACTTCACCCGCTACGACGTGCACGCGGTGCGCGAGCACCGGCACTCCATCGACCTGGTCCGTTATCGCTTCTTCGGCGAGGACCACTTCGGTCTGGAGACCCTGGCCTCGGTCGCCGGCCGCACGGCCGCGCCGAAGGCAGGTCGACGTCGGGGCACGGCCAAGGCACAGCGCACTGCGACGGCCGACGGGGCCATGGCGGAGCTGGCCGAAGCGGTCGACGAGGCCCTGCTCGGGCTCGGCGAGGACATTACCAAGGTCGAGAACAAGACCTACACGGCCTACCAGCGGCTGCGGAACTACGCCTGCCTGTGCCCGCCGCAAAAGGCCAAGGTGCTGGTCTACCTCAAGGCCGACCCGGCGACCGTGGACCTTGTCCCCGGCTTCGCACGGGACGTGACGAGCCTCGGCCACCACGGCACTGGCGACCTGGAGCTCCAGCTCCAGTCCGAGCGGGATCTGGAGCGGGCGGCTGACTACTTCCGCCTCAGCTACGCCGCGACATGACTGGCCTGCGCCCGGCGCTTGGGCGCCGTCGCGATGCGTGGACGGTCTCGGTATGAGGTCGGCTGGGCTCGTGGTGTTGCCTCTCGACGGGACAGTCAGGGAGTGGCGGTGGATCGCCAATGATCCAGCGGATGCCCGGTTTGGCTATCCGCGCATCCGCTCCTACGCTCCGCGCCGCCGGGAGCGCGGCAAGGACACTCAGTGCTGACGGTGGACCATGTCCGTGGGTCCGTCACAGAGCAGGCGGAGACGCGCACGGCGTGATGCCCGGCATCCCCGCGAGGTCGACCCCGATGCCTCGGCCGTGCTGTGCGGGGAAGGAACCTGTGGACGTGGTGCTCTCAGCAGCTGATCCTTCGGAGGAGGTCAGGCACAGCGCGGGAGTTGTTGAGCGTGCGTGACTATCCGGGTCAGCCGATGTATTCCTCCATGAGCTTGGCCAGGTGCAGTAGCAGCGGCAGGCGC
Source organism: Streptomyces sp. NPDC093225 (assembly GCF_044753805.1). NCBI lineage: Bacteria > Bacillati > Actinomycetota > Actinomycetes > Kitasatosporales > Streptomycetaceae > Streptomyces > Streptomyces sp. NPDC093225. The sequence goes on from NZ_JBIVNX010000002.1 coordinate 175,235, forward strand.
GTGGGGGTGTCCGTGTGGAGGTGGCACCGGCGCAGGTTGTTCACGTACGCCGCCAGGTCGGCGGCGCGGTCCCGCGGTTGCCGGAACGAGACGTGGATGTCAAGGGAAGTGGGGTTGGCGCCGTGACGGGTGGCGTTCTGGTCCTCACCTGCGTACTTGGAGACGGTCTTGGGAAGCTGGTGGGTGTCGGACCGGGGGTTGATCGCCAGGAAGGTGTGATCGTTCCACGGGACGACGCCGGAGTACCTGCCCCACTCCTTGTATGGCAGGTCGGCTGCAGCGGGAGCGACTTCCGGGCACGGCTCGTGGTCGATGGCCTTGTCGAGTGGGGTGTCGTTGGCGAGGTCGTCGGGTTCGTCGTCGAGGTTGGCGCCGAAGGCCAGAGGGATCTCGTAGGGCTCCTCGTTGATGCGGACGATGCGCAGCCCTGGGAGATCCTTCGGGTGGCGACCTGCCGTCAGGTGCGGGTTGGAGCACTCTTCGCCGGGGAGCTGGAGGACGTCCGGGGTGATGTGGGGGTTCTGCAGCCAGGGCCACACCTCCTTGTTGCGTAGAGTCTGGGCGCGGGCGAGGAAGAGCCGCTCCGTGTGGCAGTCGAGCGCGAGTGCCTGGGTGATGAAGTCGGTGAGCTGGGCTCGGTCCCGTCGCCGCATCCGCCCTCGTCCGGACGTGAATGCTCGGGGAAGCTCCTCAAGGGGGATGGGCACTTCCTGTGGCTGGCTTGCTGACCCGACGAGTTGGGCGGTCGTGTTTCCGTCGGTGTCCATCCGCAGCACGAAGGGGATCATCCACTGGCCCGAGTAGGCGATGTGCACGGTGGCCAGCTCGAATCTTCCCCTGACGCCGAGGGGCGTGGGCAGGCGGGGCAGATGTCCGAGCGAGCGCAGCAGGTCCTTCACCGATGAGGCGGCGCGCTGCACGTCTTCGCAGCGGATGTCGCTGTCCTCGAAGGGCTTCAATCCCGCGCTCTTTGCATTGGGCTTCGGCGAGGCGGTGACCGGGTGCAGGCATTGCACGTGCCGGTTCAGCTGCGGCAGGTTGTCCTTCAGGAACCGTTTGGGGTCCTCTTCTCCGGCCATGGCGAAGTTGACGGGCTTGTCGATCTCCACGAGGCAGCCGATGACGCGATGGGCTTCGGGGAACTCCTTGCGCACGGCTTCGGCGCGCTGCTCCCGTACCTGCTTCCGGTGTGCCTTGCGGGCTTCTGTCTCTGCCTGTGCTGGCGGCCTGGGCAAGCCTGAGACGAGAGTTCCCGGGTTGCGTAGCAGCAGCGTGATCTTGGTGGGCCCAACGTAGTCGTGGACGCCGGGCTCTGCGGTGCGTTCACCGAGGTGCTTGTAGTTCAGGAGCCTGGTAAGCGCGAGGTGGACGGCTTGGTATGTCTTCGGGGCGCAATGCCAGAGTTCAATGTGGTATTCGGCGTCTTGTCGTGCGGGGGTGAGCCGGGGGGCCCGGCGTTGCGATGTCTTGTCGAGGGCGGGGAGGGGGTCGAAGCCGAGCTCCGCCAGTGGCTCTTTGAGGTGTTCGAAGAGGGTGAGGTGGTCGATGGGCTGGAGGCCGGTATCCGCGGGGTGGCCGTGCGTGTTGAATGCCGTTGGCTCGTCAGAGAGGTCGGTTCGGGTGATGTAGGTGTAGCCGTTGGCGTGCAGCAGCATGGCGATGGGGTCATCGGCGTCACGGTCGCTGCGGGTGATGCCGGCGGCGTGACGGGGGTCGACGCGGACCTCGTTGGGGTTGGGGTAGTGGCGGCTGGAGGGGAGCGAGGGCAGGATCCGGGCGATGCCTGGCTGCCAGTGCCACCGCATGTCCTCCTTCTTGCCGGTGACCGTTACGGGCGCGCGGAGCAGCATGGGACGTTCGATATCGCGCAGTGCGCCCTTGGCCAGGTAGAGCAAGATGGTCGCTGACGGTGGACCATCGCCCCGGCGGGGGATGTAGGCCGGCTGGGCACCACCGAACCGGGCGATGTGCGGTACGGCCCGGAGGATGAGTCGGTCGTCGTGGGGCATGGAGACCACGCGCAGCGCGGTCCGGTGGGTCCATAGCCCGTAGGCGCCGTCGTCGTTGAGTTCTCGGGGCGGCCAGCTGTAGATGCTGCGTTCGCCGCGGTCGGTCAGGGGGCCGAGGACTGAGAAGCCAGTGGCGGTGTGGCCGGGCAGCGCGAGCTTGTCGTCCACCCAGCAGCCAGCGACGTACGTGGCGAGCAGCGAGAATGTGCGGCTGTGTGGCATTGCTGTTCCGTTGGCGGCGCGGCCCCGGGCCAGCAGGTCGACCTCGCTCTGGGCCCAGTCCAGTGGCATGGCCTGCTTGACGAGGGTGGGCCAGTCGACGTCGTCCTGGTGTGGGGCGACGTGAGTGGTGATCCAGAACTCCAGAGCGAGTTGTAGCGGGAGTTCGTTGTGGGGCCGGTGTAGAGCGTGCAGCCAAGGCCCGTCTTCCAGGCGCCCTTCGACCGCGAGGATGGCGGGCTCCACCTGTTCCACCAACTCGCGCAGGGCGTAGGTCGGCAGATACGGCGAGCGTGCCTTTGGGTTGCTGTTCCAAGCGCGCTGAATGCGGGCCAACAGGGCCGGAGGGAAGGCCGCCGTATGTACGGTGACTGGAAGTTTGGCGCCGGGACGTGCCACGAACCCGGGCGTGATGATGTGGTCGTAGCGAGGCGGCGGCTTCCTCTTATCGGTCTCTGCTTCGGTGCTGTCGGCTTCGTTCATATGCGTCATCCCCAGTCAATGGTGTCGAGGAGGTGCCCCAGCAGTCCCCACACGGCGGTGAAGATCTGGTGGTTGAGGCGTGCGTCGGCATCGGCTGCCGGTCCCGGGTCGGCGAGCATCCGGTGCGTGAGTTCTCGGCAGGCGACCAGCACGCTGGTGCGTGCGGTGTCGGACGTCGTGTCGCGTGGATCGGCCGCGCGCGGGGCGAATGCCGCGTCAAGGAGGTAGACCTGGACGGGCACGTTGCCGCGCAGTCCTCGCCCCGTGGTCTGGTACAGGGTGGAGCCCTGGTCCGTGACGAAGGCATCGCGGAGGTAGTCGTCCTTCATGGAGCGGAAGTTGAGGGGGCGTCCCATCATCGTGGCCCAGGTGCTGCGGGCCCCGAAGGCGAGCTTCCTCATCTCGCGTGCCGCATCGGTGCCGGGATCGCCGCACCGGATGGGAGCCAACAACCGGTGCATCGCCTGGGAGTTGAGGACAGCGAGGGGGAAGGAGAGATCGGTCGGTGGTGGGTGAAGGCGCGCCAGGTAGAAGATGGCTTGGATCGCCGCGACTCCCTGCTTGTTGAGCATGTTGTGGCCGCGGCCGGCAGAGCCCTCAGCTGCCGCCATCACGTCGGCATCGGTGCTGGGAAAGGCAGAGATGCGCCGGTGGTTGAGGCCGTAGAGCCCAGGAGCCTGGCGGTCGGGTACGACATGCACGGCACGCACTGATGTGCGGGTGTTCATGTAGTGGGCACTGGTGGCTGCGTCCTCGGTGCTCAGCACCACGAACAGAGCCCTTCGGCGGTCAGGGTTGCACCCTTGAAGTACTTGCTCCAGCAGAGACTGGGCCGCCCCAGGGTCAGGGGTACAGACCGCATCGGTCATGGCCCGTACAGCGGCTTGGCGCGCGCTGCGCCCACCGGCCCCCGACACGAAGATGCCGCGTTCATGACCAGGGCGTCGGCGGGGACGGGTGTAGAACCGGCTTTCCCGGATCGCCGCGGCGCAATCGGCCGGCTCTCGCAGAATCAGGGTGGGAAGGATGTCGATGTGGTAGCGGGCAGACAGCGGGTTGTAGCTCGTTGCGGACGACAACAGCACATGCGGGCCTTCAATCCCTTCGCACGCGAGCATGTCGTGCAGGTGGTAAAGCAGCCACCGCCCTACCCCCCTCAGCCATAGCAGGTCCAGTGATCCTCCGACCTGTTTGAGGTCAGGCGTCCATTGGAGAGCCATCATGTTGCCCATCGGCTGCTCGGGGACAACCGCGAGCAGCTCCGGCTGGGGCTGGTGGGCCATCAGGTTGTTCGTGTCTTCCACGGACATGAGGGCCCGGAGGGATTCCTGCATGGTGGAGAGCTCGAACACGGTGGTCGTGACGCGTGCGCTCCAGCAGCCCGCGATCAGGAGTCGCGCGAACTCGGCCAGGCGGTCTCCGGGGTGGGGCATGCCCTCAGGGATGTGGTGCGTGAGCCAGTCCTGGGCTACGTCCTCCGCGTTCGCCTCAGTGTTGTAACCGGAGGTCATGGTGTCGATCAGTGACTTCAGATCGGGGAGAGGAGAGCCGAAGGGCTCTTGGACGAGCCGGGAGAAGTGAGCTTGGAAGTATTCCTCGGCTCGTTCCCACAGGTCTGAGTGCTGTTGCTCCTCGACTCGGCTGGTGATGCCGTGCAGAGCCCGGGCGAGCTGCATGAGCAGCGTGTGTCCGCTGAACGGGCCGTCGGTGGTCACCTCGGTCAACAGCTCTTTGCTCGCGTCTTGGCCCTCTTGTCCTTCAGCGGACGGCCCCATGAGCAAGGGCAGCAAGCCGGCCAGGGCCTGGGCGTGGTAAGTCGCGTACTGCTGATAGCGACGTCCCTGCCGGTAGGCCAGCGGCCGGTACGAGGTGTGGGCCAGCCCCTCGTGCCAGGCCACCGCAATTCGGCTGCTCCACCCCTCGGGTCTGGTCAGCGGCTCGTGGTGCATGAACTTCTTGTCGAACTGCGTCATCACCTGGTCGGCCTCGTCGGCCACGAGGAGGTCGAGTTCGTGCGCGGCGGGAATGATCCACTGTGTGTTGTACGAGGCGGGCTCCGCTTTACTGGCGAGAAGTGCGGCAGGGGTGGCCACCCACACCTGCGCTCTCGGGACACGCCGCACGGCTGCCTGCGCCGGACACACGGCGAGCAGAGGGCAATCGACCACCTGCGCGCGCTTGCCCGACGTGTCGACACGGAGCTTGTCCCGACAGGGGCGCTCGTTCAGGGCAAGAGGCTGGGCCACCGGGCCTGATGGCTCCAGAAGAGTTTCCAGCAGGCAAACGTCGGTTGTGAAGTCAGCCGCCTCGTCGTGTCCGTCAGGGAGCGGTGGCATCTGGCCGCTGTCAGGCACGTAGAGGAGATCGTCCCAGTATCGTGCGATGTGCATCTGACGGTTCGTGCGGCCGATCAGCGGAACGGCGTCGATGCCCAAGGCACGGAAGAACCTGACCTTGTCCAGGGCGTTCCCGACTGACGAGACCAGGTAGCCGACCTTGAGCCCACGATCGGTGCAGATCTTGACCAGAACATCGTTGAAGGTGGTCTTGCCCGAGTTCATCAGCCCGACGACTTGCGCGATCCCGTCGATGGTGAAGATGCCAAGGCCGTCAGTCAGGCGGCCCGCCTCGCGGTCTGTTCGAGAGAAGACCATCTTCTCCACGCGGCCTGTGAAGTTCTCCGTGCGGTATCGCTCGCTGCAGCTGAGCCGTTGGTCCATCTCCTTGGCCGCTTGACGGAAGTCATCCTCCGTGAGCTGCGGGAACGGACGTCTGATCCTGCGTGTCTTCGGTTCCAAACGAAGCTCAGGCGGAGCAGCGTCCAGCCAGTCGGGAATCCGGAGCCGAATCATGCTGCCGTCTGCCCGCTTGAACCGCACCCTCATCCCTGGGGATGCCGGCGCATGGGCCTTCTCCAGCCTGTAGGCCACGGGCGCCGACATCGCATCCTGGTATGCCTGTTCCCGCTCCGGCAGCTTGGAGCTCCCGCGCCGGCGAAACACGCTGCCGTGAACCACCCGCGTCCCGGCGTCCTGGTCGAGTTCGAACAACCGTAGATGAGCGGGCACCTTGCAGTAGTCGTTAAGGCGCAGCCTCCATTGCCCACCGCGCGCCGTTGGACCCATGCGGCGACGCACGTTGCGCACCACGGTCTCGGTGTCGGCACCCGTCAGGGCGTACCCGTCGAGGATCTTGCGCAGAAGGGTGGCCGGCTCGCCGGGCGCGTACTTTGACAGGAAGTACAGCCCGAGTTCGACGCGGAAGAACTCACGGACCGGCAGGAACTCAATGGCCTCAGCCACGCCTGACGACGACGCCTTGTTCTCCAGCCCTTCCAGCCAGCCCTCGGTCTCCCGCGTCACCGGGATTGCCGTCCGTCGCGAGCTAGCGCAGCGGCGACAAATGCTGCCTCGCTCATGATCTCAACGCCCTGGACGCGCCCTTGCAGCGATGTAGTGAGGTCGTCGACGTAGCCAGGTTGCTCGAAGCGGTGCTGCGCGATCACGAGGATCCGCCGCTTTGACGCGGCACGCGGGTTCCAGCGGAAGGACCGCCCCAGGAGGGTGGCGCTGGCGTGATCCTTGACGTCAGCAGCCCACCACTCGCCGACGCCCATCTTCCCGGTGTTCTCGAAGTCGATTGCCGCGTCCACCGCGTCCATGCCCCACCAGAGGTGGAGGCGCTCTCCGAAGGCTGGCTCTAGGGCCGCGAAGATGCGCTGCTCCGCGAGCCCGGGATCGTAGAAGAACCGTCGAACTGCGCGGTTTTGTGCAAAATATTCCGACATTGTCGCCACGGTGCGGATGACGGGCTTCCCCGCGCATCCTGGTGTGCCGCAGCTACAGGGATCGGTCAGCAGGTTTCCACAGCCGTCACAGAAGCTGAGTACGACGGCGCCGTTTGCCGGCAGGGCCCTGTAGCACTGCATGAACCAGCGCTTGACCCATGGTTGCCCGTTGGCGTCCTTGGCGGGGAAAGCCCGAATTAGCCCCAGCAGGTCGATGTCGGAAGCCACCGCGTACTTTGTCAGGAAGCCCCGGAGGTGAACGTAGTTGCCCTGGACATCTCGCTCGGTCTGCCCGTTCCGGTCCGCCACGGTGATCATGAGCTCGTAACACCGATTCTCGACCAGCTCCGCTTCGGGATCACTGGACAGGTGGAGCTGCGCGGCTTGTTCGGTGAAGGCGGACGGCCGGCCGTTCTCGATCAGGAGAAGCTCGAGATCGCTCTGTGCGATACGTAGCGCTAGGGGCCAACGCTTCAGAGGTACTCGGCACCAACGGAAGACGTCCGCATGTGACGTCAGCTCGCGACTGCCGTCCTCCAGCGCCCTCCACAGCAGGCGCTTCACGCCAGCAGTCCACGCTGCAGGGAGCCCCATGGGGTCCGCCGAGGGCTGAGGAGAGCTCCACAGCGCCTTCTGCTGGTTGACCTGGATCCCGGCGAGTCCAGCTGCCAACAGCTCGAGTGTCATGTAGTCGTCGGCCAGGTCCGGCGACACTTGCTGCAGGCGCGACAGCCGGGCCGGATCTCCCGGCAACGTTACATGGGTGACCACCGATATCCCCTCACTGATCACTAACAGCAACAGAAGATAGCAGAGAGTAGCCGCATGGCCCGAGTCAGGCGATACCGACTGGGTTACCACCGAGCTGCAGGGCTTGGAGATCCAGCGGAACACCACCGTGCCGAGCCCCTACGCCAGTGGCGACGTCGAGCGGTTCGTGCGCAACGCCAACACCGGGCAGCAGACCGCGCCGAGCATCGGCTACTGGATCGGCAAGGCAGTCCGCGGCCGCGGCATCGCCACCGAAGCGCCGTCACCAGAGTCTGCCGCTGGGGCTTTGAAGACCTCGGGCTGCCGGTCATCACCTGGTCGGCGAACGTCGGCAACGAAGCGTCCCGGGCGGTCGCGTCCAAGGCCGGATTCCAGATGGAAGGAACTCTGAGGCTCCGCTCCTTGTCTCAAGGCGCCCTGCGGGACTGCTGGGTGGGATCGCTGCTGCCGCACGAGCTGCGAGACATCCGCTGACCGACGGGCCTCGGGGAGAGTGTCGGTGACAGAAATCGGCTGCCAGCTACGGACAGGCGCTGTAGCGTGACCGGCCTTGACGATCGGAGGAGAGCCATGCCTGAGAAGACCGCCGGGTCCGGCCGCACTTACACCGCTCACTACGCCGACGTCCACCTGATCGTCCGCCAGGGCGACGAGATCCTGATGGGACGCCGTAGTAGTCAGCCGGTGTTCCCCGACATGTACCAGGTACCGGCCGGGCTGATGGAGGACCACGAACCCGCCACGATGGCGGTGGCCCGGGAGTTCACCGAGGAGACCGGCGCCACCGTCCATCCCGGCGACGTACGGTTCGTGCACCTGATGCACCACGTCTCCACTCACGCCGGGTCGCGACGGATCGCGTTCTTCTTCGAGGTCGACCGCTGGCACGGCCAGATCGGTAACCCGGAGCCGGACAAGTGCCAGGGCTGGGAGTGGCACAAGGCCACCAACCTCCCTGAGCCTATGGCCCCGTACCTCGGCATCGCCCTGCAGCACATCGCCGATGGTGTCGCGTACAGCGAGTACGCCTGGCCCCGCGGCGCCCAGGCCAGTCCGTCCGCGACTGCCTCCGAAGGCACGACCCATGGGTGAGCACCTCACCCGCGGGCGCACCGTGCGGGTCGGCTGGTTCGGGACCAGCATCATGGAACACCTGCAGGCCCACGTGGCTGCGATGTCGGACCAGACCCGGCTCCCGCCGGTCGGCGCGACGGTGACCGTGGAAGCGTGGCAACGGCGCGGCTACCCGTACCTCGTAGCGTTGGCGCTCCAGGCCGACCATCCAGGCATGCTCTTCGAGCACGACAACCGGGCTCAGGGCGGAGCAACGATCCGCGACGTGCACCGAATCGTGCACGACACCGTGAAGGCCGACGGGGCCCCGTACGACGTCGCGGTCATCGGCTGCGGCATCAACGACGTGTGGCGCGCCCATCAGGCCGGCAGAGAAGCGGAGGGCGTCGGGCCGGAGGAATTCGCCGACCTGTACGCGCGGACCCTCGATGTGCTCGTCTCCGCCAGCAAGGAGGTGCTCTGCATCGGTGAGACGGCGGTGGGGGCCGGAGCCGTCGATCTGGGCGCAGTGACCGAGATGAACAACACTGTGGCCGCGTACAACACGATCGCCGCGGCCGCGGCCGCATCCGCTGGGGCCCGCTACGTGGACGTGCAACAGGCATTCCAGAACGCGGCCGAGAACCTCCCGCCCGGCCTCTCGCTGTGGACGGACGGCGTCCATCTCACCGAGCTCGGCGCCACCCTCCTCGCCCGACACGTCCACCCCCAACTCGCGTGCCTCGTCGGAACGCATTCACAGCCAACACAGCCAGTGCCGGCAGCGAGAATCGACGGATGACCGCACGCCACTGGAATGACCTGCCCGCCTCCCTGAGGGACCGCCTTAGGCACGACCTCGCGACGACCGGCATGCCGCTCCCCGTGACTGGCGGCTACACCTCGGGGGTCCGCGTCCGGATCGACACCGCCCGCGGCCCGGTGTTCGTCAAGGCGATCCCCGCCGATGACCCGGCCGCCGAGATGTACCGCACCGAGATGGCAGCTGCCCGGACCCTGCCCGCCGGTATCGGCCCGGCGCTGCTCACAGCGGCCGAGGCGCACGGCTGGGTCGCGCTCGCTTTCGACTACGTCACAGGCCGGCACCCCGACCTCGCCCCCGGATCACCGGACCTGCACACCCTGACCGAGACCCTGAGTCACGCACACGCAGCACTCACCCCATGTCCCCTTTCCTCTGCCCCGCCGCTCGCGGACAGCCCGATCTTCAGCGGCCGCCCCCTACCCAAGGAATACGGGCATGGTGACACCCTGCTGCACTGCGACCTCCGCGCCGACAACCTCCTCGTCACCCCTGACGACACCATCACCCTCCTCGACTGGGCATGGCCCCACCGCGGCCCCGCGTGGGCAGACATCGCACTCCTCATCCCGCAGCTCATCCTTACCGGCCACACCCCCGCCAACGCCGAACGATGGGCCGCTTGGGCCCCCGCCTACCAGAGCGCACCCCCTACCGGGATCGACGCCATCGCCGAAGCTCTCACCGACTACTGGATCAGCCGCACCCAGCAGGGAACAACGGAGCTCCGCGCCTACAGGACCCGAGCCGCTGAGGCAGGCCGGGCGTGGGTTCAGCACCGACAGGCGAACTCGACACCGTGAACGAGGAGACCACCACGAGCCCCACCAGCAGCGAGACCACGCTCGACGGAAATCACTTCCGGAACGAACCGAGTGCCGGGAGCGCGCCGCGCTGCATCCTGATGGCGGGGCTACCCGGCTCGGGCAAGACCTACCTGGCTGAGGCGCTCGCCAGGGCTGGGCTGGTCCGACTGTGCACGGATGAGGAGATGTACCGACGGTACGGGATCTACGGTGTGGACTACCCGCGCGGGACCTTCACCGTCCGGGAGCGCCCGGTGCTCGTGGAGATCCGAGCCCGGGTGGGCGCCCTGTTGGGGGAGGGCCATGACGTTGTTCTCGACCACGGCCTGTGGACCCGGGCCGAGCGAGAGGAATGGCGGCAGACCATCACCGCGGCCGCCGGCGTGCCGCTGATGCTGCACCTGCCCGCTACACATGCGCAGCTGTGGGACCGGGTCAGGGAGCGGAACGTGACGGGAGGCCCGGCTGATATCCGGTTCGAAGAACACGACCTCGAACGGTTTGCCGCACGGTTCGAGCCCCCTGGACCGGAAGAAGACGCCATCACGTACGAAGGTGACCCGGCCTTGGTGCTCGCGCTCCTCGGAAACGGCAGGCCGGCCGCTGAACTCAACCCCACCCAGACCCTCGACACCACCCGCAGAACCTAATGCGCGCACTGCCAGCTCCCGGCCGGACACCTCTGCTCACGTTCGTTCCCGTGCGGGTAGCGGTACAGCTCCGTGACCAGCGTTTCCTCGACGCGACACCAGATTTGGCAGCCGCACTGTTGGCAGCGCTCGACGACGGCCCGGACGTCCTCGAGGGCATCGGACACGACTGGACGGAGATCAAACGATGGGCGCAGCACCTCCTGCCGAAGCAGTAGAAGCCCTGGAGCAGCGGTTCGGGACAGTCGTCCACGGTCTACTGAGCGACAGGCGGGGCTCCCGGGCGTGGAAGATCACGGCGCTCGGGGTGGCCCTGGCGCTGAAGGCCAATGCACCTGAAAGCGCCAATTCCCGTGACAAGGCCCGGGAGATGGCGCAGGAAGACCACCACCTCCAGGTCCTGGCCCAGGCCGGCGCGGTCCACTGCGCCTACCGAATCGATGCCGGTGCGTGGGAGAGCGGGCGGTGGCTGGCGGTGCAGTGGGTCGATGGCGCACCGCTCTGGCACGCTCTGGCTCCCACCCGCGAGGACACCGGGAACACTGTGGCCAACCGAGCCCTGATCCTGCGCGTGGCGCAGACGTGGGCCGCTCGCCTCGCCCCGATACACGCCGCCGGGTGGGCCCACGCCGACGTACAGCCCACCAACACGCTCGTCACCCCCGACGGCGGGGCTCACCTGATCGACTACGCCCTCGCCTGCGGCCCAGACACCGCCCGCCTGCCCTACCGGGGGGCGCTGACGCACACCACCGCCCCTGAAATCGCCGACGCCATCCTTGCTACCGCCGCCGATGTCCACGTACAGGCTGGACCGCCCGCCGATATCTGGGGTCTGGGCGCCTCGTTGTTCTGGTGCTGGACCGGGCACCGTCCGGGCGTATACGAGGACGACACCCCGCGCGCCGACAAGCTCCGCGCTGTGGCGGAGGGCAAGCTACACGCTCGCCCGGACGTCCAGCCGTGGGCGTTTCCGGCTCTGGAAGCGTTGATCGAGGCATGCCTGGCCCCGGATCCCGCCCAGCGCCCCACCGCCGCCGAGGTGGCCGCATGGTCGAGCTGAGAGGGCTGACCCACGATGATGCTCCCTTTGTGGCGCGCATCTATAGCGGGGCCTCGGTCCGCTTCACCCACGGCGAGGGGTACCAGATGCCCGTCGAGGACGCCGCCGTACTCCTGGCGAAAATCCGTGACCAGGACCACGCAAAACCCCGCGATCATTGGAGTCTCGGCATCACCCTGGCCGACGACCTCATCGGCCTCGTCAAATGCCGCCGACAGGACGAATGCACCGCCGCCCTCAGCTACATTCTGCGCGAGGACACCTGGGGGCGTGGCCATGCCACCGACGCCGTACGGCAGTTCGTCCCAGTTGTCTTCGCCGAAGCCGCAGTTGCGCGTCTGGAAGCCAAGCACCACCCCGACAACCCTGCCTCCGGCCGCGTTCTTGCCAAAGCGGGCTTCACCCGCATCGGTACCGTCGATCTCCATGCCGGCGACGGGCAGCGAGTGCCATACCCGGTGTACGAACTGCATGGGCGAACCTCGTGATCGTGCAGCGATTCGCCGAGGGCCTGCACCGCGACGCACTCGTCCCTGTGTAGGCCCCCGGTCTTCAAGCGGCCTGGACAGGAAGATCCATCGACCGGAATTCGACTTCCCGATCACGGAATGAGCGGATCTACTCGATCTCCCTCAGATGTCTTCTGAGGGCGTTGGCGGTTGGCCACGAACGACGACCGAGAGGACTCGAATCATGCGAGGTCACGTCCCGTCCAATGAGATCACCGCCGAGGGCTACGCGCCGATCTACCACCAGACCAAGCAGCGCATGGCGGACGTCTTCGGGGCCCGCAGCGACCAGCGCTGGCCCTCCGGTGAAGAGACCTGCTCCGATTGCTACAGCGTCACGCCGCCGGTCGGGTCCGACGCGTAGCAGGAACGTCACGTCACAAGTCGAACTGAGACCGGGCGTCTCACGGCGCCCGGTCTCTGACGAAAGTAGGCAGCACGTGGACAAGATCAAGCTCGTGGCCGAACCGGGAGCCATCCTCGACAAGTGCCTTGTCGCTTTCCCGGACATGGACGATGACCTCCGCAAGCGGCTGCGCATGCTGGAGGAGTACGACATGGGGTTCCTGCTGCTGGGCATGAGCCCGCGCAGGCTCCTCCGTGACGGCCGCCTGTTCGACAACGAGCAGGTTCTCCCGCTGCTGCTGTGGTTCGGCCAGTGGGACAACCACTGTCGCCACTGGGCCGCCGAGGTCATGAAGCAGTGGCTCGTGTTCAACCGCTCCAAGGGAGAATTCGAGGGCGTTCCGGACGAGAAGGCCATCGAGTTCCGCGACTACTTCTTCGCGAAGTACGCAATCCCGCTGATCGAGGAGTTCCGCCAGTACGTCGCGCTGACGATGCTCTACCCGAAGGAGCACAACGCACCCTCCGGCCCCGTCGACATGGTGTGGCACTCGTTCATCCTCAACACCGAGCAGTACCAGGACTTCGGCCGACGCATCTGGGTGGGCGCCGAGCACATGGCCCCGGAGGTCCCCGAGGAGGACTACGCCGACATCCCCGCGGTCAACAACAAGTAGCCGTGAACGGACCGCCCGGCCTCACGGACATCTCCGCCGCGTTCCACCGGAACGGATTCGCTGTCCTGCCGTCCGTCATCCCCGCGAATGCCGCCGACCGCCTGCGGATCCTGACAGAGCAGCGCTACCAGGATCCGCAGGTGCACGCCGCCCCACCGGAACGAGACCTTTTGCGCGGGGATGTAAGCCTGATGCGCATGTTCGAGTACGACCGGGAGTTCCGCGACATGATCGACCTGGAACCCGTCATCAGCCTGGTCGAAACGATCCTCGGCCCGGACTGTCACGTGATCGCCCAGAACGCGCTGCGCATCCCGCCCGGCAAGGGCATCGTCAACTGGCACATCGACGACGCCCTGTTCTTCCCGTTCCTGGGCGACATCCCGACCGGTACAGCCGACGCCAGCACCATCCCTTGCTTCACCCTGAACGTCATGGTCGCCCTCACCGACATCGAGCATGACCGGTACGGTCCGACGCAGGTGATCCCCGGAAGCCATCTGTCCGGTCGGCGTCCGCCCTACAGCCCCAACCTTCCAGGCACGCCGTCGTCACTGCTCGCCCGAGCCGGAGACGCCTACGTGGTCAACAGCCAGACCTGGCACCGAGGCGCCCCGAACCAGTCCGACCGCACCCGGTACCTGCTGACCACCGCGTACGGTCGCCGGTTCATCAGCCAGCGCTTCTACCCCTTCATCGGCTACCAGCTTCCAGCCAGCGTCGTCGAAGGGGCCTCCGACCAGCTCGTCCGACTCCTCGGCCAGCACGGCAAAGGCCCCTACGGCTAAACCGATCACACCCACCCGGTCCGGTGCCGCAGCCACACGCGTGCGGCCTCGGCGGCCCGGACCTGGTGGGCACGAAGGAACGGAACACCTGGCGGATTCGGCCGGCGCGACGACTTCTCCCAGTACCCGCCGATCCCGGCGGCGAATGCGGTGAGGACAGCGGGATCGTCAGGCTGCGGAAGATGGCTCACCGCGGCCTCGGCCTCGGTCGGCGAGTGGCCGTCCATGATCAGGTGAGGCACCAGAACCGCCGGGTCGATCCAGGGCGCACCCTGATTCTGATAGGACCAGTCGATGATGACGACCGACCCGTCCTCACGGCGCAGCATGTTGTCCGGCCGCAGATCCCAGTGCAGAAGCGTCCTCCCTGCCGCCGCCTGCTGCCAGTTCTCCTCGATCTCGGCAAGGGCACTGATATGGCCAGCTGCCCACGGGTCGAGATCATCCGGAGTCTGCGCGGCCAGAGTCGACCATCCGGTAAGCCACCGGCCCACCAGCTCGGTGATCGGACGTGCGTTGTCCAGCGGCGAGGGGGTGAGGAGTTTTCCAGCCTGCTCGACGGCGGCCAGCGCCATCAACGTATCCGCCGAATCCGGTGACAGCACAGGCACCGTTCCGGGGATGTCCTCGAGGCACAGCCACCACCATCCGGCGCTGTCCTCCGGCGTGGCCCACCACAGGACACGCGGCCCCACACCGTCCGGAAGGACCGAGGTTACGGCGATCTCGTCCGCATACTGCGGGGCGAACGGGTGATCACCGCTCATCCCCTTGAGGAATACGTGCCGCCCGTTGTCCAGGAGCAGCCGGGACGCCACCCCCGGGGTGAACCCGCCGGTGCACGGAATCGACCCTGCTACGGGGGAGCCCAGTCGGAGTTCCACGTAAGCACGTGCCTCGGGAGGAACTGACGCCCACTCGAGCCGGACTGAAGTTACGGTCACGAGGTACCCCCTGGAACTGGTTGCCGGGCAGGAGACGCTTCCGGCAGGTTAGCGGTCTGAAGGGACCCAGCGCTGGAGTTCTTCCACCTGCCGGGGCGGAAGAGGGGTACCAGACGGCCGTCACCTGCTCGAGCCACCGGGTTGCTCATCCATGCTCCGCCCCCTGTCGGGCGACCAGCCGCGGGAGCAGGGCCTCTGAGGAAGAGGGGATGAGCCGGTCAAGCGGCGACGGGGAGAATTGACTCATGCCGGTGAGCGGGAGCGGCTGCTCTGCGAGCGCAGGGCCTTCTCGAACGCTCCGCGTGTCGGGGCGCGCGATAGCGTCCCCTGTGAGACCAATCGCGGAAGGGATGGTCACCGGATGCCGTACAGCACTGGCAGTGCGGACGGGCGTGAACAGCTCGGCCTGATACTCGACTTCGCCGGAGTACTCACCGACAATCCTCTCGCTGCCCACCGTGCATGGTGCCTATCCGAAGGACTGGCCCCGGAGGCGTGGCGCAGCACCCTCAACGACCACCCGGAGGGCCGGCGTTTGTACGCGGCCCTGGAGGTCGGGGAGATAGGGCAGGCGGAGTGGAACGAGGGCACTGCCGCTCTGCTGGGTGCGCACGTTGACCCGGTGAACCTGATGGGCCGGGCGTGGGCCAAGGTTTCTGCGGCTCGTCGGATGGCTGCCCTCGCCCGTGCGGCACGGGCGGCTGGTCATCGGGTCGCCCTGCTGTCCAACAGCTTCGGCCTGGACCCGTTCAACCCGTACGAGCACGTCGGAATCTGGGACCTGTTCGATGTGCACGTCGTCTCCGAGCTGGTCGGCCTGGCCAAACCTGATCCGGCGATATACCGGCTGACCCTGGAGCGCATCGGCATGCCTGCTGAGCAGTGCGTGTTCGTAGACGATCACGCGGTGAACCTTCCGCCGGCCGCCGAGCTGGGGATCACCACTGTCCACGCCACCGGCGAGGACGAGGCCGTCGCGGAGCTTGAAGCCCTGCTGGGAGTCAGTGCGGTCCTCTCCGCTTGACCTCGACCCCTGGCTGGTGGCGGCCTTCCTCGCCCCTTGGAAGCCACAGGTCCTGGGGTGAATTCAGGTCGGCCTGGGGCGCGGAAGTCATAACCACCGCTCAAGGATGCTGCTCTATGCACGCGCTGCTCGGCAGACGAGGACTCCGCCGAGGCAGGTCACCCGGAACGCTCCTACCGCCCGGATGGCTTCGTCCACCCGTTGGCGGGCCCGTTCGATCGTCTCCGTGAATGGGACGCCCATCTGGTCGGCCCACGCCTCGTACGAAGCCAGGTGGGCGACCACGGGCCCGGGGTCGGTCACTTCTATTACTCCCGGGAGGGGGATCGTCCGGACATCGTCGAAGGCGGTGCCCAGGATGGCGGGGGCGTCTTCCAGAGTGAAGCGGGCCGAGAGCTGTACTCGTGCGGGGCCCTCCGGGATGCCGAGGACATCCCCGGCCGCTCCTCGCCAGAGGTCCTCCAGTTCGCGCTTGTCGGTCCTGCTGTTGGTGGACGCGATGGCGATGCCGTCCTTGTCCAGGACGCGGCTCAGCTCTTGCGCGGCTCGGGCCTGGTCCTCGACGTGGTAGAGCATGTGCATGGCCAGGACCGCGCTCAGGGCACCGTCGGCGATAGGGAGTCTTTGGACGTCTGCCGTCACGGCTCCCGCGATGCCCGCCAGGATGCCGGGGGAGATGTCCATGGGGAGCATGGTCAGATCCGGCCGGTCGGCGCGCACCCGTTCCACGAACTTCCCGTTGCCACAGCCCACGTCCGCTACTGCCCCGTGTATGCCGGCCAGCTCGTTGACGACGATGCCTGGGAGGTCGTGTCGTGGGGTCTGCCAGTGGTAGAGGGACTGGCGGGCCGCGAGGTGCTGACCGGTGCCGTAGGCCTGGGTGGAGAGCAGGCGCCGGTCGGTCACAGAAGGGTCGTTCGTGGGCTCGATGGTCATCGCGGCTCCGTGGGTGTGCTGACGATCGCGGGCCGGGCGGTCACCTCGTGGATATGCTCCTGAAGATCGACCACTGACCTTGAGTCACGGTACGCCCGCTGCCGATCAGCGTGTTCAGTTTGCGAAGCCTGATGGTGATGCTCGCGTGTACTGATCCCCGCCGAGGACTGCGGTGAGTTCCGTACTGGCTCCTTCCACCTCGACGTTCGCGAGGTAGGCGGTGGCCAGATCCAGATGCGCGGCGTGCAGGCATCCGGAGGACCGGTCGCCTTCAGCCCCGGCCTGGTACAAGTCCACCGCGCGGTTGGACGCTGTGATCGCCCGCTGGACCTGCTCGTCGCCGCCAACGGCCAGCAGCGCGGTGCCCGTGAGCGCTGGCCGCACGGTCACCGACGAGGGGCGCGCGGTCGGGGTACGGCCGTCGGAAGCCGATGGGCGGTCGCTGGCCGCGGCGCGGGGGTTGGGACGGCGACGAGGGTTGTGGCGGTGGAGGCGAGTTCGGCGAGGAGGTCTCCGTCCACGCCTGCGGACAGGCGGATCGCCCATGCCGCGTGGTTGAGGTCGTCTCCTCCGTACAGGATCCAGCGGTCGGCCGTTGACCGCGGGGTGTGCTCGAAGTGATGGCGCCGGCTGCTGCGGTCCAGGTGGTGCGGGCGGGGTGGCTGGCGGGGTGCCATCCGGCGTCGCGGAGGACGTCGGGGGCTCCCTCGCCGGCTGCGCGGGGCGGGACGTCGACGTACTGCAGGATCGTGTGGATCAGGGCGACAGGGGTGCCGGCCGTGACGGTGGCGTGCCAGAGGCGGTCGCCGACCGGCCCGTCGTACGTGGCGATCGTCCAGGCGACGTCGGTTTGGTGCCGTGCTTCGTGGTCGAACCCGGCTCGTACAGTGAGGGATTCGTGGCAGGCAATCGCCGTCTCGTCGAAGGGGCGGTACCTCTCCCACTGGGTCCTGTCGGTGAAAAGGGCTGCGAGGAACGCCTCGTGTTCGCCGGGCTCCGCGACCGGCGGCTCGACCGAAGACGCGGGGACGTGTTCGGTGGTGGCGGGGAGCTTGCCCGCGAGGAGCTGGCGGACGGTGCGTTCGAGGTCGGTGAGCGGGGCGGGGCCGGGGCGGACGGCGACGGAGTAGAGCCGGTGGAACTCGGCTATGGCCTCGGCTGCGGTGTCGCACGTGATGTCAGTCTCCTGCCGGAGGTGATTCTCTCCGTGGAGGTGGACGCTCTTGCTGTCGCGGTAGGTGCCCACCGCGACGGTGGTCCACCCGTCGTGGGCGTGAAAGTGGATGATCAGGCGGCCTGAGGCGATGTCGTCGTGGATTCGCTGTGCCTCGGCGCTGACCTCGCGGACCTCTTCGCGGGTCAGCCAGGGCATGGGGTAGTTGCCGTACGTCCACTCGATGTCGATCTCCTCCTGGAGCGCGGCGTCTATCTCCACGGTGGCGGCTTCGTCGCGGAGGGCTTGGGCTGCCTTGTCGGCGTAGTGGGGTTCGTCGCGGTCGATGCGGACCAGGGCCATGGTCTGGTCGTCGATCTTGCGGAACCCGGCCACGAAGAGGGTGGCGTGGGCGAGGTAGGGGTTGGGTCCGGTGATGGTGGCGGTCACGGCGCTGGTGTCGTCGGGGTGCAGGGCGAGGCGGACGTGGGCGGCGGTTTCGGGTTCGGGCAACCAGGGCTCTCGGCGGTCGGGGGCCCGGCTCGGCTTGGTGCTGGCCGGGCCCTGTGATGGACGGTGTCATCGGGTGGCGCGGGCGGGCGGTACTGCGGTGCGTGGCGGTCCTGCGCAAGGGGCGGCTGTTGTGCGTGGGCCGGTGGCCGGCGGCTTGGAGGGGGTGGTGTGCTGCCAGCGGGCTCGGAGGGCGGTGAGGTCGGCCAGGGCTCGGCGACCGCCGGCGATGAGCTGGTAGGGGGTGTTGGCAGGGTCGTCGGTGAACGCTGCGATGCGGATGCCGGTGGTGTGGGCTTGGGTGAGCAGTGCGCGCTGCAGGACGAGTTCGCCCCAGTGCTCGGGTGATCCGGCGGATCCCGCGACGAGGTGCATCAGCTCGGTGGGGTTCAGGTCCTGTACGACGATCCCGCGGTGCTGGGCCTCCCACAGCACGGTGACCGGGTCGACGGGATCTCCGCGGTGGGCCAGGGCGTAGATGCAGTGGAACAGCGCGGCGTGCAGGGGCAGGGCGAAGTCGCTCGGCTGCAGCCACCGCATCCGTGCCACCTCGGCGGGATGTGCGGTCGCGGAGGCCAGCAGCAGTCGCTCCTCCTCCAGGGCTTCCTCGTTCGTGTTCCGAGGCGCCGGATCGGGCAGCGGGGTGCGGGGGAGAGAGCCGGGGTGCGGGGCGAACTGTCCGGCCATCTCGTCGAGGACCGAGGCCAAGGCGTCGGCCTGGGCGAGGATGGCGGCGGCCGGGTCCGGTAGCCCTCGGTCGGTGGCCGTCTGGACCAGCTGTTCGGCATGCCGGCGCAGGGTGCGCCGGGCGTGATCGGCTCGCACCATCCGCGCGTACGCTCCGGCGTGCTCCGGCGTCGGGCAGCCCTGGATCAGGGTGTGGAGGTGAGGGACGGTCAGGCCGGGTGCCTGGGGCCGTGCCACGTCGAGGAGGGTGTTCAGCCAGACGGGGCTGGTGGTGTGCTCGGCGGGTGTCGGCGGCGGGGTGCCGAGCATGGCTGCGAACAGGGCGTGATGGCTGTGGCTGGCGAAGTGCTCGGGGAGCAGGACGCCGATGGTCTTCAGGCGGTGAGGTTGGAGGAGCAGCGCACCGAGGAGGGCCTGCTCGGCGTAGTGGACCGGGGGCGGTGGCGGTATCTCGTCCAGTGCGAAGTCGTCTTGATTGCTGTTGGGTTGGGGCATCAGGCCGCCAGGGTGAAATCGTCGCGGCTGAGGGTCCTGCCGAGGTGGGGGGCGAGCAGGTGCGCGGCCAAGCGCGGTGGGACCGCGTTGCCTATCTGCGAGAAGGTCTGTCCCTTGTTGCCCTGCCAGGGGTAGTCGGCTGGGAAGGACTGCAGGACACCGGCCTCGGTCGCGGTGATCCTGATTGGCTCCGGTGCCGGGCCTCCCGTGCCGGTGGCGTCGGCGGGTGCGGCGACCCACGTGCACTCGTTGGCTCGGTGGCCGAAGAAGAGCGTCCCGGCCGGCTCGTCGGCACGACGGACGGTGGCGTTGGCCTGGTTGTTGCTCCGCAGCGACCAGGCCCACTGCGAGTTCGCGGCAGGGCTCGGGGGTACCTGGGTGCTGGCGGGATGACGCTTCCAGGCACCGCGGTCGCGGGCGTCGGTGAGCGTCTTGCGGGCCCCGGAGGGGAAAGGCTCCGGTCCGCCGCCCGGTCCCCCGCCGGCGCAGATGGTGGGGACGGGTCTGTCGGTGGCGCCCCAGCCAAGGGCCTCGGCCATGGACACCCACCGGTGGCGACCGGGCCCGAACAGGCTCTCGGGTTCTGGCAGGTGGGCGTGGGTGGGCTCCGGCGGCGCGGCGGTCCGGACCCGGGAAGCGAGCAGTATGGCCCGCTTCCTGGTCTGAGGGACGCCGTAGTCTGCCGCGTTGATGATGCCGGTCCACACGCTGAAGCCCCAGCCGCGCAGGATCGCGGCGTATTGCTGCCACAGCGGCAGGACGTCGGGGACTTCCTCCATCGCGATCCACTCCGGCTCGCCCATCTGGTGCAGGGCATGGAGGTAGCGCATCGGCTCCGCGGCCAGCAGAGAACGAGGGTCTCGGCAGGCGGCCAGAAGCCTGTCGCGGGAGTCGCGGCCGATGGCCAGGTCGGTGACGGCCTGGTGGACGAGCGGCTGGTCCACCAGGCCCAGGCGCTTCCCTGCCATCGACCACGCCTGACACGGAGGCGAGGCGATGAACCCCTTCACCCGCCCCGCGAAGATCCACGCCGGATACATCGCGACGTCGGTCCGAATCGTCAACTGCCCAGCCGCAGAGCGGGTCTTGCAGGCCCACTCGTCCCACTCCAGGCCCACGTCCCGCACGCCGAGGACGTGCAGGGCGTGGCCCCAACCGCCCGGACCGGCGAACAGGTCCAGGACGATCCCTCTCATACAGCCAGCCCGAACTCGTTCTGGCCCGCATCGGGTTCAGATCCACGGCACGCCCACGGGGAGCATCCGTTGGACACGCCCTCCTCCAGCTCGTCCCCGTCCGGAACCGGGCCGCCCGCCGCCTCTTGGACGGCGGCCCACTCGGCCGCCGTCACATGGTCGATCGGCGCCTCCCCAAGCGGCACACGGGAACGGTGCAGAAACGCCTGACCCAGCAGCGGATTTCCGGAGGCGTTGGCGCGTGCGTTCCCCCGGCGGATTGCGGAATCGAATTCAACCACGTCCTGCCATTCGGCGGGAGAGTTGTCCCTGATGCTGCGCCACTGGGAATTTCCGTGAAAAGGGCACCCCAGGTAACTCGACTTAGGGGTTTCACGCATGCCGATCGATGTCAGATATCGGACGCAGTCGGAGCGTGACCAGCCCATGTCGATGAGAGGGTGTCGGTTACGCATGTACTTGACGTCCGAGTCCTTCGCTCGATGGAACTCATCGGTTGAAATCCCCACCCACTGCTCGACGAAGATGTCCTTCGGGATGCGCGATGGATAGGGGTATCCCAGCAGTTCACGGACCTGGCGCTTTATTGGTTTTATCTTATATTCGCCTGTGCATTGGCGTCGGGTCATTCCGGGGCGCCCGTCCTGGTTGAGAATGTAGAGGGGCATGGACGCGAACCGGTGGTTCGGGTCCAGGGCGTCCTTTCGGATTTTTCCGGACGATACCCGAAGGATTGGTATTCCGGCCGGACGGGCAATCTCGCGCTCCAGGCGGTCAAGATGTTCGTACACGGCTTTCGGTTCCCAGCCCGTGTCGGCGAATATTGCGTAATCGACCTTGGGGAGGGCGCCTTCGGCGGAAAGGCAGAGCAGGGCGGAAGATTGAATTCCTGCACCTAGGGAAAGTGCCTGGAAAGCGGGGGTGGCGGGCATGAAATGGTCCTTGAGCGGGGGTCAGCGCCGTGCGGGCGCGGCAGTGGTGACGGTGGGCGGCGGGGAGGGGAGTGCCGCCATGGCGGGGGGTGGGGGGCGACGCGTTGAGAAGGCCGGCGTGGCCTCTGCGACCGTGTCCGCGATCTGAGTGAGGGCGGTGGTGGCGTCGCGCAGTCGTTCCCAGACTTCGGTGGGCAGCCGGTTCCAGTGAGCGTGGTTGCGGGCCCATTCGAGGAGGTCGGCGGCGGCGTGCAGTTGGTCGGCGAGCTGGGCGACGACGGCCTCCTGCCCGTCGCGGTCGACGGTGCACACGGCCTGGAGGAGTTCGTCGAGCGCGGCCGGCAGGGGTGGCGGCTCGGAGGGCAGCCCGTACAGGTGGGCATGCAGCGCCTGGGCGAAGGCGATCACGGGGCCGACGGAACTGCGGTAGTCGTACCTGGCCTCGGCGCTCTTGCGCGGGCGGAAGGAGATGACCACGTCGCGTGGAGCGGCGTCGGGGTGGAGTCGGGCGGCGAGGGCGAGCGCGATGTCGTGTGGGCTGGGATCGGTGCTGGGCGTGCGGGTCTCCGGGGGAGCAGGCTGTCGGCGGGGACAGGCTGGGCGTGGCAGTGAGGTTGGTGGTCAGCGGGTGCGGGCTGCTGAGCGGATCGGCTGGGCTGCGGGGCCGGCGGCCGGGGAGGGGAACGCGTCGGCGAGGTGGCTGGCGACGATCCGGCAGCCCTCGGCGCAGATCTCCAGGCTCGCGGAGGCGTCCGCGCGGTGGGCGGCGATGGCCTTGCGGGCGTCGAGATGGCGAAGGCCGCGGCCGATGGTGTCGGTGCGGTGGGCTGGGTCCCAGGAGGTGCCGTCGTAGGCGTTGGCGGCGATCGCAGCGGTCAGGCTCTCGGAGACCAGGCCAGCGTGCTGGACGGTCTGGGCGAGGCAGTCGAGGGCTGCGAGCGCGCCCTTCATCCGCGTGGCCTGGCTGCCGTCGAGCGCGGTGAGCCGGGTCAGCGCCTCGAAGGTGAGCTCGTGGGAGGTACAAATGTGCCGGGTGAGCTGCTGCAGTCCGTCGGTCCCGGTCAGGGGCGTGGTGCTGGTGAGTTCGGTGCGGAAGCTCTCGAAGCGGCTGGCGAGGGCTTTCAGGCGGTCGATGTGGACCGGGATGTTGATCTGGTGCAGGCGGGTGGGCCCTTCGGTGAGGCGGTCAGTGGGTTATCCGGTCGGTGACGAGCTGCGCGTGGCGTAGGGGCAGCGCGTGAGTGGCGTCCGGGACGATTTCCAGCCGGGCGTGGGGCAGGGACACGGCCAGGAGCCGGGTCTGCTCCGGCGGGATGTGCGTGTCCCGGCTTCCGGCCAGCAGGTGAAGGCGGCTGCCGAGCTGCTGCAGGGGACCGGGATCGGGCTGCTGGCCGGCGAGGTCATGCCACAGGGCGGCGATGTCGCGGGTGGGCATGGTGTGCAGGCCTTCCCGGCACGGCACCGGCCGGGCGTCGGAGGCAGGGAGGGGGTGCGAACGTAGGGCCCACCGGCTGGTGATGGGCAGGCGTTGCCGGGCGGTGTCGAGCAACCACGGCGCGTGCGTGCAGGCGGACGCCAGGAGGTTGCGACCGGCGGCGAGGAGCGTGTGGACGGGGCCCGTGCCGGTGCGGGTACTGACGCCTGCGTACGGGGGTGAGATCAGAACTAGCCTGCGGATCCGCGGGGCGAGTTCGGGGTGGCGCGCTACTGCGCGCATGAGGGTCATTGCGCCCATGGAGTGCCCGACGAGCACGAGAGGGCCGCGCGGGGCCGTCGTCCGCAGGATGTGGGCGAGATCATCAGCCAGCTGGTCCAGGTTCAGCGCGGCGGTCCCGCGGGTGGAACGGCCGTGACCACGATGGTCGTAGCGCACCACCCGCATCCCCCGGTCGAGCAGCAGAGGTACGTGCGAGCGCCACAATGCCGCGGTGACCGACAGACCGTGCACCAGGACAGCAGTCACCGGTGATTCGTCTGGTCCGTCGACATAGGCGGCCACGCGTGCACCGTCGGGAAGCCGTACGCCGTGGAATTGGCTAGAACGGCCCGACAGGGCAGAGGTGATCGGCTGGGCGTCCTCGATTGCACGGTGCGTGGCGAGCTCGTCCAGTTCAGGGGACGTGTACAAGGTGCTGGTCTCCGGGTTCAGGCAAGGGGGCTTGCCACAAAGTGCGGGCGATGTGTTCGGTGCCGCGCGGGGCGCGGGGCCGGGACGGGGTGTGCCAGCCGGGGCGGGGCGGGCGGTGGGCGATCACCCGCCACCCGGCCCGCGCAGCGAGGCACCGGACTCCCCGTCCTGCGTGTACGTGATCAGCCGCCGGTATCCGAGCGCCTTCGCCGCCCTCCACGCGGCCCCGTACAACATCGAGTTGGCGTTGTTGACGCCGTCGGTGCAGGTACGGGTCACTTCCAAGGTCGCTCCGTCGTCGAGGTGCCGGGCGACAGGCCGGCCGACGGTGGCGACGGCGCGCAGGACACCGGCTTCGTCGGCGGCACCGACGGCGAACACCATGCCCGCCGGGGGCGGATGGTGCCGGTGCCAGGCGGCCACGAAGGCTTTCGCGGCCCGCGAGCGCACCGGCACCAGATGCAGCTGCGGCAGGCTCACGCGGCGGTCCCGAAGTCGGATCGGGCGGGTGCTGCCTTGGCGACGGCGCGGGCGGTGATCGCGTTCGACGCGGCGGCAGAGGCGGCGGCCAGCTCTGGGGCGCCGGGCTCGAGGTACCAGGGCCGCAGGTCGAGCATGGCGGCCCGCATGCCGGTGGCGAAGCACAGCGCCGTCCCCTTCGGCAGTGCACGGATCGCGTCCGCGGGCAGGATCCGCTCCTGCCGCATGCTGATGCTGGTGGACTTGCCCGAGTCGGAGACGGAGGTGGACTTCGTCTCGACGTCGTGGTCGCCGATCAGGCGGGAGAGCTTGTCCGCGAAGTCCGGGTCGTCGATACCAGAGCCGATGACCTTGACGGTGGAGGCGGACCACATGGCGTCCATGCCGGCGTCGCCCCAGACCTTCTGGCCCTGCCGGTACGACTGCAGGATCGTGATCGGGATGATCCCGCGCGAGCCAAGGTGAGAGTACAAATCCGGCAAGTCTGAAATTTTGCAGACGTTGGCGGCCTCGTCGAGGATCGCGAGCATCGGTGGATCGAGGCGTCCGCCGGCGCGCTCGGCCTGGGCGGTCGCGGCCCGCATCACCGAGTCTGCACACGCCGCGATCAGGGCGCTTGCACCGCCGCCGCCGTCCTTGCTGAGCAGGAACAGCGTGTCGGAGCTGGTCACGAACTCGGCGGGCCGGAACTCCGCCACACCTCGCTGCGGGGTGACCCAGGCCGCGATTTCGCTGTTGAGGAGGGCGGCGGCGTACTGGCGGGCGGTCTCGTAGATGCCGTCCCTGGTTTCCGGCGGACCTTCCACGGTCCCCTTCAACTGGGAGGCGACCGCGGTGAACTTGTGGTCGCGCAGGATGTCCAGCGGGGTGCGGTCGGCGGGGAACGCCAGCCACTGCATGACGTCGGTGATCGGCCGTTCGTCGAGCGCAGCGGCCAGGAAGAGCTGACTCAGAATGTTGGATCCGGCCTTGGACCAGAAGTCGCCCTGCTGGGAGGCATCCACCGATGCGGCGAGGAAGTGCCCGGCCAGACGGCCCGCACCGTCGAGGGTCTTAGCGTCTGCGAGCGGGTTCCACCACATGGCGCGCTCGGCGTGCGCGATCTGCTGCGGGTCCATGGACCACACCGGGCCCACCTGGCCGCGTGCGTCGAGGGTGGCGGTGTAGGCGTCCCCGGCCGCCTTGTTGGAGGTGAGCAGGACCGGACCCGGTGCGTTCAAGATGGCTGGGATGGCCAGGCAGGTGGTCTTGCCGGAGCGCGGGGCCATGATGGCGACGGCAACGTCCTCGTAGCCCATGCGGACCTCGGTGCGGCTGCCCTGGAGGTTGCCGAGCAGGATGCCGGTGTCGGCCGGGTCGATGGTCCTGGCGTGCTTCAGACTCGGGCGCAGGGACCGGGCCTTGGCGGTGATGGCCTTGGCCAGCAGCGGCTCGATGTCCCGTGTCTTGGCCATCCCGGCGATACGTTTCCGCTTGCCCCCGCCGCCAGCGTTGCGCCGCCGCCACCAGGTCAGGCCGCCCAGGGTGAGCACGATGAGGATCAGGGCGGGCAGCATGCGGGTGGCGATCAGCAGCGCGGTCTCGTCCGCGGCGGGCCACAGCTGTTCGGGGTGCAGGAGCGCTGCGGCCGGCTGGTAGGGCACCCAGTCGCCGGTGCCGGTGGCCCAGGCGAGGGTGTTGCCGCCGAGCCAGGCCAGGGTGGATGCGGGGATCATGACGGCCATGGCACCGATCAGCGCCTTGAAGGCTATGTCGTAGCCGTCGGAGTTGGAGTTCGAAGGAGAGGGCAAGAGGGCGGTTCCAGGGGGCGGGCGGGAGCGGTCGGCTCAGCGGGGGCGGATGGCTACCGGTGGTCTGGGGTTTGAGACGGCCTGGCCGGGAAATGCCGGAGCGGGTGTCGTCGCAGGGGGCCGTGCCGGTGGAGGCCGGGCCGGCACTATCGGGCGGACCGGGCCGGAGAGGCAGTTCTCGGGAGTGCGGGCGCCCCCGGTGGGCTGGTGCCGAGCACTGCCTTGGGGCGGTGACGGCGGGCCTGGGCCAAACGTGCAGCGTGTGCTGCCGTGGCCTTCGGGCCGAGGGGCTCTTCCTGCTCCTGCTTGAGGGGGCGACCGTAGGGGATCTCGAAGCGCCCGCGCAGGACCGGATCCGGGTTGGCCAGGGCGCGAGCGAACGAGGTGACCAGGTGGGAGGGCGTGTTGTCGTCGAGGCTCGCGCGCCAGAGGAATCCCCCGTCGACCGCTTCGATGGCCCAGCCGAGCGTTCCCGCGATGGGGGACACCTGCCATTCCATCGAAACGCCCTCGTCCGGCGATGCCGCCGATTCGGAGCCGTCCGCTTCCCGGTGGTGCCTCCAGCCGTGGGAGGTGAGCAGGTCGAAGGGACTGCGCAGGGGGCCCGGGGGCGGCTGGACAAGCGCGTCCGTGAGACCGGCGACGATCTCCACGGGGGTGGCGCCGCTGAACTCGGCCGACCAGTAGGCGGGCCCATGCGGGCCGCGGATGCGCCACCAGGTCTGCTGCGGGCGTCCCGGCTTCGGGGCGAGGGTCAGCTGGTGGGAGTAGTCGGGGCTGTGGAGGACGACCTTTGGGTGGAGCGGGTCGGACTCTGTGCGCCAGCCGGCGGCCCGCAAGGCGTGGGTGACGTGGCGCGGGTCGCCGGGACCAGCGAGGTGGCGGGGGCTGACAGCGGATCCGAGGTGGTCATGGTCTTCGGCGAACTGGGCAAGGTGCCGGTCGGGGATGGACAGAGGGCGGCTCCTTAAAGAAACGGTCGGTCGGGCGTGGGTCAGCGGCGGCGCCCGGCGGCGACGGAAGCCGCCGGGATCGTGCTGGTGACGGGCTCGGTTGCGAGGCGGGTGCGCCGCCGCTGATCGGCGGCGGTCGCCCGTGCGCGGGCCAGGCGGGCGGCGTGCTCTTTCGCGAGCTCGTCGCCCTGGCGTTCGCCGCGCGTTTGGGTGACGAGGCTGCTGTACGGGACGTCGAACTCGGCCCGTGCCACGGGAGCGGGGTCGACCAGCGCGGTGACGAAGGCGGCGACGAGGTGCGGAGCGTTGCCCAGATAGGCATCCCACACCGATTCCTGCCCGCCGAGCCCGTTGGGAAGGAGCGCGGCAGCGGTCCAGTTGGCGTTCCAGCTGCTCACGCTGTTCCATCGGCGGAGTTGCGTGATCCCGTCGGGGTGTTCGGCGATCTCATGGCCGCGCTCGTCCTGTACGTAGGTCCAGCCGCGTGAGGTGAGGAGGGGCCACACGTCGGGGGTGGTTTCGGGTGCCGCAACGAGCAGGGCGTCGGTGAATCCGGCGATGATCTCCACTGGGGTGTTGCCGCCGAACTGGGCGTACCAGTTCTCGTCGTCGCTGGTGCAGCTGATCCGCCACCACTTGGAGTACGACTCGGTCTCGGGTTCCAGGGCCAAGGCGTAGCGCTGGTCGGGGCTGGCCAGGATCACGTGCGGGAAGTCCGGGTCGGAGTGGTTGGACCAGCCTGCTGCCCGCAGCACCTGGGTGATGTGGCGGGGGTCGCCCCGGCCGGCGAGGCGGCGGGGACTGGTCTCGAACCAGATCTTGCTGTGGGGTTCGTCGGCTCGGGTGGTGATGAAGGGGCGAGGCTTCAGGAGGTCGTCTCCCTAGGGGTGGCTGTGGCACGGGCCAGGGCGCGGACCTCCCAGTGGAGGGAGTGCCACTGCATGATCTCGGTCGCCGCTTCCCGCAGGGTGGACACCATCGAGTTGACGCTGCTGCTGTGCGGCTCGGTGTTCGTTGCGATGGCTCGGGCGGCTGCGCGCAGGACGTCGGACAGCAGCATCGGGACGCCGTCGTCCTCGTCGAGGAGCGGTGCCAGCAGCGGCAGGACGGCGGTGGTGGGCGGTTCGGTCCGCAGGTAGTCCACGAGCTGGGCGAGGGCGTCGGTGGCCTGCTCGATCTGCTGTGGGGTGGGGACGGTGACGGGGGTGGTCAAGGGGCTCCTTGGTACGGGGGTGTGTGCGGGGACGGTCAGCGGCGGACCTTGGCTCCGCCTGCGGCCGGGGTGTGCTGGCGGGGGCGGGCCGCGGCCCAGGAGTTGCGGGCCCAGGTGGTGGCTCGGGCCGCGGTAATCCGGGCCTGCTGCCAGCGTCCGAGTTCGGAGGGGCGGACGGACACGCTCGTGGTGCGGATGAACTTCGTCGCGGGCACGTGGCCGCGCGGTCGCATCACGGGGGTCGGGTCGGCGAGGGCTGCGGAGAATCCCTGGATGAGGTGCATCGGCGTGGTGGGGGTGAAGACGGCGTCCCAGTTTCTGCCGTGCTCGGTGCGAGCGCCGGCCCACCAGTGGGCTTGGCCGGGGGCGTTCTGGTGGTACTGCAGCCAGGCGGTGCGGTCCGGGGCGACGGCGGTGAAGTGCTCCTCCACCCGCGATGTCTCCCAGCCGTGTTCCTCCAACGGTGCCCACACGTTGGGAGCGTGGGCGGAGCGTGGCTTGGTGAGCGTGTCGGTGAACCCCGCGACGACCTCGATCGGCACGGCCATGGTGAACGTGGCGTGCCAGGCCGGCTGCTGGCCCACGGCCTGGCCGGAGACGGTCCACCCGCCGGGCATGGCCGCGGGGTCGTAGCCGATGCGGACTGTGCGGTCGGGACTGTCGAAGACCATCGGGCCGCCGGAGCGCGAGAGGTCCTTCCAACCCGAGGCGCGCAGGTACTCGCCGACGTAGCGCAGGTCCCCTCCGCCGGCCAGGTGGCGGGGTTCGACCAGGTAGTGCTGCTGGGGCTGGTCTGCGGTGGGGCCCCAGCCTGTCCAGGTCTTCTTCATCGGTGCCTCCTGGCGACGAGAGCCGACGCGACCGGGGGGACCGTGGCGACGGCCGGGGCCTGGGAGAACCGGTGGAGGTCCTCTGCGTGCTCGTCGAGGTCGAGGCCGATGTCGTGTAGTTCGTTCGCGGCCCGGCCGAGAGCGAGACAGACCTCGGGTGGCAGATCGCCGGCGATCGCCCTGTCCTGGGCGAAACGGGACCCGGTGGCCATCAAGGCGGTCAGGCCGCCGAGGATGCCTTCCTCGATATCGAGGACCCGGCCCAGAATGCGGGCGGCCTGTTGGGGACGCGCTGTGATCAGGTGCTCGTTGAGCAGTGCGATCTGCTGCGTGATGTGGCGGATCAGGGTTTCGGGGTCGTGGACGGTCATGCTCCTCCGGAGCGGTCGGGGCCGAGGTCTCCTCGCCGGAACTCGCTTGAAGCTCAGAACGGGCCGATGGCGTCTGGGTGCTGCCGGTCGACCCGGCGGGCGGCTACGGCGCGGAGGTAGCGGCGCAGGAGGAAGACGGCCAGGCGAGGGCGGCGGGCAGGTGAGATCGGTGGTGGTCTGTGGGGGATCGTGGTGCTCCGGCTCTGTGGGGGCCGTCCCCGGCCCGGATGGGGCAGGGGACGGGGTGGCGGTGGCAGGTCAGCGAGAACGTGGGGGTGAGCCGGGCGGCCCCGGCGGAAGTGCGGCTGGCGCCTGGGTCTGCGTGGCCTTGGCCTGCTGGGCGCGGTGTTCGGTCATTGCTTCCGCCCATGCGGTCACGTCGTACACGTCCGGGTCGATGTTGACCTTGTAGTCGGCGATGAGCAGGGGAAGCATCGAGCGGGTGACCAGCTGCTTCTGGGTCTTCTCGCTCAGGCCCTCGGGGGTTTCGTGCCAGACGTAGACGGGGCCGGCGGTCGTCTCGGTCTTGCGTTCCAGGCCGGCTCTGTCGAGGAGCGCCAAGAGGTCTTCGGGAGCGTCGCTGCGGCTGACGACGTGGATGGTGTCGGGGTTGAAGGCGCGGCGATAGATCTCGACGTCGGTGCCCGATTCATCGGCCAGATTGCCCACGGGGAACTCCTTGCGGTGGTGGATGGGTCAGCGGGTCACGGATGAGGCGACAGGGGCCGGCGAGCGTGCGGGCAGCGCCGCCGGAGCCGGTGCTGGCCGGGCCGGGCGCATGATGACGCCGACGCCGTTACGAGCCAGTTGTTCGGTGACGGCCTGGAGGCGGGCAATCTGCTCGCGGTCGCCGTAGGAAGCCGGGAGGAGGAACTGCCGGTGGTAGGGGTGGTACTGGAACCCAGCGCCGTACAGCACCGCGGTGGCCTCACGTACTCCGGTGACGGCGCCGATGACGCCGTCCGGATGCCAGGCCATGCTCACTGCCCCGGCGACCAGAGAAGGCGCGGCCCGGCGTGCAGGGGGATGGACGGTGTTGTGCCGGACCTGCAGCAGCGCCTGCTCGTAGCGGGGCAGCAGCCGACGGGTGATCTGCGCGGCGGCACGTACCGGTTCGGAGGGGATGGTGATCCCGTTGGGCTCGTCCACCTGATGGAAGGCGTCATGGTGGGCGTCCGGTTCCAAGGCGCCGATCATGAACTGGTCGGGGTACCGAGGGCGGTCGAAGACCAGGAGGCGGGCTCCGTCGGCGCGGGACAGAAGGGCCTGGTGTCCGAGGACGAAGTTGGTTGCGGCGTAGCCGACGGCGCCCACGTCCCACAGCGCCGAGGTGGTGGCGATCTGATCGTGGTAGGCGGCGTGGCTGCTGTAGGCGCTGGTCCAGGTGTCGGGCAGCCGGGCAGCCAGCGCGTCGGCGAAAGCGGCGAGGTCGCCGCGCGTGCGAGGGAGGGACAAGGGCATCTCGGGGGGCGGAGGGATGGTGGTGCTCAGAGCCCGCGGCCCTGCTTCACCGGGCGCGCGTCGGGCGGGCGCTGGCTGGGCGGGCGGTGGCGACCGGGGTGGTCGCCGGGCCAGGGTGACTGGCTGGCAGCCGCAGCTGAAGGCCGATCCCCAAGGCGGCGAGCCGGGTACCGACGGCCCGTCCGTGCTGGGCCTGGACGAAGGTGTCGTCTCCGGCGAGGACGTATGTCTGCTTGTCGGGGTCGTGGACGAAGCCGTTGGCGGTGAGGATCTCGCCCACTTCTTCGCGGGTGACGCTGGCGGTGAGGTCGCCCGAATCGTTCCAGGTCAGCACCAGCACCTCGTCCTCGGCGAATGAGGGGGCAGGGACGGTGACGTCGTGCTGGACCTGGGCGAGGGCCGCTTCGTAGCGGGGCAGGAGGCCGGTGATGACGGCTTCCGCGGCATGCTCGGGGTCGGCGGGGACCGCGATGCCGTCCGGCTCCCTTACGCCGCGGAAGGCCTCGGAGGGGGTGGCAGCGGGAGCCATGGCGGCTATGAGGAACTCGTCGTCGTGCCGGGGGTGGGCCATGAGGAACAGGCGGCGGCTGTCGTCGGCCCGGGTCAGGACGACGTGGTGCTTGAGGGGATGGCAGGCGATGGCCTCGGCGACCTGGTCCATGTCCCAGACTTCGGCGGTGAGGACGAACTGGTCCTCGTGGGCGGTGCGGAGGTGCTGCTCGCACGTCCAGGTGCCGGGCAGGAGGTCGCTCAGGACCGCGGCGAAGGAAAAGAGGTGGTCGGGGTCGGGTTCGTAGGCGGGCATTGGTTCCTCGGGCGGGGTCGTGGTGGGTCAGCGGTGCCGGGCGGCGGGGGTGGCCGGCATGGGGGGCAAGGGCGCCACGCTGGTGGTGGGGCGCGGCGGAGGGCAGGCGCAGACCGCGGACGCTTCGTTTTCGT
This sequence comes from Streptomyces sp. NPDC093225, assembly GCF_044753805.1. Lineage (NCBI taxonomy): Bacteria > Bacillati > Actinomycetota > Actinomycetes > Kitasatosporales > Streptomycetaceae > Streptomyces > Streptomyces sp. NPDC093225. Next base: position 207,260 of record NZ_JBIVNX010000002.1, read on the forward strand.
CGGGCCCGACTTCACCGGTGCATTCACGTCGCATGGGGTGTGGCTGGTGCCGGTCGATCAGGTCGGTGCGGGTCTGATGGAGGCTGGAGCGGACGAGGCCGAGGGAGTCGTCCGCGAGGGAACGGAGCCGGGTTGCGACGTACACGTCGGCGGGCTGTCCCAGGTCCTGATAGAAGTCGGCCGTCGCGGTGAGCACTTCGCCGAGGGCGGTCAGGATGCCGTCGTGAGCCGCGGTCAGCTCGGTGAGGACCTCGGCGGCGTCTTCGGTGCTGGTGGCCACGCGGATGCTGGTGGCGAGGTGGGCGACCTGGGCGCCGAGAGAAAGGTAATGCGGTTCCGTCGTCTGGGTGTCGAAGTCCTCGTCGCAGTCGACGTGGTAGCCAACTGTGCGCAGGCGGGATACGGCGCGTTCGGCCAGGCGGGTCTCTTCCGTGCGGTCGAGGCCGGTGGGCAGGCGGTGATAGGCCTCGTGGACGCGTACGACGGAAACGAAACCGCTGCGTTCCAGAATGCTGTGGGCTTCGATGTCGCCTCCGCGGGCGAGGACCTCGCCGGAGTGTGGGTCGCGGCGCAGGGCCAGGATGCGGTCGGCAAGGGCCAAGAAGGGGAAACCTTTCGGCTTTGGTCAGCGGGTGCGGCGGGTCGGCGCTGGTGGGTGGTGGGCAGGCCCGGAGATGGTGGCCGGGGTGGAGTTGGCCGGGCCCGTGAGGTCTTCGGCGGCGGCGGTAAGGTCCTGCTGGAGGCGGTACAGGCGGCGGGCAGCCCATTCCAGCCGGAGTGCTGCCCTCCTGGTGTGTTCTCCGGGCACGGCGGCAAGACGGTGGGCCGAGTGCTCGAAGAAGCTCCTGACCGTGGCCAGCGGACTTGTCTGCTCGTCGCTCAGCTGACGTACGAGTGCCCCGATATGAGCTTCGGCGCTGCCCAGTTCGACGATGGCCGCGGTATCGCTGGGATCGACGGCCGGCGCGGTGTCGGGTTCAGGCGCTGGAGTGGCGCCGACGGGCGAGCGGAGGCCGAGGTCGGCCTCGATCAGGCGGGTCTCCTCGTTCAGCCTCTCGCGGAACTGGCGGCCTTGGTCCTGCCAGGTGCCGTCGGCACGGATGAGGTTGGCCAGGAGATCCAGACGGCCGGGCTGGGCCTGCACGGCGATCCACCGGCACCCTCGATCATCTCCGGGTGCGGTGATGCCGGCGGCACGGGCGAGCCGATGGCTCACCTCCGCCCACTCCCCCTGGGTGAGTTCCCGGTCGTCCGGGTGGAGACGGAAGTCGGCGTGGAAGATTGCCGCGCGGTCCCCTTCGGGACTGGCCGCGAACGGCTCCTCGTGCAGCGGGTCGTTCAGGTGCTCCGCCCAGGCCGGCATGCTCCAGACCTTCTGCTCGTCCCAGAGGGTGTAGTACTCCAGGGCGGGCCAATGGGCGACGATCTCGTGGCCCGGCAGGCCTGCCAGCCCGTTGCCCGGACGGCCGAGGGCTTCCGCGAGGGCATCGGGCGCCGAGATCCCCCGTTTGTACACCCGGGCGATCACCGGCTGCCCCGGCCGTCGGCCACGTGGACGAGTTGGTTCGTCTCGGTGACCGAGTACCAGCCGACATCGACGGGCTTGCGCTCGGAGAACCGTGGCACCAGGTAGTCCTGCAGGGCCCGGTGGTAGATCAGGCAGTCCGGGCATTTCTGGGACGGGTGGACGAGGTAGCGGGGGTGGCCGGTGACGAAGCTGAGGGCGCCGCCGTTCGGGTCGCGCAGGCGCCATCCGTCCTCGTTGGTCGGGGTGTGCCAGGACGGGGTGACCACCGTCATCACGTCTCCCCACAGGATGCCGTCGTCCACACCCTTGATCACCACGATCTGATCGCCGGGAGCGAAGTGCTCGTGGGTGATGTCCCGCTCTGGGGTGATCGCATCAGCGGGTATGAACGCGGCACGGCTGGCGTCGGGCACGGTAGAAGTCCTTCCACGAAATGCCACAGGTCGCGGCGGGCGAAGTACTTCAATGGTCTGGAGAATCCCCGGTTTGGCTGACCGGGGATCGTCGGCTATACATGGCCGCCCACCTGCTCCTACCGGAACGGGTTCTCCGTCCCCCGGTCGTCCGATGTGGCTGCGTCCAGCAGCTCGGGAAGGTCGGTTCCGTCCGCTTCGCGCTGGTCGATCCACCATCCCGCCCGGGTGACTGAACGGATCTTCTCCTCCAGCGCAGCCCAGTCCGCCTCGTCCCAACTGCCTTCGGTGACAAGGGCGGTGTACGCAGTGGTCGCCAGGTGGAAGCGGGAGCGCTCACCCCAGGCCAGGGCGCGCTCGGGGCCCTCCAGCGGCGGCATGTCGAACTGCTCCGCCCAGGCGAGAGCGGCCTGCTGCTCCTCGGCGCGCTTCGCTGCGAGCCATTCCTCCTTCGCGACGGTGTCGGAGTCGCGGGCGGCCCTCCAGCAGTCGGTGCAGTCACGACCTCCGAGCCAGCGGGCGTATCCGGCGCGCTTGTCGGCGGGGCGGTTGGACAGGTTTTGGGTGCTTTCGTGTCCACAACTGTGGATGATCTTCCAGTTGGTACGTACAGCCATGCAGGTATCTCCTTCGGACAAGGGGGTTTTGGCGGAGCGGTGTTCGGTGTGGCGGGGTCGTCGGTGGCGTCCGAGGCGGCGGCCGGTGCCGAGCTTCGGGCGGGCCAGGACGAGGATGGTCAGCGTGGTGGTGGCGCCGGCGGCCGGGAGCGCGGCGAGTATCCACGGGTGTTCGGCGAGGGCGCCGGCGAGGGCGGTGCCTGCAGCCTGGCCGGTGCCGACGGACAGGATCAGCCAGGCGTACGCCTCGGTGGTCCGTGAGGCGGGCGCGAGGGCGTCCACGCTGTGGAATCCGTTGGTGATGATCAGGGTGAGGAAGAGCCCCGGGATGAGCGCGAGGGCGATGGCGGCGTGGGGGGCGGGCTGGGCCAGCAGGGGAAGCCAGCCGAGCAGGAAGAGGCCGGCGGTGGTGATGAGCTGGGTGGTGGTCGAGCCGGGCCAGGCCCGGCGGGCGTAGATCAGGCCGCCGAGGAAGCTTCCGGTGGAGAACGCGGCGGGGAGCACTCCGGAGAGCATGGCGAGCCCGTGCGTGCTGGCCATGCCCGCGGCCCACACGTTCATCGCACCGAGCGCGAATCCCGTTCCGGCCAGCGCGGTGAACAGCAGGACCAGGCCGGCGCTGGTCAGCCGTCCGCTGCCGACCGCCCCGTCGGCGGCGGCGGGACGCCAGGTCCGCGACGGGGCGGCGGTCAGCACGATCACCGTGCCCATGAGCCCGAGGGCGGCGGTCGCGGTCAAGGCGGTGTCGGGCCCGTGCGCGGTGGCCAGCCAGGAGGCGAGCAGGGGGCCCGCGATATAGAGGAGTCCCTGCGAGCCGGTGTCGAGCGCCTGGATGACTCGGCGCTGACCGAGGTCGGGCAGGACCGTCGGCCACAGCGACCGAAGCCCGGCCTCCAAGGGCGGCGTGACCAGACCCGCGAGCCCCACGACCGCGGTCACCGCCGCCGGATGCCCGCCCGCCCCGATCCAGGGGAGCGCGGCCAGGAAACCGGAGTTGAGCAGCACCGCTGGCGCGGACACGCGGGTTTGGCCGTGGCGGTCCATGAGCCTGCCCTTGACCGGCTGGGACAGCCCGGATGCCAGCCCGTACAAGGCGGCGAGCAATCCGGCGAAGGCCAGGGAGCCCCCGCTGCCGGTGATCCAGAGAACGAGGCCGACGGGCACCATGCCGTTGGGCAGGCGGCCGATCAGGGTGCCGGCGAGGAGTCGGACAACGCTTCGGCGCGCCAGAACGGCGCTGTACGTGGCGGGCTGCGGGGCAGCAGTCGGGTGATCGGCCAGGGTCAACAGGGCAGGGCTTTCCGTCAGGGGGCGTGCGAAGGGGTGGTGCCGGGTGCTCTACCGGCGATAAGCGGGCGCGGTTGAAGGGGGCGCCGTGGCCACGGGCGTCGTCCCTACCGCGGGCGGGCGGGGGGCCGGAAGGTGCCGGGGCGCAGGGGTGCGGTGCGGCGGAAGGAGCGCGACGGCTCCCTCCAACTGTTCGCCGACTTCTGCCAGGTCGTGGACCAGGTGGCTGGTCTGGACGGAGAGCATCCGCAGGCGGACGGCGATGTCCCTGCCGGCCCGCGTGTCCAGTGCGGCTGCCCACTTGGCGCAGGTGTCGAGGAACTCCGTCAACTGGGCGATGTGACCAGCGGGGGCGTGGGGCGGCTGGTCGGTGACGTAGGAGATCGCCTCGGCGACGGACGCGCTGTGCTGCGCGTCTATGACGTCACGGGTCAGCTGGGCGAGGGGGACACCCGGCGGCGGCAGGATCCCCTGCAGCGGCCCGTAGGGAAACAGCACTCCGGGCGGGACCGCCGGCGGGAGGTCCCGGATCGCGGCGTCATCGGTGTCGTAGCGGCCTATCACCCGCATTTCGGGGCTGTCGATGTCCCCGGCGAGCACCAGGAAGACGAGGCTGTCATCGTCGTCGGGGTGCAAGATCGCAGCGAGGGTGAGCTGACGGCCGGCGGCGTCGTAGCGGGACTCCTGCAGCTGGAGCAGGTTGTGGCTGTGCGCCGAGCGGGCCCGGTGGGTCCACAGGCTCTGTTCGTCCTGTGTGAGCCCTGCGCCGAGGCCGGGCAGACGGCCGAACTGCTGGGCCAAGTCGCGCAGGAGTACGTCGTGCTCGCCCCAGGTCCGCATGTACGGCCACAGTCGCGCGTCACGGTCGGTGGTGTCCTGGCCGATGGGGTGTTCGTCCAGGATCAGGGCGGCCTGGCCGGCGGCGTACGCGAGGTCGGTGACCAGCAGGTGCCACCGGGCGTGATGCCGCGCCGGGGTCATCGAGTCGATGCCCTCGGCGGCGTGGGCGATCAGCGTGTCGAGGTGGGGCCGGAGTTCGGTGAAAAGCTCGGCGAGTTCGCGGTTGCGTTCGGCTTCGGCCGTCTGCGCTGTGCTGGGGTCGGCGATCTCGCCGTGGTGGTTGCGCAGGCGGTCCAGAGCCGTCTCGCAGCGGAGCCGGATGACCGAGAACTGGACGGCCCAGCTGGTCAGGGCGTTGATCGCCTGGTCTGGGGGTGAGGAAAGGGCGGGGGAGATGGCGGCTCCAGGTGGGGCCTATCGGCGGCTGAGGGCGAGCCGGGCCTGTACGGGCGGGGAGGGCAGAGCGCGGGATGCCGCCACGGCGCGGACCAGACTGGCGGCCGTGTGGGCCGGTGCGGCTCGGCTGGCGTCGCGGGCAAGTTCGACCAGGCCCTCGCCGTCGATCAGCCACAGGGCCAGCGGATCGACGCTCGGGATCTGCGGCGTCGTCCCCGCGTCTTCTTGGGCAGGGTCCGGCCGGCCGAACGCGGCGTCCATGCGTTCCAGGAACGCCTTCTCATGCTTGTTGAAGGTGTAGGTGTCGTTGGTGCGCAGGGCGGCGATGATGTGCGGCGCGACGGCGACGAAGCGGGTGAAGGCATCGGCGAGGTCGTGTCGGGGCGGATCCGTGACGGTGCCGGGCTCGAACGACTCGTGGGCCCAGGCCAGGTCGTCCCCGAGGTGGTTCAACTGCATCTGGAGTACGGCCTGGTCGTAACTGTCCAGAAGCGCGGTGACCTTGCGCGCGGCGGAGGCGTCGGCCGGTCGCAGCGTGATGCTGGAGGGCGGGGTGACCGTCTCGTCCAGGTACATGTTCTTCGGGGCGATCATCCCGACGTGGTACACGTCCTGGCGGGCGTCTTGGACAACGGCCACCTCGATTCCCCTTTCGCCTTGGAGGATCGCCGCGACCGTCGGGCGGTCTCGCTCCAGGCTGTGGAGGAGGGGCCCGGTGTCCCAGATCCCGGCGGCGAGGTCGCCCTGCCACACCTCCATGGAGTAGTTCTCGATCCGCACGCTCCATCCGCCGGGCAGGTTCTTGATGAGACCCTGAGCGAAGTCGCCGACGTAGGGCCGGTTACTTGCGGATACTGAGGTGCGGCAGGCGCGTGCCGTCTGCTCTAGAGCGACCAGGGCCCGGCGTGCACGGTCAGCGTCGGTCAGGGGCATGACGTAGTTGGCGTCGCCGTCCTGCTCGAAGCCTGCGAGCTGGAGAGCCGTCCGGGCCCAGCGGTAGTTGTCACCAGCGACGAGAGCGGCAATGCCGTAGTGCCTGCTGGTGAAGAGCGTGATCTCGGACGGTGTCAGGTGGGGTCTCCCTCGGTGCGGCCGACGGAGACCAGGCGGGGCGTGGAGGGGTCCGTCGAGGTGTCGTAGGTGCTGGACAGCAGGTCGACACCGAGCTGGAAGAGGGTCCGGTCGGCGATGTCGAGGAGATCGCTCGTGCGGTCGTAGCGGTCGGCGAGCTGGGCGTGGCCCTGCTCACGGCAGCGGGTGCCAGCGGCGCGCAGCAGATTCCGCAGGGAGACCAGCCCGGCGTCCTCGCCGCCTGCGGCGAGTTCGGTCAGAGCGTGGATCTCGGCGGGCGTCGAGGCCGCGGACATGGCCTCGGTACAGGCGCGCAGCGGGGCGGCGGGGTCTGCGGACACCGGGAGCGTGCGCAGGAAGCCTGCGGCCTCCCGGCGGGACCGGCGGCGCAGGTCGCTGCTGCCGTGCCTTTCGTGGTCCGTGTGGGGCATGGGCAGGGAAGGTCCTTCGAGCGCTTAGCGGCTATGGCTCGCGCGGGTGGATGCTGTCGGCGAGGGCGCCGTCGGCGAGGTCTGCGGCGGCGTGGAGCCCCAGGCCCGTGCGGTTGCGTACTGGGGTGAGGCGGTGGCGGCGGCCTGTGAGATTTCGGTCCGGTACCAGGCGCGCGGGTCCTGGGGGGCGGCTTGCGCGGATGGCTCGTTGGCGGGGTCGAGGGCGTAGTCGGCGTGGACCTTGTATCCGCTGCGGCGCAGGCTCGAGATGGCCTGGCGGGTGCGCCGAGCCCCTTCGTAGGTGGGGGCCGGTAGGAGGTAGACACCGTGCAGGCCGTGGAGGGGTTGGAAGCCCAGACGGGTCAGGTACCAGTTGCTGATGTGATGGGGCATACCTTGGGCGGCGGCGACATACCCGTACTGGGGGTGTGTGCCGACGACGAACTGGCCGGGCAGGGATGGCTCCTTGCTGATCAGCGGCGCGCGGGGCGCGATGTGGTGGGCGGTGGGACGGCCACTGGCGTGGGCGCGGCCGGGGGCGAGGGGCGGAAGTACAGGTCAAGCGGATGCTCGGTGGTGAGGACGACCTCGAAGGCGAGACCGCGGAGCCGTGCTGCCGCGTCCTGGACGAGATCGTCCGGGGAGTGTGGTGACGGCGTGATCGCCGCGCACAGGCCGGTGCCGGGGTCCAGGTACCAGCGCTCGTCCTCGTGGAGCAGGGCCCGTACGGCTCGGGGGGACAGGACGTCGGCGATAGGGATTCCCTCGGCGGACTGGCCGATGACGACCTTCTGGGTTTGTCGGAACCGCGTGCTGCGGGAGACGCGCATCGCTGCTGTCCGGTAGTACGGGAGGAGCCTGCGCCGGATCGCGGCGGCTGCGCGGGCGGGGTCGGCAGGAACGGCGATGGCTGACGGATGCGGCGTCGTGTCGTACTCGAAGATTCCCGCGGGCAGCAGTGCGCCGACCAGGAACTCGCTCGGCCGGTAGGGCCGCTGGACGATGTAGAGCTGCAGGCCGGTGGGGTGGGTGAGGAAGGCCCGGGCACGAAGATGGTCGCTGTCCTGGCGGCTGTGGTAGACCGCCTGCCACAGGGCTCCGTCCTCTCGTTCCCAGAGGCGGTAGTCGGCCTGGCTCCATCGGTAGGGCGTGGAGTGGACGCGGGAGGTCCAAGCGGACGAGAGGCGTGGTGCGAGCCCAGAGGTGAATTCCCCCAGAGGGCCAGCCGCGGCAGTCGTCCGTCGGGCGGTCTCCTGTTCGAAGGTGATGTTGGGCATGGGGACTCGTTCGGATCAGGCGGAGGGCGCCGGGTGGTGGATGTGGCTGACGGGGATGCCGAGAGGCTGCAGCGCGTGCACGGCCTGGTGCGCGAGATGCACCTGCTGTTCAACCGGCAGGGAGGCCGGTGCGGTGTATGCGTCCAGGCGAGGGCAATAGGTGAACCCCCGTGCCCACAGGACGCGTTGCACGGGGTCGGAGAGGGGGAGGGACATCGGCCCGGCGGCATGGAGGCCGATGTGGATGCTGACGGGGTGGTACATGGGGAGAACTCCTGACGGGACGAGCTGCGGGCCCGGATCAGCGGCTCCGGGTGCCGTGCGTGGCTCGCGGAGGGGCAGCCATCGCAGCTACTGGGGCGCTGGCCGAGCCCGGGATCGACGGGCTCCGGGGGAGCCGTGCGAGGAGGACGTCGATGGCGGAGAGCACTGGGCCGGCATCGTGGAGATCGCGGGGCTCGGACGGTGCGGTGCCGTCGTAGAGGACCGTCATCGAGGTCCTGTCCTCGGCGGGCGCCGCGTGGGTGACCAGCCATCCGCCTTGCGCTCCGATGACGACGACGGAGTCGTGCCCAGGCGGCCAGGCGTAGACGATCCAGTCGTCCATGCCGAACTGGACATCGCAGATCAGCCCGCGCTCGCGGAGAGGGGTGGTCACGTGGGTGAACCTGGCCCACGCCTGCTGCCAGCCGGGGTCGAGTACGTTGCGGTGATCCGGTAGGGGAGCCAGTGCCCGACGTGACCTTAAGGCCTGCATCGGCGCCAGCTGCGATGTCATCGCGCCCGGCCGGACGTGGGCAGGCTGGCCGGGGGCAGTGGCATGTGTCCCCCGCGGGCCAGCATTGCGGCTGTGCGGGCGGGGAATGTGCGAGTGAGTTCCGTGGCCTTGCCGCGCAGCTGCTGGGCAGCATCGCGCAGGGCGCTGCCGGCCTGGTCGAGGTGCTCCTGGATGACGAGCCGCACATCGGTCGGCGGTGGGGTGCGCATGGTGGAGGAGTGCCGGAGGTTCTCGTGGAGGAACCCGAGGCGGTCCACCACGTGGCTGAGGTGGGCGAGTGAAGTGCCGAGCGGGATCGCGCACTGGGCTAGAGCTGCCGTTCCGAAGCGTTCGGCGTGGCTGTAAGCCGCAAGGGACTCAGACTCGTGCCGGTTGCTGGTGGCCAGTTCTTCGCTGATGTCAGTCAGGATGATGCCGATGTCGCCGACCACGGTGTGGATGTCCGGGGTGATGTCGTCGCCTCGACGCAGGTGCTCGGCCTGCGGTATGTCGTCGAAGACCCGGTCCAGGGTCCGCGCGAGCTGGAGGAAGTAGTCAGGGCTGGTGATGTCAGGAATGGTGAGCTCGCAGGGTTTTGTCAGTGCATACGGGAATCGGTGTCGAACAGGGCCTGCTCTGCGGGGTGGAGCAGGTGCTGGACGATGAAGGAGCGGCCGGCGACCTTCCAGAGGCCGCGTCCGCGGTTGAGGTGGGAGATCGCCTCGGTCTCGACGGAGGTCAGGCCGAGCAGCGCGGCGGCTGCGTGGACCTGGTCGGTTTCCTGCCGGTAGACGATGCGGGTGGAGCAGTCCGCCAGGAGGCCCTCGGCCAGGGCGCGGCCCTGGGATCCGGCGTCACCGGCGGTCAGCAGGTCGGACAGCCGGTGGATGACCATGAGGTTGGCGATGCCGAGGCCGCGGCTGAGCTTCCACTGGGACTGCATGCGCTGCAGCAGGGCGGGGTGGCGCATCAGGCGCCATGCCTCGTCGTAGACGATCCAGCGTCGGCCGCCGCGCGGGTCGGTGAGGGCGGATTCCATCCAGGCGGAGGCGCAGGTCATGGCGAGGACGAGCGCGGTGTCGTCGCCGGATCCGCCGAGGCGGGACAGGTCGATGGACAGCATCGGGCTGGACGGGTCGAAGGTGACGGTGGACGGGGCGTCGAACATGCCGGCGAGGTCGCCGTGGACCAGGCGCCGCATGGCGTGCGAGAGGTCACGGGCTGCGTCTCCGAGGTGTCCAGAGACGGTGCCGGCGGCCTGGTCGAGCAGGGCGGGCTGGGCCAGGGTGTGGGCGATGTCGCCGAGCAGCGGGGTGCGGCCGGCTGTTGCTGCGGCGTTCACGACGCCGTCGAGGGCGATGTCGAGGGCGGTGTGCTCCATCGGCATCAGTTCCCGGCCCAGCACGGTGCGGGCCAGGGAGCCGAGAAGCAGCAGGCGGCGCTTGCGGACTTCTCCTGCCCAGTCGGCCTCCGCGACGGACGGAGGCCTGGGGGCGGCGTCCAGGGGGTTGAGTCTGCCGGGCAGGCCGGGGCCGAGCGCGATGGAGGTGCCGCCCAGGGCTTCGGCGACGGGGGTCCACTCGCCCTTGGGGTCACAGGGGACGTACACCCGGTAGCCGAAGGCCACTGATCGGAGGGCGAAGGACTTCGCAAGCGCTGACTTGCCCTGGCCGATGACGCCGGCGAGCAGCACGTTCGGGTTGGTGAAGCCTTCGACCTTGCCGTACAGGGTGAACGGGTCGAACGTGAACGCGGCTTCGGCGTGGACGTCGCGGCCGATGTAGATGCCGTCGGCTCCGAGGCCGCCTTCGGCGAGGAACGGGTAGGCGCCGGCGGCGACGGCGGTGGTCATGCGGTGGGCGGGCAGGCGCAGGCGGTTGCCGCGTGCGGAGGCGGTGCCGGTTCGTCCCGAGGCCGGATAGAGGGGGAGGGGCATCTCCTGCTCGGACGGCTCGTGTTCCCCGGAGGGGGAGGTGGCTTCGGCACGGGCTTTGGCCTGGGCTTCGGCAAGCTGGCGGCGGGCTGCCTTGCGGGTGTTGCGGTCGGTGCCGTGGGGCGTGAAGAGGGGGGATGCGCTGGCGCGGCGGGCGCGGCGGCCGGGTCGGTGCTGGGGCATGGGGCGGATCGTTTCTGCGGGGGACTGACTTCAGGCGGTGCGTGCCGCGTGGGGGCCGTGGTCGGCGGGGGTGGTTTTGCGGCGGATGGCGTGGCCGGAGGCGAGCTGGCGCTGGCAGATCGTGAGAACGGGCGGGCCCTCCGGCAGCCGCTCGGGACGGCAGTCGGAGTCGGGGCCGCTGTGTTCTGCTGCGGGGAGGGTGTGGAAGGCGTCGTGGATGCTCGTCGCGGCCTGCCACAGCCGCAGGTGGGCGGAGGCCAGGTGGCGTCCGGCGGCCGGGTGCCGGGGCCGGGTGGTGTCGGCGATCCGGTCCATCAGGAGATGCAGGCTCGTCAGGTGGCCGTGCAGGACGTCCACGTGCACGCGGTCGACGGGGGAGCTGGTCCGTGCCGCCTGGCGGGCGTGGTGACGGATGCCGGCGGTCGCTGCCCGCAGGTAGGGGTGTGCGTCGTCGGCCTGGGTGTGGGTGTGGGTCAAGTCGTGGGTCCTTGCTGCCGCGGGGCGCGGCGGGGTTCGGCTACAGGGCGGTGCGGGCCAGGGGGAGAGCGGCGAGGGTGAACGCGTCGGGCTGCTGGTAGGTCAGGCGGCGCAGGTCGACCTGGGCGCTGACGGCGGCGGTCTCGATCTGCGCGCACGCGGCGTCGAGCGCCGAGTCGGTCTCGGCGGAGACGGTCAGCAGTCCGGTGAGGGCGACATCCGCGTGCCCGGCGATCAGCTGGCGTTCGCGTTCCTTGACGTCCCCGTACTCGACGGAGTCGGCCTCGGAGTCGACCTGGCCGCGGCGCTGACGTTCGGCGGCGTCGGCGATGATCGTGGCCTTGGTCCGCTGGACGTCGCGCAGCGCGGACTCCAGTGCCTGGGGCACGTAGATGAGGGAGAAGGAGCGGCGCACGCCGGCGGTGAACATCAGCCCGTGCAGGAATCCTGCGGCGGTCTCGGTCCGTGGCCAGTTCTCCACCCAGTAGGTGGCGTGGCGGGCGGAATCGGTGATGACCCGGTCGTACTCCTCGACTTGGACGACGGGACCGGCGGCGGCCGGGTCGGCCTCGGCCCTGCCGTGCTCGGACCACTGCTGCAGCCCGGCCAGGGCCTTGGGGTCGTAGGCGGTGCGGACGACGGCGGCGATCTCCCGGGCGGTGAGCCAGCCGGTGACCATCAGGCCGGCGTTCCGGGCGGCCTGGGCGACGGAGGCGGTGGTCTGCCCGAGGACGGTGAACGCGCCGGGCAGTCCTCCGCCGGCCTGGCTGATCAGCCGCTTGGCGGCCTTCATGTCCAGGGAGATCGCGATGTATGTCTCGTGCGGTGCGGCGGCGGGACCTGCGGAGGCGACGAGTTCGGAGTACACGTGCCCGGCGACCGGGGTCTGCGGGTTGCCGTGGGTGGTCCAGTGGCGGGTGAGGGTGTCGCCGGAGTCGGGGACGGTGCGTTCCAGGACCTGGATGGTGGCGATGTGCCCGCTGCGGGCGATGCCGGCCAGGGCTCGGCCCCACGAGGTCACATTCGCATTCTGGGTGGCGGGGTCGAGGAGGGCGAAGGCCCTGCTGGAGACGCGGGCGACGGCGGTGAGGGTCTGCTGGTGGGGGTCGTGGACGGCGGCGGCCTGCGATCCGGAGGGGGTGACCACGCGCAGCGAGGCGGCGGTGCCGGGCAGGTGGAGCATGCCGTCGGTACGGGGCCGGGATACGGCCCGGGCCAGCCACATGGTCTGGCCGGTGCGCCGGCGCTGGGCGTAGCGCAGGACGATCGGCGCCCAGTCGATCAGGGACCGGCCGTTTCGGCGGATGGCGACGAGGGCGCCGACCGCGGCCCAGAGCGGGGTGAGCGCGAGGGCGCCGACCAGTCCGGTGGACACGACGGTTACCAGGAGCAGGGCGAGGGCGGAGGAGACGAGGACGAGCTGGGGCAGGGACAGGCCGAGCAGGATGCCGCGCTTGGAGCGGTGGGGGAACTTGATCGTGAGGGGCAGAGCGAGGTCAGACAAGGTGAGGCCGCTTTCGGGGGCGCGGGGGTGGGACCCGGGCGGGACACGGCAGTGGTGTGCGGCGTGTCCCGCCCAGGTGGCGTGAACGGGGTCAGGAACCGGTGGGCGGGGGCGGGGGCGGAGGCGCGGCGGGGCTGCTGCCGGGTCCGTCCGCTGCGAGAGATCCCGACGGGGCGCCTTGCGGTGGGGCCTGCTGGGCGCTCTGAGGTGCGGAGACCCACCCGCCGCCCGAGCCGGTCTGAGAGCCGGGGCCTCCGCCGAGGTGGCCGCTGGTGTCCTGGTCCGCACTGGTCGGCGGGGGCTGGACGGCCTTCTCCATGCCGCTCTTGAACGCGTCCGCGGCGGGGGAAAGCCCACCTCCACCTTCCTGGCCTGTGCCGCCGGAGGAACTGGAGGCGATGTCGCCGGGGAACTGCCCGGGCACGCTGGTTGGGCCCTGCGGCGCGGCTCCGGCTCCGGCGGCGGCTCCTCCGGTGCCCGCGGTCGCGGCCATCGCGGCGGCCTTGCGGGTCGCCTTCTCGGCGTGCTGCTTGGCGATCTGTGCGCCCGCTCCACCGGAGCGGTGCAGGGACTCGCCGTCAGCGCTTTCTGCCGCCCAGTGCACGAACTTGAACGTGGCGTAAGGGCAGAGCAGCACGAGCATCATGACGACGATGCCGGCCAGGCAGTCGGCGAGGGCGCCGATGCCGTCCTTGGCCTCGGTCTTGCCCATCGCGGAAACTCCGAGGAGGAACACGATCGTCATCAGGAGCTTGCTGACCACGAGCGTGGCAGTGGCTTCGATCCAGCCCCGGCGCCAACGCCGTGCGACCTCCCAGCCACCACCGGCCCCGGCGAAGACTGCCAAGGTGACGAGCACGAGGATGCCGACCTTGCGGACCATCATCACGCACCAGTAGAGGATCGCTCCGATGGCGGAGCCGATCCCGACGATGGCGGGCACCATCCAGCCGAGCGGCACCATGGACCCGACCTGGGACACCTTGACCATGCGGCGCACGGAGTCCTCGATCGAGGACCCTGCCGCAGCGAACAGTCCGTCGGACAGTGCGTCCACGACCTCGATGGCCACGGTGGTTCCGGCGATGGCCGCGAAAGCGAAGATCACGCCGCTCGCCGTACCGGTGAACGCCTGGGTCAGGGCGCGTCCGTCGCGCTGGAACGCTGCCCGCACCAACTGGGCGCAGAACGTCGCGACCAGCAGGACGAGCCCGATCGGCAGAATCAGCTCGTAGTTGTCGCGGAACCAGCCCGCGTTCAGGTCCACCTTGGTGGTGACGTTGACGGCCTCGGCGGCGAGATCGGCTGCTGCGGCGGCCAGTTCACCGCATGACTTCGCGATCCAGTTGCCGATGCCTTCGGTGATCGCTTTGCCGGGGTCGGAGACGAAGTCGATGGCGTCGGCCGCGGAGCACAGCTTGCTGGCGAGGGGCAGGGAACAGAAGTCCACTGGAGGGTTACCTCCCTATCTTCAGTGGCGTGCTACGGGGCGACGCTTGGGGCGATGGAGACGAGGGCGCAGTCGCTGCCGGGCCGGCACTGGACGGCGAGGGTGACCGAGCGGTCCTCGGCGCCGCCCCCGCCGTCCTTCCAGGCGATGGTCTGCTTGCCGGTGACGGTGACCGCGTAGATGTACGCCTCGGTCAGCGCGGCCGGGTTCTCGGCGAGGGCCTGCTTGAACGCCGACGGGAAGTGCGCCTCACCGACGGCGGCGGTGGCGTGCTGGGCGTTGTCGGCCATACGCGACCACAGCACCGGATCCGGGACCTGACCGGAGATGGAGGTCCAGTCGGTGTACTTCGTCTCGCGGGTCATCCAGGCGTTCATGCCGGCGAGCTGCTGGTCGCGGGTGGTGGTGCGGCTGTCGTACGACCAGAGCATCACCGCCGACGCGCGGGCGTAGGCGAGCGGATCGGAGATCTTGGGCGGCACCGGTACGGAGCCCGTTCCGGCGCTCGGCTGCGGAGCCGAGTCAGCCGGCGTACGTGCCGCGGGAGCCGAAGGTGCCTGTCCGCCGGCGTGCTGCTCGCCTCGGCCGGTGAACCAGGCGGCGAATCCGGCGACCGCGAGCAGTACGGTGAGGACGATGGTGCCGACGAGGATGCGGCGGCTTGTCGACCAGTGGGTGGTGGCCCGGTGAAGTGGCGAGAGGGAACGTTTCGGCACTAGCGGACCTGCGTCCCGAGAGCCGAGAAGAAGGCGACAATGCCGTTGGCCGCGCCGAGGCCGAGGGCGGCGCCCGCGGACACCACGGCGCCCTTCTTTCCGTTGGCTTCGGCCTGGTGGCCACCGGTGTGGTGGCCCCATGCCCACACGCCGAGGGACACGGCCAGGGCGCCGACGACGGCGATGATGCCGAACATGTTGATCGAGCTGACGACGTTGCGCAGGACGTCGAGGCCCGGGAGGCCGCCACCCTTCGGAGTGATGCCGGGGTCGAAGGCGAGATGAGTGACGCGGTCTGCGAATGAAATGGGTATGGCGGAGCTCCTTGCGTGCGCAGGCGGGAGAAGGCACTGCGGGTAAGCGGGGAAGGGGAGGGGCGCGCTGGGCGCGCGGGAAGGGGCCCGGATCAGGCCGGAGGGCGCGGCCGGTGGGCTAGCTGTGCAGTGCGGGGATGCGGCGGACGGCGAGGATCTGCCAGTCGCCGACCTTCTCGATCCGCACCGGCTTCGTTGTGCGCGGCGCGTTGATCACGAGTCCGGAGCCGATGTACATGCCGACGTGCTCCGGTACGGCTGCGGTGCCGCGGGTGAAGAGCAGGTCACCGGGCTTCAGGGCGTTCGCCGGGACGGCGTCGCCCTCCTTGACCTGGGTATACGTGGTCCGGGTCAGCTGGACGCCGGCCTTGGCGTAGGCCTGCTGCATGAGGGAGCTGCAGTCGCAGCGGCCCATGGGGTCGGGACCGTGCGCGGCGGTGCAGGTCCCGCCCCACTGGTAGAGGGTGCCGAGCTGGTGCATCGCCCAGTCGATGGCGGTACGGGCCTTCGGGGAGGCGTCGGCGGGAATCTTGTACCCGGCGGGGACGCTGCCCTCCGGGATGGTGCCCCAGTCGGCTCCGTCTTCGCCCGGCTTGCAGCCTCCGCCCCCTCCTGGCGTTGGGCCGGGTTCCTGCCCGGGCTGCTCCTGGCCGCCGTTCGGCAGCGTCTTGACGATGGCCTGTTGCAGGGCCCGGGACAGCGGCTCCCACTGCGTGTACGCGTCCGGGTATCCGGAGCGCTGCACGGCCTGGGCGGCCTGGGTGATCGTCATCTGCTGCCACCCCTTGACCTCCATGAGCCCCTTGTAGAAGCGCGTGGAGGCGTAGACGGGGTCGCGGATCTGCTCCGGGGTGCCCCAGCCCATCGAGGGCCGCTGCTGGAACAGGCCGAGCGAATCTCGGTCGCCGTAGGTCAAGTTGCGAAGCCGGGATTCCTGGATGGCGGTGGCAAGAGCGACGACCTGCCCGCGTTCGGGGAGCTTCATGGCGATGCCCGTGGCGACGATCGTCTTGGCGTGGGGGATCTGCTCGTCGGGCAGCTCCAGGCCCTCGACACGGACGGTGCTGTCGCTGCCCTGGCCGCCGAGGATGGAGGCGACCTGCTTTGCGACGGCCGCGGTGTCGACGCTCTTGCCGCCGGGGGTGCAGGCGTTGTTCCGGGAGGCGCCGCTTCCGGCCGCGGCCATGGCTGCGGTGGTGGCGAGGAGGAGGGGGGAGAGGCAGAGGACGCCGATGGCGGCGGCTACGGCCTTCAATCCGGTGTGTCTCCCCGCTCGCCGATTCGGGCCGGCGGCCGGGACTCAGGCAGGGGAGGGCACAGGGATGTCATAGGGGTGTCCTTGGGGAAGTGATGCCCCGGCCGCGCGGTGCCGTGGAGATGTGAGAAGGGCGCGCGGGCCGGGTGATGGGTGAGCTGTGCCTGGGGCGTCGTGGCGAGTTGCCGCTCGCGGAGACGCTCGGGCGGGGTCAGGTGTACCAGGGCATGGGGGACCTCCGTAGGGGCATGACAGGGGATTGCCGCCAGCGGCGGTGTGCGCCGGGCAGTTCCAAAACAGTAAGTGCGGATCCCCGGTTGACCAAGAAAAAGATGATCAAGGCTCTATTTCAAGGGTTTTGGCGGCGACCAGGGTCAACCGGGGATCGTGCCCTACAGTTTTGTTGTTCCCCCGCACGACCTGCCTATTGGCGCTGTGGCTTCTGCATGCCCGCGTACGGCCGGGCAGCGTCACGGATGCGGGCCGGATTCCGCTACTTCGCCTTCCCGAAACGAATTTGGGGTACCTTTTTGCCTTTCTCCCTGCACCAGGGCGACGCCCTCAGCGTCCTGTCCACCCTCCCGGACAACTGCGTCGACTCCGTCATCACCGACCCGCCGTACAACTCCGGCGGCAGGACGGCGAAGGAGCGAACGACCCGGACGGCTCGGCAGAAGTACACCTCCGCCGACGCTGGCCACACCCTCCCGGACTTTACCGGCGAGAACATGGACCAGAGGTCCTACGGCTTCTGGCTGACACAGATCATGACCGAAGCGCACCGGCTCACCCGTACCGGTGGCACGGCTCTGCTGTTCACCGACTGGCGCCAGCTGCCCATCACCACGGACGCGATCCAGGCCGCCGGATGGCTCTGGCGCGGCGTGCTGGCCTGGCACAAGCCCGCGGCCCGCCCGCAGAAGGGCCGGTTCACCCAGAACTGCGAGTTCATCGTCTGGGCGAGCAACGGGGACATCGATGGGTCCCGAAACGAGGTCTATCTCCCCGGCCTGTACTCGGCCTCACAGCCGTCGGGCAAGAAGCGGCAGCACATCACGCAGAAGCCCGTCTCCGTGATGCGGGAGCTCGTCAAGATCAGCCCGCCAGGGGGCACCGTCCTTGACTTCTGCGCCGGATCCGGCTCCACGGGTGTCGCAGCGCTGCTAGAAGGCCGGGACTTCATCGGCGTCGAGAAGACCAAGCACTACGCCGAGATCGCATCCGATCGACTCACCGAAGCACTCCAGCAGACCCTTTCGCAGGACGACTTCACCCTGTCTGCCTGACGCTCACGGCTTGCCGCGGGGGCAGGAACACGGCATCTCGCATTCCTGTCCCCGCTGTGTACCGGGGCTATGTAGCACGCGATCCCCGGTCAGCCAAACCGGGGAATCCGTGGATGGTTGTACTCCAGCCCCTTACGAATTCCGACGTGCCGCATACGGCTGCGAGGAGAGACCTTTCGTGCTCGAACCCATAGATGGCCCCGACGGCCAGCCGATGGATCCGATACGCCTTCCGGAATCCGACCTGGAAAGCATCGAGGCCAGCGTCCGCAAACTCCTGGACCAGTCCGCCCAGCAGGCGAGGCAGCTCGACAGCCTGGCCGCCGCACCCGCCCCGATGCCCTTCGCAGGCTTCCCGGGCATGCCGGGCCTGCCGGGCGTGCCCGCCCCCGCTCTTCCGCCCGAGCCGAAGCCGATCTTGGAGCTCGACGGCAACGAACGGGAGAACGAACTCGACGCGCTCACCGACTGGGTGGAGGACTTCCTCATGCCGGTCTACGGCGCGGAGATCACCACCGCCGCGCCGTGGTGCGAGCAGTGGCAGGCCCACCTCGACGTCGTGGCCTGGTTGCACGCCCTCTGGATGGCCTACCAGCAGCACAAGGACCCCGAGGCCGGCCCGAGCGGCATGTTCGTGTGGCACCGGGACTTCCTCACCCACGCGATGGCCGCCGTCCGCGCGGTCGGCGGACCGCTGTCGGCCTGCCAGACCGACCCCGAGCGCCCCGCCCACCGCCTGCTGCGCGGCCCCAGCCGGTCCACCCGTCCGGCGCCCGCCGAGAACGGCGACTCGGACGACGCCTCCGAGGCGGCCTCGTGAGCGGCCACGACCAGCCCGCATTCGGTCTGACCTTCGACCCGCGGGCTCTGACCGACCTCCTCCAGGCCCCCAGTGATATCCGCGACCTCGCACTCGCCCAGCTCCAGGACGTCGTCAACGCCAAGCTGTTTGGCGGCAAGCTCACCGCCGAACTCGACGGTCTGCGCAAGGTGTACGTCGACTCCCGGGCGGCCTGGCGCATCGTCTACGACCAGCGCCGAGCCCCAGAAGGATCCGCCTACCGCATCGAGATCCACGTCGTCGCGATCCGCCCCCGGGACCGGCACGACGTCTACAACACGGCAGCCGCCCGCCTGGGCATCAAGCGCCGCCCGGTCGACGCCCTCACCCACGCCGCACGGGCCCGGTCCCCCCAGCTCGACACCACCCGCACCATCCCCAAGCCCGGACCGCCGCCCTACGCCGTCCCCGGACTTCCCCAACCTGCACTTCCGCCCACCCCGAAAGGCCCCACCCGTTGACAACCTTCCCCAACTTCCTCGACGCCTTCACCCTCTCCCGCCTCCAGACCCTGCCCCTGGAGGAAAACCCCCACCACCGTGCCCTCCTGGACGTCTTCGTCGAGGTGCAGGACCTGGAACAGCAGCTACTTCGCGCTCTGACCAACCCGTCCACCATGGGGGCCGAACCCGCCGGCCAACTGGACGCGTGTTCCGACCTGCTCCTTGAGCGGCTCGCCGCCGGGTACGAGCTGTCCGTACTCCTGTCCGCAGGCTGCTGCTGCGAGGCCAGCGCACCCACAGACAAGGAATCCGGACCGTGCGGGGCGGAACAGCCGATGGACGAATGCTGCCAGAAGGCGGCCGAAGAGCCGCTGGGCCTGGTGGATGCCTGCCTCAATGTCTTCGCCGAACTCGGAGACCCGAACGCCGTGGCCTCCGCGGACATGGTGGACGTCCTCCGTCGCCTGCCCGGCATCGCGGAGAACCGCTGCCCGTACGCCGACCTCACCCAGATGCGTCTTGCCAGGCTCCTGACCCCGTACGGCATCCGAACTCACTACACTGACCTGCCCGACGGCCGGCGTCTGAGGGCATACCGCCGTTCGGATCTTCTCGCCGCGCAGGGCGGCATCAGCCACTGCTGAACTACGACCTCCCCGGCAGCATCCGTGCCGTGGACCTCGCCGACTGGCAGCTCATCGACGCCTTCCACCGTCACTGCTCACCGCTGGCAATGCACCGCCGCTGGGGACGTACACAGGTCAGCGTCCGTCACTTCGGACGTCTGCTTCGCCACTCCACCTGCTGGATCGCTCTCGACCGAGCAGGTGCCGCCATCGCACTGGCCTCGGTGGGTCCGGTGAGCAGCGAGCCGGGCGTTGTCGACCTCGGCCTACAGGTAGCCGATGCCCACCAGCGCCAGGGCATCGGCACGGCCCTCGCCCGGCACGCAGGAGCCCACGCCCAGCGCCACGGGGCACACACCCTGTCCGTCTACACCGAAGCCTCGAACCACCCAATGCGTCGACTGCTCCGGCGGCTGGGCCCCTCCACCGAACGGCCAGCGGGAACACACCTTGACGTCCGTATTCCTCTGGCAACACCAGCCGGACGACCGCGCACCCTGCCGGATCCCCTCGCACCGACCGCTCCCCCTCCCGTCTAGCCGAAGCGGGAGCCGGCCTGTTCCCTGACCACGAATACCCGCCGAGGAGATGACCGTACTGCCCTCCGCCACCCCTCCTGCCAAGTCCCTGACGGACCTCGATCACCGCATCGAGGCGGCCGTCGGCTACAACATCGACCATCTCTGGAAGCACCACGACCGAGGCCTGCTCGACGAGCCGCTCAGTCGGCTCGCCGAAGCCCACCGCGGCCTCTCCGACGCGGAACGGGGGGTCACCTTCCACCGCGTCCTCCTGCACCGTCTTGCCTCCGGCGAGATACCGATGGACCAGCGCCTGATCACCCGTATCGAACGGGTCGTCGGCCAGCTCAAGGCCACCACCGAGACGCGGGACGCCCGACAGGCCCAGGCGGTCGCCGCGCTGGAACCTGTCGAAGCCGCCGCCCCAGCACCTACCGCGTTGGAGGGGCCGGAGCTGACCGCCCCGGAGTTCGCCGCACTCCTCGCCATCAGCCAGGGTGCCAACCTTCATCAGCACCTTCAGACTGGGCGCCTCTCCGTGATCACGGCATCCACAACCCGCCTGCCCCACACCGTCTTCCAACGGCTGGAAGCAGCAGGGCTCGTTACGCGGGACACCTCCCGTCCGATCCACGCCGGCCAGCCCATCTCGCTCTCCGAAGAGGGGCGTACGACGGTTACGGGCGGCGCCCGCCGCGATCCCGTGCCGACGGCCGTGGCCGCCCCCTCCGTGGGCTCCTGGCCGACACCTGCACGCTCGCACCGATAGGCCCCCAGCTGAGCCGGGGGCGGCCGGTGCCCGTCCGGCCGCCCTCGCCTCAGTCGCCCCTCCTCCACGGGCCGGGGCCGATCCGCCACCCCCGATGAGGTCCAGACATCCCGAAGCCTGAAAACCAGCCCCAGCTCCGCCTCGACGACTTCACGCCCACCGACACCTCGGTGGAACGCGACTTCGACCAGACCGTCCTGTCCCACCTGCATTCGCAGTACCGGATGGCGGAGCACCACACCCCTGATGGCCGCCACAGCTACTACGTGCTCTTCGACGAGGGGGTCACCTGGGGAGTTCCGGGAGAGCCCCAGCTCGTCGGGCTCCACATCGTCCGGAACCTCGACGAGGCGACTTTCGACTTCAGCCACGTCGAGCTACCGATTCCCGCAATGGTCCAGTCCTGGCTCATCAAGCGGGGCTGCCCACCGGAGGACATCGCGCTTGGGCCCGGCGTCGGCACGAAGCCCGCGGACCAGGCCACGATCGCCCTGCAGCAGCGCGTCATGGGCGACGGCGACCACTTCGCCATGCTCTACAGCTACACGGACGACAGCTCCTCCGACAAGGCGGAGACCGTGGTACTGCTGCGGGCCCTCGACGAGCGGGTGGTGAAGCCCTTCCGCGTCCTGTTGGAGCAGGCAGACCTCGAATCCTTCACCCACACCCTGCGTGAAGGCGCGTTCGTGACGCTCCACGCCGCCACCGACTGGCTCGAGGACCGCTCCACCCCGCTGCCGCCGCCGGCCCCACTGCCCGTCCGGCCCGCGATGCCAGTCGCTCGGCAGATGCCGCTGCCCCAGCCTCGTGACCGAACCCGCTGACCCCCGGCCCGTGCATACCCGATGATCCCCGGTCAGCCAAACCGGGGATTCTCCAGACCATTGGAGTTGCCCGCCCGCTCCGTTCGCCGGGCCCCATTCCCGTTCAGACCCATGTCGCCCCATGCCCTCATGGAGAGGAGTTCGCCTTGCCCGAAGAACTCGACGACGTGCTGGGTGCCTTCGCCCAGCAGATCGAAGCCCGCTTCCACATCCCCCTTCACCAGCTGCTCGAAGCGGTGAAGGTGTCCCCGGAGGCCAATGCCGACGCGACGATGGTGGCCCGCTGGTACGGACTTCTCGAAGACGCCCAAGGAGTACTGGACCAAGCCGAGGACGATCTCGTCGAAGCCCTCGGCCGCGCACCCGTCGGCGAACTGGACGACCCCGTGATGGCACTCGCCGACCGGGTGAACACGCTGGTCGCCGTACGGGATGGCCGGGCCATGGTCGTACGACACCTGCTCGACGACAACGCACCCGGCAACCGGAGCGCACCGGGTGCGTGGCGAGGCGCTGCGCGCACCGGGCCCGCCATCCAGACCACCCCTGTGGCCCGCCCGACCGCGGTCCCGACGGCCATCCCGGTCAGGGGAGGCCGATGGTGAGCACCTCGACGAAGCCGAGTAGCCAGGACGCGGACCTCGAGGAAGTCTTCGGCGCTTCCATTGCCCAGCTTTACGCCTCGGCTGCCGCCGGGACCAGTACGCCGGCGGAGCACCGGGCGCTGGAGCTGCGTTCGTTCCTGGCCCTGGCCGAGGAACAGGTCGCCCGAGTCCGCGACCGCGTCCACCGCTACACCGCCCCGGAGGCGGACATGAACGCACTGTCCGCCTCCGAGCTGCGCTTCGACTCCCAGTGGATGGAAGCCGCCCTGGCCGCCCGGACCCAGTACGTCACGGCCCTACGCCAACTCCTGCGCGTCATGTCGCCGTCGGCCACTGGTCGAGAACGGCAACCGCACTCCAATCACCCCAAGATCAACACCCAGGCTGCATCCATGACGGCCCCTACGCCCGCGGGTCCCGCAGTCCGAGGTGCGAGAGGCCACTGATTGCCCCACAGCACGTCGCAGCTCATCGCCGAGCACATCGAATCCCTCTACGGCCGCCCACGCGCCGAACTCGAAGCGCACGCCGACTCCACCGACCACCCGAACATGCTGTCCGCGCTGCTCGCCGCACACCAGACCGTCGAGTTCGCGGAACGCGACCTCACCTTCCAGCTGCAGCGCCTGCGCCAACTCGTGCACCCAGAACGTGAGATCGGCCGTTTCGATGCCGGCCACATCCACGACTGCGCCCGGCGCATCGGCGAGGCCGTCGCCGTCCGCGACAGCCAGGCCAAACACATCACCGCCGTACTGCAGAGCCTGCACCGCGTTCCGGCTCGGGACACCGCGCACGCCACAACCGCCACGACGGCAGCCCCGTCCCCGGCTCCTGCAGTCGCAGCAGCATCCGCGCGCACCCGCTAACCCTGTCCCAGGAGCACCACTTTGACTACTACCGGCCTGCCCGACTTCATAGCGTCCGACCTGTCCCGTGTCACCGAAACCCTGCAGATGCTCGCCCCCCGGTGGAACGTGTGGGTGCTGATGACCCTTGCCGAGAAGCCACTGCGCTACCGGGAGATCAAGCGCACCCTGCCGTGGCTCCCCGACGGCCAGCTCCACCCGAAGATCGTCAAGCTTGTCGACGCAGGGCTGGTCGAACGCCGCGAGTTCGAAGCGCAGACCGTGCTCTACGGCCTGTCCAGCCGCGGGCGCGAGCTGCTTCCCGTCCTTAACGTGATCGCCGCGTGGGGCAGCTCCCACCTGGAGAAGGAAACGGTGCTGGACCCGGCGACCGGGCACCGCGTGCCCAAGCCGGTACCCCGAGCGCAGGACATCGAGGACACCCTCATGCTGATCGCCCCGCGCCAGGCCACGCCGATCCTCTGGGCGCTGCGCAGCCGTGGAGCGTCCAGCGCCAAGGCCGTGGCCGCCACAGCCATGCCCGATCGGCACCTGACCAACGTCTACCAGCCGCTGGCACGCCTCGCCGACGACGGACTGGTCACCAAGGACCGCGACGGGAACGCCGAGCTCACCGCCGCCGGCCGGGCCCTGGCCCCTGTCTACCAGGCACTCTCCGCATGGGCCGCAGGCTGCCAGCCGGCTGAAGCGGCAGCCCACCCGGTGCGGGCGCCGAAACCTGCTCAGCTCCCGTCCGGCCCCGGCGCCTGGGCCACCGCACGGCCGCGGGTCTCCGCTGTCACCACCGCTCCCTCCCGCGCGTCGTGGCGGTCGGGGGACCTCTTCTCCCACACCGCCCCGGCCCGCCCCGTCGGCGTGACCCCGGCCGGAGGCCGCTCGCGATGACGCCTTCCTCCGATTCGGACGCTCTCGCCCAGGCCACGGTCGCCCTGTCCCACCCAGGCCTCATCCGGATCGTCACCGAGATCGACGACAACGGACCGCTGCAACGGCACCTCCTGAGTCGCACACTCACCTCGCTGTCCCGCCAACAGCTGCGCCACGCCACGAAGGCCGGCCGCACCCTCGGCCTGCTACGGATCGGTACGAAGGCGGGGGTTCCGAGCCTGCTCCTCACCCGCGGCGGCACGGAACTAGCCGAGATCTACGACATGGCCGCCCGGTGGGCCCGAACCCAGAGGTACCCGGCCCCCGTGGCCGACTTTGTCGTCCGGGTCCAGTCCACGCTTACCCTGCTCGGCGCTGCCGGGCCCTTCGAAGACGGCGACGCCGTCTGGGATGAAGACCTGGATGCGCTGCGGGCGGCGTTCACGTCCTGGCTGCGGGACCACGCCGCAGACTCGGGCCGACCCACGCCTGGCAGGGCCTCGGCGGGCTGGGAGCTGGCCGCGTGAGCATCGCACCCAAGCCCGAGCCCCCGGCGACTCAGCCGAAGGCCCCCAGTTGGACGCGTCCGGTAGTCAGCTCGTCGAGCGTCCGCAGCCCGCGCCTCTGACCTTCTGTTCTCTTCTGCTCGCCGAGGCGGGCGAGTTCTTGTGTGAAAGCGACGATGACCACCGATCTCCTGATCGCCGGCCCCCGGCATGCCCTTCTCCCGCAGCTGTCCCTGCTCCGCCGTATTTACCTCCCCCGCACGGCGGATGCTGCGGCCTTCGCGATGACCACGTACGGCATCCCGCTGATCGTCCTGGCCACTACCCGCTCCGCTACCCTCACGGGCCTCGCGTTCGCGCTGGAGTGGGTCCCCCGCCTCGCAGCGTTCTCCCTGGCCGGCGCCATGGTCGACCGCTACGGCACCAAGCGCGTCTTCCGTATCGCCTCGGTGCTGCGCGCTCTCGTGGTCCTGGCCGCAGCCGTCATCCTGCCCGGCCAAGCCGGAGGACCCGGGGCCACCATCACGGTGATGGCGCTCGCCGCCATCACCGGCGTGGTCACCGAGTTCTCGTACATCGCCGCCGAGACCGCCGGGGCCACGGCCAGCAAGGACGCGGGAGATCGGGCCCACCGCGTGCAATCGGTACTCCTGGGCATCGATCAGACCGC
Source organism: Streptomyces sp. NPDC093225 (assembly GCF_044753805.1). NCBI lineage: Bacteria > Bacillati > Actinomycetota > Actinomycetes > Kitasatosporales > Streptomycetaceae > Streptomyces > Streptomyces sp. NPDC093225. The sequence goes on from NZ_JBIVNX010000002.1 coordinate 232,536, forward strand.
GACGCTCGCGGGACCCGCCCTCGCCGGATTCCTCTTGCACTGGACCGGAGTCACGGGCACCCTGATCGCCATCGCCGCCTGTTCCCTCCTCGGCGCGGCCCTTGCCCCCTGGCACCGTGAGACACGGCTGGTCCCCGCCGCCGCCTCCGCGTTCGCCGGGCTGCGGACCGGATGGAGCACACTCGCCTCCATCCCCGCCCTCGCCTGGCTGATCACGGGACTTACCGTCTCCAACATCGCGATCGGCATGCTGCAGGCCGCGGCACCGATCATCGTCATGCAGCAATTCGGCCACTCCAGCGTCGCCGTCGGCGTGATCTGGTCGGCCGCTGCAGGCGCCTCGCTCCTCGCGGTTGCCTGCGTCCGGTTCGCCATCGACCGCGTCGGCCTCTGGCCCGCCGGAGCCGTCAGCGCGGCCGTCGCGGCGATCGCGGGCCTCGCCGTCAGCCAGGCCGGCACCTACACCCAGTTCCTCGTACTGACCGCCGTACTCATGGCCGGCGAAGGCGGAATGACGGTAGTGCTGCGCACCCTGCGCTCCCACCTCATCCCCGAGCAGGTCTTCGGAGCCACCCTCAGCATCACGATCCTGATCATGCTCGCGCCCTTTCCGCTCGCCGGAATTCTCGTCGCGGTGACCCCGGCAACCGTGCTCGGCCACGTCCTGACGGGCTGCGCTGCCCTCCAGGCTGTCGGCCTCGGCATTGCCTTCCGACGACTGCGAGGCGAAACCGTCATGCGCCGCCCCACACGGCCGACCGGCTGACCCACCCTCCTCACCCCTCCTGGAGCGACATGCCCGACCAGCCCAGCGCTCTGTCAGCTGACCAGACAGCGGCAGCATCGTCCCTGCTGCGTGTGTTGGCCGACTGCTTGAAGACCAGTCCGGACGACGAGGCAGAAGCCCTCGCCCGTCACCTACTGGCCCATGCCGGCCTCCTCTCCGACATCCAGCACCTGCTCAGCCGGCTTGCTTGGTGGGTGGACAGCGCCGCCCTGCCCAACACCGACGACGGACCCCGCTTCGACGCCCGCTGTGCCCTTGATGCCGCCAGTGCCGAGGTGGGCGAAGCCCTCCTCCTTGCCGAGAACGACCAGCTGTTCGGTGCCTCAACCGAGTCCCACCTCGCCCAGACCGGCCAAGTCGCCAGTTCCACCCCGCCCGGACCTGCCGTCGGCCGACGTACACGCCGTTGACGCAGCTGACCCTGCTTCGGACTCGAACCGTTCGGGACCACAACACGATCACCGTTTTCCTCGCTTCGACTTACGGGCGCTCCCTGCTCGCCCCCTTCTCCCCGACCTTCCTGGACACCAATGCCCGAACCTGAACTCCCCGACGGAGACGTCTTCGTTACCCCTCGCTACCTCGCCGGATCCAGCGGTGTCGGTGACCCGGGCTTCGCCCCAGTCACGGACTGGCCGCATCACCACCTCGACGACGGCCCCTGTCAGCTCCTCGTCACTTCGCCCGATCACCGCATCCGGATCGGCTGGTTCGGCGACGACTACGACCTGTGGAAGGTCACTGCCGGGGAGGATGCGTCGTCCGCGCCCCGGTGGACCGCGATCTTCAACCAGAACACCCCGGCTGAACTCGTCGCTGGGCTCACCACCGCACTGGCCAGCGACTGGGCCGACAGCGGCGACCGGTTCCTGGCCGCCCCTTCCTACCGATGGGTCGATTCGGTGCACCCGCTGCTTGACGCCGGGTGGACCCACGGCTCGGCCGAACGCAGCATCGTAGAGATCACCGCCCCCGACGGGCAGGCCGGCATCCTCATCGACCGTCGATGCGAGGACCCGGACGATGTGTTCCTCACGCTCTGGGCCGGACCGCCGGGCTGGGGCACCCGAGCCGAAGTAATCTTCACCGCCCGAACCCCCACGCACCTCATCGCTGCCACCGCGGCGGCGTTCACCGACCCCACGCCGGTCGCCCGCTACCAGGAGCACCTCCACCCGGAGCTCGCGGCGCTGGCCAAGCTCACCCCCGTCCGACCTCCACAGCCGCCGGCGCCATCGCCCCTCGACGTTCAGCGGGCCTCTGCCGCACGCCGCCCCCCTGCCGTGACGACCAAGGCCATCCCGCGCTGGAGCACCAGCAGCCTCCCGCCGGCACTTCCCAGCGCGGCCAGAGCACCTGCCCGGCGCTGACCATCTGACCAGGAGTCCACCTGCCTCTCCACGCCGAACGGTTTTTCGCCGAGCTCCAGCCCCCTCTCCCTGGCGGCACTGTCATCGGGGACACCTACTACGGCACTGCCGCACCCGACTCGCCCCTACGGTTGCGTATCGACTTCCGGCGCACGATCCGCCAGGGCGAGTACGACGGCCTTCAGCTGACCGTCCTCCACGCCGACAATGGAACTCTGGACACTGCCGGCCTCGCCTTCGCAGACCACGGGACGTTCACCGAGCGGGACACCGCACGCGGCAGCGCCCCCGGCCGCGACGGGTACGCCCGCATCCGCGACTGGCATTCCAATAGCCATGTCCCATGGCGGGGCGCCGACCTCACCGGCCTCAGACAAGCAGTCAGCGCCTACGCCACCCTGTGGACCCCCGCCCCATCGAGCGCGAACCCTCTCTCTCGACAGGAAGGCATCCAGCTACCCGAGCGGGAAACCGGACTGCGCGACCCGGAAGGCTTCTGGGGCGGCGACCGCGAGTTTCTGGATCTGCTCGGCCAGGCGACCCGGCTCGTCCTGGACTACGCGGGGTTCGGCACCGCCGACGGCATCACCCTCTCCGAGAACCTGCGGTCTGCTCGCTACAGCGTCAGGGACACGCTCGGGCTGTCCGTCGAGTACGGGGTCCTCGCGGAGGCCGAAGCCGCCGCCCACATCACGCAGACCGTCGGAATCCCGTACGGGCCCAGAACGGCCGAGGCCCTCGCCCGCATCGACAACCTGAGCACCGACGACCAGCACACCGTCGTCAAGGAAGCCTCCCGCCGCTACGCCACGCTCCGCCTGGAGCCGAAGCCTCCAACCCCACCGCGCACCAGCCTGCCCCTGCCCGCACCGGTGCGGACCCTACCTGCGTCCGCTCGCTCCCGATGAATTCCCCCGGCGTCAACACGCCTCCACCGACCAAGGAGACCCCCTTCCGTATGCGTACCCGCACCATCCGCTGGACCGCAGCGGCGGCAGCCACGACCGCTCTCGCCACCGCGGCCCTGGGAGCGGCGCCGGCCGCCTGGGCCGAAGCCCCCGAACCCCAGCCCGGAATCGTCGAGATCATCAAGAAGGACCCCACCGGAGCCCTCCTCGCAGGCGCTGAGTTCTCCCTGCTCGACACCGTCAACGGGACCAAGGCCCTGACCGGCAAGACCTCCGCCGACGGCACCCTTCGCTTCGACGGCGTCGCCCCCGGCGTCTGGCGGCTCAAGGAGACGGCCACCGGCAGCCCGATCCACGACCTGGCCCCGGACCAGGACGTCATCATCACCCCCGGCCAGACGGTCAAGCTCACAATCCTCGACCCGTACAAGCCCGCCGACCTCACGGTCACGAAGACCGACAAGAAGACCGGCAAGCCGCTCGCCGGCGCCGTCATCAACATCACCCCGGCCAGCGGCGACACCAAGCCCGTCACGCTCACCACGGGCAAGGACGGCACTGCCACAGCCAAGCTGCCCGTCACCTCGCGCGACGGCACCGCCTACACGGCGACCGAGACGACGGCCCCCGACGGCTACCAGCTGGACTCCACCCCGGTGAAGATGACCGCGAAGCCCGGAGCCCCGACCACCGCCGCCTTCACCAACACCAAGAAGGCCCAGCCGACCCAGCCGCCCACCACCCCTGCGCCGACCCCGACGAACCCCACGACCCCACCCATCACGCCGTCGGAGAAGCCCACCAGCACGCCGGAGCCGTCCACCTCGACCTCGACCTCCGCAGCCCCGGCCTCCACGCAGACCACGTCGAGCACCTCTTCCCCCTCGCCGACGGGCTCCCTCGCCCAGACCGGCGCGGACTCGACGGGATGGCTGCTGGCCGGAGCCGGAGTCCTGCTCGCCGCAGGCGGCGGCGCACTGTTCGCCGTCCGCCGACACCGAAACATGGCCGAGGAGGAGAGTCCGGCATCCAGCTGACCGACCAGCCACGCGGAGTTGAATGACACACCCTTGGGGCCCCAGGAACGTTCAGTACCTGGGGCCCTCGCGTTGCCCGAGCGGAGGGGTATTCCTCAAAATGGGTGTCGGCCGTTTCGCGCCTTGGCGGCCACCTTTGCGATGAGGCCCAGTGTGCCTGCCAGGGTTCCCGTGAATGCGTGTACCTGCTCGCGGGCTCGTGCCTCCATGCCCTCGGGAGCCGCGAAGAACCCGGGGGTCGTGCCCTCGGGTTGCTGTTGGCTCCGGGCTGCCTCGTATTGCGCCCAGTCGATCCGATGCACCCTTCGCGCTTCCAGAAGGTCTTCTTCGCGGACCTGCTCGGCGCGAAGCTGGGCCGTGAGCTGCTGAGCAGCTACCTTGATCACGATTGCATCGGTCACCGTCAATGGCATGTCCGGTCGGCCGATGCCGCGCTCCAGTAGAGGCAGACCAGCACTACGCCATGGTGAGCACAGGGTGGTGAGTGCCGAATGCAGCTTCCCCCAGTCCGGATTTCGAGTCCTTTCGCCTTCCTCGATAAGCAGCTGCGTGGTGCGGCGCTGTTGATAGGTGGCAGACGGATGGGCGAACTGGTCCACGATGCGGCGAGCATTTTCCTGTCGCCGGACCCTGTTCGTCTTACCAGTGGTTTGCGCATACGTACGAAGAGCTCGTCGAGCCTGGGCAACCGGGATGACGGTGTCACTGGTGAGCCATACGAACAGCACCACGGGAATCATGGTGTGGTGGGGAACCCTCTTGAGTGGGGATCGCTTGCGCGCCTGCAGCAGTTCGCTGAACAGTCGACGCTGGACCGCGGGGTAGACGCTGGGGTCCCTGCCGTGCTGGGTGGACTTGTGGAACTCGGGTGTGGCCAGAAGGCCGACTTCCACCCAGTCGGTGATCATCCTCGTGGAGACCTGCTCAACACCAAGGGCATCCGCATCGCGCACGAGATCGTCCGCCGTGCCCGGCGCCCATTCCTTGACCTGGGTTTCTTCCACGTTCTGGAAGTTACACCGAAACGGGGTCAGCTTTCGGGCTCGCTTTGGCGTTCCCCCGACAGAGTGATCGGCGTCAGACAGGAGCCCTCGCGCAGCGATCCAGGTGGTTGCCGAGATGCGAGGGCACGACCCCGTGGAGGTTCTCGTGGCTCGACGCAAGCGGCACCGTGCACACCCCCGTCCGGACAGGGCCGGGCGCCGACAGGAACACAACCTGGTGGACCGGGCGCTTGGCGCGTTCGTCGCCGGCGTGGTGGCACTAATCGTCAAGGAAGCAGCCAGCCTTCTGCATCGCGGCTGAGCGAGCTGTGGGGTCGGCAGCCCGGGCCGCACCCCACAGCTGCGATACCACGGCTTTCGGGGTCGCACCTGGTCCAACAACCCAGCCAGGCCAAAAGCCGCCCTCGCCGCATATCCAGGGCACGTGTTGCGCGTTCGGTGGGCTGCGACGTTCAGGCCGTTGGGGCGAGGAACTGGTGCGCGCCGCGCAGCGTCGTGCGGAGCTTGCGCTGTGTCGAGCGGCTGTCGAGGCGGACGTCGAGAGGTCCAGGAAGCGTGCTGTCTGCCCGTAGTCCGGTGCGCAGTCTGGATGGGTCGAGTCCGTCGCGTTGGGCGATGAGCACGCCCAGCTCGTGGCGGCTGAAGGCCTGGTTGCCGCCGAGGTGGTGGACTCCAGTCGTGTCGCCCGCAGCGAGTTCCAGGAGGGCTGCGGCCAGATCGGTCACGTGCACCGGGCACCGGAAGTCGTCTGTGAAGAGGCGTCCGGCACGGGTGCCAGCGGCGAGTTCGTGGACGGTTCGTTCGTGTTCGGACTGCCCGTCGCCGATGATCAGGGAAGTGCGGGCCACGACGGTGTTCGGATGGACGAGGAGCACCGATTCCGCCGCGGCCTTCGCCGCCCCGTACGGGGTGATGGGGTCGGGACGGGCTCGTTCGTCGTAGTGGACACGGGGCCCCATGCCGGAGAAGACCGCGTCGCTGGAGACCTGGATCATCCTGCTCCCGGCCTTCGCCGCAGCGATCGCGAGGCGGACGGGCCCCTCGGCCGTGACCGCCCAGTCCGCCTTGCCGCTCGAAGCGTTGATGATGGCGCGCGGGCCGAGTTCGGCCACGACCGCTTCGACACCCCTGGGGTCCCGGAGGTCCAGGTTGTACCAGGAAACGTCCGGAGCGCTCCCGGGTCTGGTGGCGAAGGTCGCGGCTGTCGGGTGCCCAACAGATACCGCCTGCCGGACCAGCTCGGCGCCCAGGAATCCGGACCCACCCACGATCAGCAGCGTCATGAGGCGACACCTTAGACCGGTCAGGCCTGGGTGAAGGCGAGAATGTGGGCAGAGGCGTCGGTGAGGGCGGGGTGCGGTTCCGCGAGGCGTGCCGCGGCTAGGGCAGCTTCGTACATGTCCGTGCCCATGAGGTTGGCACCGGTGTACTTCTCGATGGCCTTGACTGCCACCCAGCCCGGTCCTTCGATTCCGAAGAGGGTGGGGTCGGTGAGACCTACGGCGGTGATCTCTGCGCGCAGCTCGGTGGATGTCTGGAAGTAGGCGACGGTGAAGCCGCGCTGTCCGGCGTAACGGCCCTGGGCCAGGGTGTCGCGGACTCCGTCCTGGATCGCGGACTCGGTGATACCGGTGGTCGCGATGTAGTCCAGGAGAGGTGAGTAGCGGGAGATCGCCGCCGCGGCGATTAGCCCACCGGGCCGGGCCACACGGGCTGCCTCCCTCAGAGCGGAGATCCGGTCGGTCTTGTCGTGGAGGTGGTAGAGCGGGCCGAGGAGCAGCACGACGTCGTACGTGCCGGCCGCAGCGCTGAGGCTTCGGGCGTCGCCGAGCTCCGCTGTAACGCCCGCGACGGCCGTTGCCTGGGTGACGTGCTTAGGGACTGGGTCCACGACGTGCACTGTGTAGCCGTCGTCGGCGAGCCACCGGGCGTGGGTTCCAGGACCGCCGCCAACATCAAGCACACGGGCTGGAGCTGGAGGGAGGTGGCGGCGGAGTAACTCGCGGGTGCGCGTGAACTCCAGGACGCCTGTGGCGGTGGTGCTCAGCCGTGCAGCTTCGTCGGACCGGGCGTAGAAGTCGATGATCTCCGGGCGTACAGAGGGTTTGCTCGTCATCGGGAAGTCCTCGTCGGGAGGGGCTGTCGGTGTCGGCAGGTTAGGGGAGCCGAGGAAGTGATCACCTTGAATTTCGGAGCCCCGCGACGGTCCGCTCCCGGCCGCCAGCACGACGTCCGGGTCCTAGCGCAGGTCACGCGGTTCTGGGTGCGAGGCTGCAGAGCTCCAGCTGCGTGCCCGCATGCCCTGCCCACTCGAGTGTGCGCGAGAGGCTGGAGGTGGCAGCGTTTGCTGGATGCGCGATCTGGGCTGCCGGGACGTCGGCAGTTCGCCCGGGGCAGACAGGAAAGATCCGCAAAGGACTGGTGCAACGCCGCAACGGATGTCAACGTAGACACCTTCCCAAGAAACCCCAGGTCAGAGAGGTTCTTCGCCCTTGACCGTGGACACTGCGAAGCCCGGATTCTCCACGACGATCGCGGCCCTACGACTGCGCACCTGGCGGCTGGGCCCCGGGCAGCCGGCGATGGTGATCGACCAGTTCACCGACGAGGACTTCAAGCTCGTGGTGGACGACCGGGCCGACCTGCACATCAACTCCCGTGACGGCGCGTTCTACCTCGGATGGTTCCCGACCGGACGCCCCGGCACCGACCACGAAGGCTGGGTGATCGCCGTCACCGGTACAGCCGACGTACCGGGGTATCGCATCAGCTTCGATGTCGAGACCCCGGCCCAGATCGTCGCCGCAGCCGTGGCCGAGGTCATCGGTACCTCCCAGCCCGTGCACTCGACCTGACTCCGCCCCGAAGCGCAGTCCTCGCCCGAGCACGCCTGCCCGACCACATGACGATGAAGGAGAACACCTTGCACCCGGAACTCACCGTTGGCGCGATGATCGACCGCCTCTCGGCCTTCGACCGCGATGCCCCCCTTCGCCTTGCCATCAATCCGCTCTTCGCCTTGGAGCACACGGTGGGCGGCATCGTCCCGGCTGTGGACGCACACGGGCGAACCGTGGTCTACATCGTCGAAAGCGGCGATCAGCTGGGCCCTGTGCCGCCGTCCGTCGCCGTAGCCGTGAACTGGCAGGACTCCGTCGAAGCCCCGCCCCGCCGACGCCGCAGCGCTACGGGCAACCAGTAAACCCTCGTCCCATCCCGCCGTGGAGGCGCCCCTGAACTCCCGTTCTTCCCGCTACCCGTCCGCCCCCGACCACGGCCTGTCCTTCTGGGTCACCCCCCGCCACCTCGCTGGTGACGACGGCCTGCTCGCAGACCGCATCTCCGACACCTTGGCCGAGTCCGGCTGGATGAGCTGGACGACCGCCCGCAGTACCCTGCTCTTCGTGAGCCCGACCGGTCTGTGCGGCGCCGAGTGGATCCGTACCGACCACGCCTTCCTGCTGGGCGGGCTGCCCGTGGCCTGGCAGATCTCCGCTCGTACGCACCGTGACAGCGCCTTGGCCGAGTGGAACGCGTACTTCACCCCCGGTACACCGCACGAGGCCATCGCGGATTTCCTCCTCGCTGTCGAGGCCCGTCCCGAACCCGCCGTTGGCTACGCGGGCCCGGAGGCCGTCCTCGCCCAGCTGTCCGCGATGGGCTGGCCCCGCGACTTCGACCATCCGAAGACCACTGCCTGGGACGCCGGACTTTCGGCGGGCTTCAGCTGGGGGCCGCTGCCCGACGGCATCCAGGACGGCGACCCGCGTCCAGACCTGATGGGCTGGCAGGCGTGGGCCGAGCCGGTACTCGGCTCGCCCTACCTGTGGTGCGCGACCTTCAGCGCCAGCACCCCGCACGACCTGGTCGGGAGCTTCGCCGCCTCGATCGCCTCACCCGCCCCGGTACGGCGCCGCATCCTGCCCGACCTTTCCGCCGGCCGCCTGACCTTCAGCCTCCCCGGCTGACAGAACGGGCCGCTGCCCAGCCCCGGCACGCGCTGCCGCTCAGCCTTCCGCACCAGCACCGCCGGCCCGGTCCCCCTCCACCAAGGGGGACCGGGCCTGCGGTGTTCTCCGCGCTCGCCGTTCGGCTCGCGCGGTCAGTCCTTCCTGCGGAAGGAGAGCGGCCCGGATGCTCCGTGGAGCACCCGGGCCGGGTCGGCTGGCTCAGCGGCTGGCGAGGGCCTTGTCGAGGGCCTTCTGTGTGTGGGAGTCGACCAGGGCAGGAGATCCGGAGACGACCAGCAGGACGACTCCGCTGCGGACGGCGGTCTGCTTGACCACGCTGTCCCGCCCTCCGACGGTGAAGGTGAGGAGTTGGCTCCAGGCCTCGTCGCCGAGGGCAGGTGCGGCCAGCTTCTGGGTGGTGATCTTGACCGGATCGCTGCCGACCACGATCTGGTAAACCGGACACCCGGTCATCGCCTCGAAGATCTGCTTCGTGCCACTGGACAGCTTCGGCACGCTGTCGCTGTACAGCTCCTCGGTGATCTCGGAGTCCGCGCTGCCGGCGTAGACGAAGGCGGCCTTGGCCTCGTTCGGGAAGTCCAGGCTCCCGCCGGCGGCTGCGTCACCGCCGAGCTGCTCCAGCGCAGGGCAGCCGATCACCGTCACGTCGTCGTGACGTGCGGTGCTCTCGGCCTTCGGAGCGTAGTCCTGGCCCAAGTCGGCCGTGGTGAGCAGCCGCGCGGAGAGGACATCGGACGACAGCGGAGCGCCGGTCTTCGCGGCGCCCGGCTTGCTCGCTCCCGACGGCGCGCCGGCCTGCGGGCTGACGTCCTGCGACGTGCCAGTGTCGGAGCAGCCTGCCAGTGCGAGGGTGGCCAGCACGGTGAGGCTGGTGCCGATGGTGCGTATACGCATGTGGAACCCCTGTGTGGTCGGTCGGGTCTGACGGCCGGACCCCCGTGGGGCTCTCCTCCGGCATCATGGGCGGCAGGGGTTGGGTCAGTAGCCGAGGGCGCGCAGGCATTCCTCGTAGGTGGCGTGCTGGTCGCCGAGCGGTCCGCTGGTGCGGTTGAACCAGGCGTTGTCGAGGCGGGGCTCGACCTCCTCATGGCCCGCCGGGCAGCGCAGCCAGATCCCGTTCTTGGTACTGGCGACGATCCACTTCCGGTACGCGCCGCACTCTGCGCAGGCGCGGACCTCCCCGTCGAGGACGAGGGGGCCGGCGTGCGGCATCAGGATTCCGGCCAGCTCCTCGCGCGTGGGCAGGCGCAGGTCTGCAGGCAGGAAGTCGTAAACGACCGGTACGGACTCCGGCTCCTGCTGGTCGGCCACCGAGGCAGGCTCGACGTGAGCCGCGCTCCATTCCTCCCACTGCCGCTGGGCATCGAGCCGTTCTCGACGTTCACGTCTGCGTCCGAACATGAGGTCCCCCCCCCTCGTCCAGGTCCTACCGGGCAGGACAGATCGTGCACCAGGCCCGTGGCCTCGTTCAACTATCAAATCTCTCAACATCACCGGGCTCGGCCACGCCCGTCCCGGCGGGTGTCAGCAGGGCCATCCATGTGCGAACGCGACTTCCTGGTTGCCGCGGTGCTGTGGAGGGGCATCGCGGAGGCGTCGGCAGGAAGTCCAGCTATGCGGCGAAGCCGCCACACCAAGACGTCGCTGACGGAGTCCGCCGTGTCCAACTCCCTTCGGCCAGCGGCCTGCACGAGCAGTCCTGCCGGATCGTGCCCTGCGGCCTCGGCATCAGCGAGGGTCGAGGCGAGGGCGGACCACCCGGCCTCGGCCAGCACCTGCTCGGCCAGCTCCGGCAACGCCCGACGAACGACAGCGGCGTGCCGGCGGTGGACAGCCGAGGGCAACAAGCGGCCCCGCTGGTGGAGCACGGCCATGGGGTGTCCGGCTGCGGCCCGGTAGGCCGCGCGCAGGTGTTCGGCCGCCTGGAGGGCAGCGGTAGCCTGCTGCGCGTGTTCCTTCTTGCTGTGCCAGGCCGCGGCGGCGGTGACGAGGAAGAACGCCATATCGATCAGCATTGCCGTGGTCGCTCCGTCCTCCCCACGGCCGAGTGCCGGGCCGCCCTGGACCAGGTCGCGGGCCGCCTGCCGCAGGACCTGGTCCTGCCCGCGCGCGGCGCGGACGTGGGATCGGGAGGCTCGTTCGAAGGCGAAGGCCGCCTCACTCAGCTGCTTGCGGGTATGGGCGGCGGAGGTCTTCGCGAGGGCGTCGAGGACCTCGCCGGCCGCCGCGATGTGCGCGGCGATCAACCCGTCGTCGCCGCTGTCGAGCACCAGGACGGCCTGCCAGGCGGCGTTGGTCGCTGTCCGCCGGGCAGTAGCGGGTCCAGGGACCGCGCGCAGTGGAGTGTCGGCCGTGACGCCCGTGCTGTCTTGGATGGACGGCTCCGTCGCCTCCCAACGCTCGCGGATGCGGGGCAGGGACAGGTCGGGGGCGAGCTTGGTGCCTGAGTAGAAGACCGGTTCGCCCTTGCTGTTGCGGTCGTCCGGCAGCGCCACGGAGTACCCGAGCAGGTCCCCGGAGGGAGCAACCTTCGGTCGTACGAGCAGGCCAGCGGCGGCCAGGCGCTCGAGGAACTCCTGCTCGCCCTGGGCGCCGGCAACCGCCCGGCGTACCGTCTCACGAAGCTCCTCGCGGGGGGTTCGCTCCCGCTGCTGGCGGTTGGCCTTGTGGCGCTCGGCACTGGTCGGGCGCTGGGCAGCGGTGCCATCACCAGTGTCGAGACGGCGCAGGCCGTAGTCGATCTCGATTCGGCGTGCTTCGGCCTGGGAGCGGGCGGCGTCGGCGTGCAGGCGGGGCTTGCGGCCGTCCTCGCGGACGAGGGTCGCGATGATGTGGATGTGGTCGTCTGCGTGACGGACAGCGGCCCAACGGCAGCCGGGTCGGCCGTCGTCCGGGGCGATGCCCGTGGCGGAGACCATGCGGCGGGCGATGTCTGCCCACTGCTGGTCGGAGAGGACGGGGTCTTCGGGGGCCGCCCGTACGGACAGGTGCCACACATGCTTGGCCGGGCGTCGGCTGGGTGTGACGGAGTCAACCGGGAGGTCCAGGAGCTGCTGGAGGGCCTGGTGGGTGGCGTCGGGGTCGCGGCCCGGATCGGGCGCGAGGCTGTCCCAGGCCGCGACGAGGTGCGGGTCGATGTGTTCTTCGTGGGTGCCCGGGCCGTACAGGTAGTACAGCAGGCCGATGGTTCGGGTGCCGCGCTTGTGGACTCGGGGTATCACCGGGAGGTGCCGCCCGAGTCGACGTGGCGGCGGGTGAAGTCGTCCACGCGTTGTGCCGCTCGGTGTACGGCGGCGAGCACGGCCTTCGCGTGGGGGGCGTCCGCACCGGAGTTCAAGGCCTTCGCCACCTGGTTGACGTTGTTGCCGATCTGGCCGAGGTGCCGGCGCAGGGCGAACAGCTCGTTCAGCATCTCTCGCTCGCCGGCGACCGCGGCAGCCGTACGCGAGAGATCGCGGGCAGCGGCGAGCGCGGCGTGCGCGAGAAAACCGGACAGCGTCATCGCACTGGCGCTGGCGGCGTCGAGGAGGCTCTGCTTCTCGGAGTCGTTGAATCGGCTGGCGATCATGTGCACGCGCTTGTCGGCAGCGGACTTGCGCAGACGGTTACGGACGGGCGGCTGCTCGGACGCTCGGTGCGCACACAGCGGGTTGTGACACGAGTGCTTCTCCTCCTGGGAATGCGGTCCGCCCTCGGCCGCATCCCCCCTGTCCGGTGCCCCCTGGTGCCGGACAGGTCCCGCCTCCCCAGGGGCGGGAACACCATGAGTAGCACTCCCGACGGGAGTGCTACTCATGGGATAACTTGCTCGCTCCGAGGTCGAGTTGTCGGTCGGGTCGCACCACTCGGTGGTCGAGCTGTTGGTCGGGTTCGTCATCGGGTCTGGATCCTCGGGGCGTTGGTCTGGTCGGGGCGTTCGTCGGTGAAGGGGAGCGAGCGCGCTCCCGAAAGGGCGGGCGGCTCGGAGGGATCCGAGCCGCCCAGGGCTGCCTAGGTGGGCAATCAGGCGCCCTTAATGCGCAGTTCAAGCGCATTCGAGGCAGTGCTCGTAATGCCGGGTCAGAGCCTTGGCCATCCGCTGCTTGGTGCCGGCCGCGATCCTGGCGCTCGCCTTTCCCGGGGCCGTCCCCTGGTGGCGGGCGGAATGGTTGGCGAGGTAGCCCATGTCCCGCTCGTACGAGGCGCGGATGCGGCTGAACCGGGGGCAGGTCTTCATCGGGTCGGGCTCCTCTTCGTCATGGTGTCGGCGCGCAGGCGGGCCAGGACCCCGGTCAGCCGGTCATTGCGGATGCTGACCTTCTGGGCGCGCATGATCTCCCGCAGCTGCACGCGGGTGACCGATTCGTTGCCGTCCCGGTCCAGCGCGGTGCGGACATGGGGACGCAGCAGGTCGACGAGCTCGTCGTCGCTGCGCCCGGCTCGAGTACCCGGTCCCCGACCGGTGCGGGACCGGTCCCGGGGACGGGCCGCTGGACGCTTCGTCGGGGCCGGTTGCTGCTGCCGTCCGGCCGGAGGCTCGTCGGTCTCGTCGGCTCCTCGGTCCCCGTCCCCGTGGCCGTCCTGGTCCTCATCCGGGACCGGGTGGGGACGCGGTCCCTCCGCCTCGGTCCCCGTCCCCGTTGGTTGACGGTCCCCGATAGCCGGCGGGAGAGGGGTGCGGTCGTGACGGGGACGGTCCCCGCTTCGGGCCCGGCTCAGTCCGGCTGATCGGGCACCGTGAGCGGTCCCCGGGTTGGGGACGGTCCCCTTGTCGGTCCCCGGGTTGGGGACGGTCCCCTTGTCGGTCCCCGGGTTGGGGACGGTCCCCTTGTCGGTCCCCCGGTCGCGGACGGTCCCCTTCGCGGTCCCCGGTCCCGTCTCGGCCCAGCTCTCGGTGGGCACCTGCGGTTCGGGGACCAGCCGGGGACCGTGGCTGTATTCGGGGATCGCGCCCGCCGCGTCACCGTTCTGCCGGTCCCCCGTAGGTAGGCTTCCGGTGACAGGGACGGAGGCCTTGCCGTCGGTCCTGGTGTCGCTCGGTGGACGGTCCCCGGAGTAGGCACCGTCGGCTCCCGTGACGGCAGTGGGAGGAATCCGATGTCCAGAGCTGCTCGGTTCGGCGACGTGCTGGTGGATCTGGCGCATCAGGACCCCGAAGGCCAGGAGGGCTGCTGTGGGTGGGACCGCGGCCACTACGTAGTCCAGAAGGGGGACAGGGCCCGAGCCGGTCCCGCTGACGCCGGCGACGTTGAGGACGATGGAGCCGACGGAGCCGATGCCGGTCAGCGCTACGGCCCACCAGTCGGTGACCTTGCGGAGCCCGGCGCGGAGCATCAGCAGTTCGCCGACGACGATGAAGGCGTCCAGCGTGCCCGGCCAGGCCCATTGCCGTTCCGGGGATTTGGCCAAGCCGTGCTTTCCGGCGACTTCCGCGAGGTGTGCATAAGAGAGCCAGAAGGCGGCGGCGGTGAGCGCGGCGATCACGGCTCCGGCTGCGATGAGGGTGTACCGCTCGGCGGATGCGGTGCTCTTCGAGGTCTCGGGGACGGGGTGGTGCAAGGTCACGCTGCCTCTCGCAGTTCGTCGAGCAGAGCCTGCGTCTGGACATGACGGGGTACCGGCGCCGGCTTCTTCTTGCCCTTGGGGGTCTTTGGGCGGTGGCGTTCGGGGCCGTCGCCGTCGTGGACGTAGCCGGCCTTCGGCGGCTGCTGGCCTGCTGCCCGAGCCTGGCGGGCGGTCTCTACGGGGTTGGGATCGGAGCACAGGTTGTGGTTGTCGCGGTTCTCGATAGCGCGCGCTTCCACCCGGAGGAGGTCACGGGCCCACTCGGTGCCGACCTGGAGTGTGTGGGCGAGCCGCTCCGGGCTCCAGCCCCTGGCCGACGCGTAACGGGCCAGCGTCTTTCGCTCCAGCCTGCTCAGCTGGACGTCCCGCCCGTCGAGCGCGGCCTTCACCCGGCTGTAGTCCAGCCGGTTCTCGATCTGTTCGTGCCAGGTGAGCCGTTCGTCTTCGGTGAGCCCGCCCCAGATGCCCTCCTTCATCCTGTTGTCGAGGGCGTAGTTGAAGCACTCCCGGCGGACGGGGCACCAGCCGCAGATCTCCTTGGCGTCCTCGACCGCATCGGTGTCGGCGGGGTCGGGGAAGAACTTGTCCGCGGTCGTGGAATCGACGGTGTTGCAGGCGGAGCGGGAGTGCCAGCTGTGGTCGCCGATCCCTCGGAGCTCCGGGGGCGGGGTGCTGGCGGTGATGTAGCGCATGGGTGGTCTCCGGGTACGCCTCATGGGCCGGCGGCAGGCAGCGCGGCACACCGGCTGTCTGGCGGTGTGGGTGCGGCTCGCGGCGAGGCAGAGCAGGGGGGCACGGCTGCGGGGCCGCGCTGGAGTGGAAACGGGGGAGGGACGGGTCAGGCGCGCTGGAAGCGCCGGTCCGGGCCCGTGAATTCGACCGGGGTGCACATGCCGGACAGGCGGGACAGGACCCGGTCGCCGATCTTGTCGCGCAGCACCGGGAGGTGCTTGTCCATGTGCTCGTCGCGGACGGGCGGCAGGTTGGTGGTGAAGATCGTCGGCAGGCGGTTCTGGCAGCGCCAGTTCACCAGGCGGAAGGTGATCTCCTCCGTCCACTCCGAGGTCTTCGCGGCGCCGAGGTCGTCCAGGAGCAGCAGCGGCACCCGCATGATCCGCCGCAGCATGTGCTCGGGGTCCACTCCGGACCGGTAGCGCATCTCCGCGTACAGGTCCGCGGCGGTCGTCGCGTGCCACTCGACCCCGCACCCAGCGGCGGTCAGCGCCCGGACCGCCCCATATGCCTCGTGGGTTTTGCCGATCCCGGTTCCGCCCCACAGCAGCAGCGAGGGGCCGTGCGCGATCCGCCGGCGCCCCGGCCTTCCCCACTGGGAGTTGAGGTCCTCGGCGGCCGGGGCGACCGCGGCGTCCGCGATGGTGCGCACCCAGGCGGCGACCTGCGGATGCTGGGGGATGGCGTCCCGGTAGGCGTACGGGATCCGCTTCTGAGCGGCCTCCAGCGCCGGGATCGGCTCCGGCGTGTCCGGCAGCACCGGCGCGGTGGCCACATCGATGCCGCGCTCGGCCAGGCGGGCGGCCAGGCGCTCACGCAGCCGGTCGGAGACCGCGGGCAGCGGGTCGGTCAGGCGGGCGCGGGTCACAGGCTGCCTCCGAACGTGGTGGGCTCCGACGCGGTCGGGTTCATGTAGGGCGTGTAGCCCGAGGCGCGGGCCCAGGCCCCCGCGCCGGAGGCGGACGACACCCCAGCGGCGTCATGCGGCGGTGAGGCGTTCAGAGCCTCGTTGACCAGGCTCGGCAGCACGCTCGGATGCAGGTTCTTGAACCGCAGCCGCTCCAGCGCCGTCCGGATCACGTCGGGGTCGAAGCCCTCCTCCAGCAGCCCCTTGACGTGCCGCCCGACCAGTCCGATCACGGCCTGCGGTGGGCGCTGGACGTGCGCGCCGACGTACTCGCCCACCAGGTCCTTCGTCGAACTGGCATCGGGAGCCGACTCCGGCGCGGGGGCGTCGCCCCCCTTAGGGGAAGATCCAGGATCCAAGATCCTAGATCCAGACGACGAGCCCTCGCGTATCTGTCGCGAGCCCTCACCGAAGACGGCCTGACCTGCAGCTTTTCCAGAAGGCGTGGAGACCGGCTGCTCGACGGCCTTGGGCGCGGTTGCTTCGGCGGCATCGTGGCCCGCGCCTACGGCTTCCGGTCCGGTCTGAGCTTTGGAATCGGGCGATACCGGCTGATCGAGGACTCGACGAATGTTCGTCGAACGCTGCGAGCCGGTGGCGGTCAGGCCCGCCGACGCTGCCGGCACCGACGTCTTCGCCGGAGTGGAGGAGGTGGGGCAGGCGGCTGTACCGCACTCGTGGCACTTCTGGTGCGCCTGGTGGGCAGGGCACCGGGGCACCCGCGAAGCCGATGGCCTGTCGATCTTCTGGTGCTTCTCCCACGTCACGAAGTGCAGGTACCGCTTGCCGTCGCACCCCGTGTAGCGGCAGATAAGCCCGGCCGTCTCCAGCTGCTCCAGGTCGTTGGCGACTGCTGCCGGGGAGTGCTCGGCACGCAGGGCCCACAGCTGTCCGGCGATGATCGCCGGGTGGGCGAGGAAGCGCCCGCTGTCGTCCGCCTGGGTCAGCAGCCCGAAGAAGGTGAGCATGGCAGTGACGTCGACCGCTGCCAGGTCTTCCGACCAGAAGGCTTCGGGCTTGATCGTCCGGATGCGAGCCATCAGGCAGCACCCCCGTGCTGGCTGAGTGCAGGCGTGGCAGTAATGTGCGGTCTTTCGCGCAGGGCGGTCGCCATGCGACACTCTCCTATGTTGTGAACATCGCTCCGGTGTGCCCGTGAGAAGGTCCGGTGCGGTGGTGATGGGTAGCTGTGCCGCCCTTGCAGGGGCGGTCGTGCTGCCAGCAGCGCCCGGCGTCCGAGAGTTCCCGCTCTCAGGCGCCGTCGCTGTTTTCGGGCTCACCCTGCCCGTAAGGCCTGTTCCCAGTGCATCCAGTCCCCCCTTTGCGTCCTCCGGCGGGCCTGGTGACCCGCTGGCGACGACGAACATAAGCAGAACCTGCCGAAAGACCTAGACATTGCTCTAGAACCCCTCACAGGTCGCGAGGCGGTCCCTGACCAGCGCCGATTCGCCTGGCAGCCCCAAGGCCCAAGTGGTACGACCGGCGGTCGGGACCGATCGCCGAAGGGCACCCATCGGCATGAGGGCTGGCGCCATGGAGCGGCGCAGCCCTGACGACCAGGTGCGATACAGAAAAGTACGTTAGTTGCTTGGATGTATCAAGCCCCGTCGATTACAGTGCTCTACACACCCACTGATTGCCTAGATCGCCACCTTGCAGGAGTTCATGTGCCCCCACGTCAGTTCGATGGCCGTCGCGTACGCGATGTCCGACGGGGCCTGAATCTCAGCCAGAAGGACCTGGGCGCGATGGTCGGCGTTGGCGGCCCAGCCGTCGCAAAGTGGGAGAACGGCGAGGAGTTCCCGAAGGGTGAGAAGCTCCCCGCGATTGCCGCGGCACTGGGCCGGCCCCTCGATGCCCTCTTCCCTCATGACGGCCCTCCCGACCTGCAGCTTCTACGCTGCGACGCCGGCCTCACCAGGGCCCAGGCCGCGGCGATCATCGACGCCAGCCTCAATCCACTGAGCTTCGCTGAATCCGGCCGCCGCAGGCTCAGCGATGGCTACGTGAAGCCGCTCGCGAAGGCGTACGGGGTATCCGAAGAGGAGTTGCTGGCCGCGCAGGACCGCTCGTTCGGGCTTGGCCATGACGGGCAGACGTCCGTGCCCCGGACGATCGCCGAAAAGATCAACCTCCTCCTGGAGCACGGGTACGTCGACCAAGAGGCTCCCTCTGACGAGGAAATCGCTCGGGCCGTAAACGAGCACGCGGGCGGGACGGCGACCGTCACGGCCGACGACATCATCGCACTGCGCACGGGGGCCACAAGCGAGGTCTCCGACGTAGTGCGGGCTGGGCTTGCCTACGCCCTCCAGGTCGACGCTGCCCTGTTCCAGGACGATGCCGAGGTCAGCACTGAGGCCCGTGAATTCCTGGAGTCGCTCCGCTTCCTCAGCTCGATCCACCGAGGGCAGATTCTCGGATTGGCTGCCCGTGGTAACAGCACGGGTCTGTCTGCCGAAATGATGGCCACGATCAACGAGGTTGTTGGGCAGCTGAAGCACCAACTGCCGGACGTGCGGGGCGGGGAGTAGGGCCGCCGGCCAGCCGGCCTCCCGCTTCGTGCGGGGTCAGTCACCTGCGGCGCCCACGAGCGGCGGCGGCTCTCGCGGGCCAGCCTCCTTGCATCCTCGCCCTGTCGAATTCGCGCAGGAGCATAGACCGCCAGCTGCGCGCAGGTCAGGGCACAATCCGCAGCCGCGTACGGATCAACAAGAAACGGGACCACGAGGCCAATCTGACACGTCGGAGCAGAATCGTGGTCCCGTTGCTGTTCGCGAAAAGGCGTCGAAGGCCTTCGCTCGCGGGGACTCGTTACGGCGTTGCGGTGAGGTCCACACCGAGCAGGGTCGAGAGATCGGCCAGTGTCTGCTTGGGATCCACGTTGTGTACGCCCGCGAAGCCGAGCTTCTCTGCGGCACGGACATATCCCTCGGTGTCGTCGACGAAGACGCACTGGTCAGCAGCCATGTCCATGGCCTTGAGCGCGATCTCGAAGAGCTCGGAGTCGGGCTTGCGCATCTGGTGGTGCTCGGAGATCACCACGGCGTCGTACCGCTCCTCCAGCTCGTAGCCGTGGTACAGGTCCCACGGGGCGAGGCCCACACTGTTGGACAGGATGCCCACCTTGATCCCAGCTTGCCTCGCCGTGGCGGCTGCGTTGATGAGCAGCGGCTCAGGACGCAGGCCACCGAAGATCCGGCCCATCAAGTTGTCGGGGGAGACGCCCAGCTTCTTGCCCGCGATCTCGTTCCACTCGGTCTGGCTTACCGCTCCACGCTCGAGATCGCTGGTGATGCGGACGCCCTCCTCGTCCTGGTACAGCGCGGAGATGCAGGCACCTTGGGGAAGCCCTTCGCGCTGCTCGAAAGCGAGCACCACAGGCAGCAGGGGAGTGGTAAGCACGCCTCCGAAATCGAGGATGAGGCCGGTGCGGTTGGACATGCGGGAAACTCCATTGCATTGCTGAGACTTCGGACGCCTTCCAGATCGGATAGCGTCGCGGCCCCGGCTACGCGTGGCGACGGCGTCAACTGCGTCGCTGGCCAGGGATATCGGCGGAGTCAAACCTACCAGTCCGCAGAACCCACGGTACCAGCCATGCTCATACAGCTGTCAGTGGCTAATGTCACCGCCAGTCCGACAGTTGCGATCGCTAGGCCACGCAGAGTAGTGCGCCGGGCTGGGAACTCCAGAAACGAGATCATCCGGAGCTATCGGTTCGGCTCGACTTCTGCCTCTGTGGAGTGATCGAGAAGTGTTCTAGCCTGGTCGGTGGTTATATGCGAGTAGACCGTACTCACTCGCGTTAGCCAGGCTGCTTCGCTGTCAGTGTCAACGAATGGCTTGGCCTTCAGTGGGGCAGCGGCGCACCGGTTCGCTGGCGCTGCATCAGCGGCCTGCAGGGCGGCCTTAATCCAGTACGCCTCCGTGGCCGGCTCGGGGTCGGCGTGTGAGGCTGTCCTGTCCTCGGCCGCGAAGAGCAATTCTTTTGGAGCGTAATATCGCAACTTTTCGCAGGCGTCAGCAATATCCTGGGTCCAGCGGTCCAGCCGGACATCGCTGGGGACGCGCATATGGACAAGTTCTGCGAGCCGAGACCCAGGCGGGTACAGACTCGTCCCGGGGAAAGCTTCTACCAGGTCAAACCAGAGCGGATGAATCTTGTACAGGGTGCGCCATGTCTTCCAGCGGGCAGCGGCTGCTCGGGTAGTGGGGATGCTCGCGCCTACCGCAACAATCAGGAATAGCAGGTTCATCCATATTGCTGTGGCGTCTACAAGAAGCTCCACGGTGGAGGAGCGCATGGGGACAATAACCGCTCCCCAGAGGATGCCGACACGGGCCACGGTGTGGACCAGTCCCATCCACATCGAAAACCCCATCAAGCCCAGCCCGACACGCATGCTTGTGCTCTCGGCCTGTCGGGCGGCTCTTGTCCATTGGTAGCCGCAGACCGCTGTCGTAATGAATGGGAAGAAGTAGAAAACGGTCATGTAGACCGCGGCTCCCCATTGACCCGCATGATCGATAAGGAAGCTTTGGCTCGGTGCAGCGCGATCCACCACGGTGAAGAATAGGATCGTGAGCAGAGTCACGCCTATTGCTCCTGCCTTGTAGGATGCGCGGGCGATCCAGCGTGAAACCGCGACGTGCCGAGGCACGATGCTCTCCGAGCTCCTCCCGTAGCTGGTTGCCACGTAGGTCAAGGCAGCCAGGATGGCTGCCGTGCTGGCAAAATGCCGGAGCAGGGCGCTTAGGTCGACTACAGGGATGAGATCCACTGTGCGCATGGCAACTGGCGTGTAGAGCCAAAGGGCCACCGCGAATCCAGCGTAGCCGCCCCAGAGGGCTCGGCGGTGGGCATCGGCGTACCTAACTGCCGGGAATCGCCAAACGGCGATGATGGTCATCACTGCCGCAGTCAGGTATTTGAAGTAGTCGAACACGTAACCAGTGCATATCTACGCGCCGGCTGGAATCTTGCCGACCTGCAGGTCGGCCAATGCAGCCGCGATTGACGGTGAGTGGACTGAGTGGTGGCGGGGAATCGCGAAGTTTGGGAAACCGTGGTGCGTGATTTCCACTCACTGGCCGCTAGAGTCGGCGCCGTGGTGGAGCAACGGGGTGAGCAAGTGAGGATTCGAGGAGGCTGACCATGTCGTCTCCCGTAGTCGGTTGGCGGCGCGCCAGCCTCTTTATCAAGGACGCTGAAAGCTCGGCCTGCTTTTCCTCGGGGCTGTCAAAATTCACGCGCCCCTGGACCAAGGCTTTCGGGAAGCGCCGGAGTACTTCCTGACGGATGCGTTCTGGGACGTATCGCTCAATTTCGGCCGTGGTCAGGGTGGTTCCATGGTCCAGCCACTCGTGTGCTAGCTCATGGAGGATAATGTGCTCCGTTTGGTTGCGACTTGAACGGCGGCGGTAGAGAATAATCGTGAACGTCGGCGCCTTCACCCGAAGGCCGCATGCTGTGCCCAGGCCCCCATCGGGATCGTCCAGTGGCACTAGTCGTATCTGGCGATCCAGCGCATGTTCCATATTTCGAACCAGCGCTTCGATGCTGAAGGGGGCGGGGATGGGTAGATCGGCGAGTAGCTGTTCGCATTCCTTCACGAGAGCGTTCCGTGAAGGGTCCCGACGCCAACGCATAGTCGCTTCCTTAAAATGCCACTGGGGTGTCCGCCGGCGGCCCCCGATCTCAACATTCGGACGGGCGCTAACGGCCGGGAGCTCGCACTTGCGGTGCGCGGCGGCCGGGCAGCGCATGCCGCCGATGGCTGATCTTACTAGGGGAATACGTGAGCAGCGCAGGATGGGCCTGTTATGAAGGTCACCAAAGCGAAAATAGGTACACCGTGTGAGCGTGCCAAGATCGCGAATTGGGATTGGGCTTGATCCAATTCGACAGCTATTGAAGATCAGGGTCTCTGGCCCCGGAGTTGGTTCACCACTTGCTGCGTCGTCTCGCGGGCGCCCCCGAGGCGGGGCGCCCGGATCGGAGTAGGGGACGGAGGCTCTTCGCGGTGACGAAGAGCAACATCAGCTCGTCCTCCCCCGTCGCCAGGTTGGCGCGCTGCTGGCGCATGGCTGGCCCGTGTTCGGCTGGGCCGGAAGTCATCGGGATCGGACGAACGCGGTGATCTCTGGAGTGCCTGGTTGGTAGCCGTCGGACGTGTCCACGAGCAGGGTGGGCGCGTCGAGGGTGATGTCTTCGAACTGTTCCGGCGCGTAGGTGCCCGCTGCGATGTCGATGAGGAGCTGCTTGTCGCCGTGCGCTGCCCGGTGCCGGTCAGAGCTAGCGCGTTCGGTCATCCGCTTGACGATGGCTGGGGTAGGGGTGGTGCACCGGACGATCCTGAGGTTGGCGATCTTCGCGAGGGGTTCGAGGCCCGGGCCCCAGAGCCGGTCCTGGTAGGCGGCTTCGGCTACGACGGTGACGCCGGCCTGGAGGAGCACGCTGAGGGCGTCGAAGAAGGCGTGCATGGCCGGGATGTTGAGGTCGTCGCCGCTGGGCTGGTCGGTCCCGGTGCTCATGACCATGCCCTGCTTGATCTCGTCACGGATGATCGCGGGGCAGCCGAGTTCATCGGCGAGGCTGTGCGCGAGGGTGGTCTTGCCGGTGCCGGGTGGACCGCTGACCACCACGAGGGTCGGCCGTGCTGCCATGTGCTGAACTCCCGAGGGGTGAGCCGGTACGTCGTCGCCTGCTCAGGCGAGGGACCGCGCCGGGGGCTGGATGAGCTGGAAGGCGATGAAGCCGGGCTGC
This sequence comes from Streptomyces sp. NPDC093225, assembly GCF_044753805.1. Taxonomy (NCBI): domain Bacteria; kingdom Bacillati; phylum Actinomycetota; class Actinomycetes; order Kitasatosporales; family Streptomycetaceae; genus Streptomyces; species Streptomyces sp. NPDC093225. The sequence continues at coordinate 255,565 of NZ_JBIVNX010000002.1, forward strand.
AGGCTCAGCTTCTCGTACGCGGCGGGGTGCTGGTGGCGCATTGAGGCGGCGGGTCGGTGCTCGACGAGTCGGTCGATGGCGAAGCCGGCTTCGGTGAACTCGGTGACCCACGCCTGGAGGGGCTGTCGCCAGTAGCGGTGCGTCATGCCGTTGGACCAGATCTCCTCTGCTCGCCGGCTGTCGAAGTAGCTGCCGCCGTCGGCGAGCCAGTCGGCGGTGGGGTGGCTGGTGGAGATGATGACTCGGCCGTCCGGGCGCAGCACGCGGGCGAGTTCGGACAGGGTACGGACACGGTCGTCGACGTAGTGGAGGACGAGGGCGAGCAGGACGGCGTCGAAGCAGGAGTCGGCGGCCCAGGTGAGCGGTTCGTTGAGGTCGTGCTGCCGGAGTTCGATGTGCGGGCCCAGGCGGGTGCGGGCGTGCCGGACCATGTCGGCGCTCTGGTCGATGCCCACCACGTGCGCGCCGCGGTTGGTGAGCTCGGTGATGTAGAGGCCTGGGCCGCAGCCGGCGTCGAGGATGCGCTGCCCCTTCACGTCGCCGAGCAGTTCGAGGATGGTGGGCCGGTCGTAGTGGGCGTTGTACGGGCTGTCGGAGGCTTCGCGGGCGAAGGAGTCGGCAAACCCGTCGTAGGGGGCTTCAGCTCGCGGCACGTGTGCCTCCGGTCAGCATCGGACGGCGGGCGTGGGAGAGCTTGCTCGGCTCCGGCCCCAGGGGCGGGAGCAACTGGTCGAGGAGAGTCGAGTCCGGTCCGACTGCGGCGCTGAACGTGGTGTGGAGGCCTCGTACGGCGTGCTCGAACAGGTGGGGGGCGATGGGCAGGCCGCCCGCGACGTGTGCGTCGAGCCGCTGATCGAACTCTCGGAACCAGTTCCGGTATGCCTCCGTCAGTCGGTCAGGGGCGGGCCACCGCTGGTAGACGGTGGCCCGGGCGCGTGTGAAGGGGGTAGGGCTGGTCTGGTACGCGCTGGTGACCGCGCTGGGGCGGGGCAGCTGGTGGTAGATGCAGGTCAGGGTGTTGAGGTGGTCGAACCGGTATCCGGCGGTGCGGTGGAGGGCGAGGAGGAAGTCCCAGTCCTCGCAGTGGGTCATGGTCTCGTCGAAGTGGACCGGGGTGGAGGCGGGGTTGCGGATGACGAGGGAGCCGGTGTGGATGGTGTTGGCCACGGCGAGGAAGCCGCCATCGAAGGGGTAGTCCTTGCGGGGCAGGCCGTGGGGGTTGCGTGGCAGGGCCTCGATCCAGGTGGGGCTGACGAGGGCCTGGCCGTAGACGGCGTCGGCTCGGCCGCTGTCGAGGACGGAGGCGGCATCGGCGAGGTGGTGGGGCAGGAAGATGTCATCGTCGTCGAGGAACGCAATGTTCTCGCCGCTGGCGTGGGCGAGGGCGAGGTTTCGGGCGTAGGAGACGCCGCGCGGTCGGCCAGTGTCAAGGAGCGCGATGGGCAGCTCGTTCTGCCAGCCGGCCGAGACCTGGTCGACGGGAGTTCCTCCGTCGCGTACGACGATGACCTCGAAGTCGCGGTAGCTCTGGCGGGCGAGGCTTCGCAGGGCACGGTGGAGTGGGCCAGGTCGGTCGCGGGTCGGGATGATCACGCTGATCACAGGGTGCTCCGGACGGGCTTGCCGAGGCGAAAAGCGACCTTGGCTGCGGCGAGGCTGCGGGCGGGGCGGTCGCTGTCGCCCATGCCGGTCGCGGCGGAGGGGCTGAGGGAGGCAAGGCGGTAGAACTCGGCGCGGGAGCGTCCCTCGACTGTGGCCTGGGTGGTCACCTGCACGCTCCACTGTTCCTGGCCCTGGTGGTCGATGATCAGGCCGCGGCCGGCCTGGGCGTCGCTGATGAGGATGGTGCCGTCCGGCAGGCGCTCGCAGCCGCCCGCCATCTCGCAGAACAAACCCAGGTCGTGCTGCCACAGGACGGTCCTGGTGAGCGGCTCGACCTGCAGGACGCGGGAGCGGCCGTGGGCGCGGCCGTTGTCGAAGACGAGGACGGTGGCGTCCGGCTGGACGGAGGGCTGGTGTTGGCCGGACAGCTCGCCGGGCCCCCACCACCACCGCACCCTGCGGGCGTCCAGGTCGACGACGGCGATCAGGTCCAGGTTCCGCAGTGACACCAGAACATTCCCGGCCGACCACAGGCCGGCGGGGTGGTCGGTGGTGAGGATCTCCAAGGTGTTGGTGTGGAGGACATCGCTGGGGGAGCCGGGCCGGGCCCGCAGGAAGCGGGAGACGTCACGGCCGCGCAGCCAGCCGTTCGGGCCCTCCAGCCGGGGCGCGAGTGCGGCCGGGTCGGCATTGCGGCCGGCGGCGCGGTGCCGGTCGATGGCCTCGGTGATCAAGGCAGCGAGGGCCGGGTCGGTGGTCAGGATCTCGTACAGGGAGTGGGCGTTGCGCAGTTGTCCGTCCGGTCCGAGGACGGTGACGGAGTTGTCCAGCAGGAGGTGCCGGCCACCGGTGCAGGAGACCGGGCGGGGCTCCTCGGTCAGGACGTAGATCTCGCCCGTGGGGCCGATGTCGAGGTCGTGGTGGACAGGCACGTCGGCCCGCCAGGTGAGCGTGGAGTCGGGGGCGAGCTTGAGCAGGGCGTGCAGCGGCACCATCGCGTACAGGGAGCCGTCGGGCCCGAGCTCGACGTGGTTCCAGCCGCGGAGGTAGGAGGGCGGGCTGGTCTCGATGTCCGGCTGGCCGATCGGGCTGGACCAGGCGTGGACGAGACGGGCCTGGTCGTCGATGACGCATGCGAACGGTCGGGGATAGGACGCGGACGGGGAGAGCAGGAACAGGCGGTCGCCGGAGAGCGGCATGCGGGTGCTCCTCTGGTGGATGCGGTGCAGGAGGGGGATTCGGTCAGCTGGGCAAGGGGGCGCTGAACTCGCGGCGGACGGCAGCGGTCAGTTCGCGGGCGACCTGATCGGCCACGTATTTGCCGAGGTCGGCGGTGGCGTGGGCGGCGGAGTAGACGATGCCGGTGCTGGTGGCCGTGTCGGCCGGCGGCGGGTACAGGTGGTAGCTGATCCGGCGCGGCTGCTCCCGCCCGCCGTCGGCGGGCAGCCGGTCGGGCCGGGCGGCGTGCGGGCTGATGTGCATCACCAGGCTGGACTCGACCATCCCGGCGTGGTGGTCGTCGCGCCGGTCGGTGCCGGTCTCCGCGGCGAGCGCGTCGCGGAAGTCCTCGCCGACGACGTCCCACCAGTTCACGATCAGCACCCTGCTGCCGGAGACGCGCCCGGCCACTTCGCGGGCGGCCTCGCAGAGGAAGGCGATGTTGTCGATGGCCGAGTTGAGCAGGACCAGCCGCCGGTACCCCTGGCCGGCCAGGGAGGTCAGGACTTCGGTGACGAGAGCGGTGAACGTGGTGCCGGTGATGCTGATGACGCCGGGGAACGTGCCACCGAGCCGCTGTGCTGGGGTGGCGACGCCGTAGCCGACGGCCGGGGCGATGTGGGCGCCGAGGTCGTCGGCGAGGTAGCGGGCGAAATGTTCGCTGATCATTGTGTCGGAGCCGAGCGGCAGGTGCGGACCGTGCGGTTCGAGGGCTCCGACGGGCACCACGGCGAAGTCGTCGGTGCCCGGGTTAAGGTCGGGCGAGGTCATGTCGCTGATGAACACAGGGGTCTCCCTTTACGGAAGGGGCGCGGGCTGGGGTTCAGGCGTCGGTCCAGCCGAGGCTGGGCACCGTCTCGGGGCGCAAGGGAGAGGCGATTTGGAGGTTGAGGAAGTCCTCCTTGTTGCCGCAGCCGCCGGCTGCGGCGCACGGCGCCCACGTCTCGGGGCGCAGCGGCAGCTCGAACCCTGGGGTCAGGGCGCTACCGAGGGGCTTCATCTCCTGGGCGGAGTAGTTGGAGCAGCGGAAGACCTGGCCGTGGATGTCGATGAAGAACGCGTCGTGACCGGCCCGGCAGAGCATGCCCTGGCAGGAGGACAGCCCGATCAGGGCGGTCTCGGCCAGCGCCCGGTTCCCACCGAGTTCGGCCAGGGTGTCTAGGGCGCCTTCGGTCTTCATCACCGGCACGGCCACCTCTCCAGCCCCGGCAGGGGCGGTGGGGTCGTACCCGAGGTCGACGTTGAAGCGCAGGCCGGCCGTGTGGGCAGCGTCGCGGGCACGGGCAACCGCGGCGGCGTTGTCCTCGAAGAGCAGGGCGTTGACGACGACGAAGCAGCCGTAGGTCTCCTGGGCGAAGGCAGCGGCCTCGACCACACGGTCCAGGTCGGCCTGCCCATCGTGCCAGGTCAGCCACAGGGACAGCTTCCCCAGGTTGGCCTGCGCCTCCAGCTTGGGCAGCCGCCGGGGGATGAGGATCGCGTTGGAGAGCAGCTCGACGTGCTGGACGCCGGGCTGCAGGGTTAGCCACGCGGCCTTCTGCAGGAAGAACTGGCTGGCGAAGGGCTCCCCGAGGGTGCCGAGCCGGACCTTCACCGGGTGCGGGCGGGTGCCGATCCAGGTCACGACCTGCTCGTACGTGCGCTGGTCCTCGGGGTTCTTCCAGTCGTAGCGGTTGCTCTTGGCCCAGTCGCCGACGGACACGCACGCGGGGCAGCGCAGGTTGCACAGCCGCTGCCCGGCCACGTACCAGATCCGCACCGGCTGGGGGACGGGGGTGGTCATCGTGGCTCCTAGCCGAACGTTGCGATCGGCCGGAAGTCCCGGCCGGGGAAGTCGGGCTGCTGGTTGTGGCAGCGCCGGCAGAGGAAGTCGTCGGGCGCATCGTCGACACCGAAGACCTTGCGGCGCAGGGCCACCGCCTGCTCGCTGGACATCAGCTCGTCGATCGTGCCGTCGCCGATGTGCCCGAACACCTCGCGCTGGTAGTAGTCGTTGCAGCACAAGAACAACTCACCGGCCACAGAGATGTTGACGTGCTGCACGGGCCAGCCGCAGCCGCTCAGCCGCCCCTCCACGTTCACGCTCTGCGCGTACTCCCCGCTCAGCTCGCCGGCGCGGTCGCACGTCAGGCTCGCGTACACCTCTGCGCCCAGCGGGACGAAGCGTTCCTGCACTCCGGCGAGATTGCGCTCCAGGCGCTCGCCGACCCCGTTGACCACGACCTGGACCGGCAGGTCGGCGCGGAGAGCCGCCTCGGTGTTGGTCATGGTGTGCCGGTAGCTGCGCGAGCCGGTGAGCGCGGCGAACTCGGCCTCGTCCACGGACGGGATGTTCACGATGAGGTGCTTGAGGACGCCCGTCCGCTTCAGATCGGAGATCTTGGCTGCCGTCAGCGCGGAAGCGTTCGAGTAGAGGGCCAGCGGCATCCCGTACCCTGCGAGGACTTGAAGCCGGTCGGTGAAGTACCGGTCCAGAGTCGGCTCGTTGAAGAACTGGAACGTCACGTACGAGGCGCCGGCCGTGTGGAGCTTGTCGACGACCTCGTTGAAGAGGTCCATCGGCATGGTGCGACGCGGCTTGGGGTCGGTGGCCACCGGGCACGAGGCGCAGCCCCAGTTGCAGTGGGCCGTCACCTCGATCTCCCCGGACACCAGCCGGTACTCCCGGCACAGCACTGCCGGATCTTGCAGCCACCCTCGGCGGACCGCCGAGGCGACGCGGACCGCGCCGAACCTGGCAGCGAGTTCGCCCTGCGTCCGCGGGGTGCCGGCGGCGTGGCGCAGGAGCTGGAGGACTTCGGCATCGTCGTGCCAGACGATCCTCCGGTCCAGGCCCACGATCCCGAACGCCGCCGAAGCCGGGGGTGGGCCACCTGCCGGGGTTTCGGGCCCGGCGGTATCCGACAGATACACCAGGCCCGGCGCGGCACCGGGAAGGACGGTGGACAGGTAGGGGGAAGTCTGCAGTCGAACCAGCCGGTCGACACCGACGGCACAGCCGCTGCCCGGCATCGGCCGGGCACGCTGGACGGCAAGGTGGGGGTATGGCATGGAGCCCCTTCTCTTCGACGAGGCACAGGGGGAGTGGACAAGCCGGCCGTTCCAACACCAGCTGACCGCTTGGAAGGTCGAGTGTCGGGCAGGCGTACGCTCCCGGCGACAGGGTCCCGGGGGTCCCGCGGGGGTCCCGCACCGCCGAACAGGCACCGTCCGGACACGGGGAGTGCTTGACTGAATACGTGACCGAGCACACCCATCCGCTGGCCTACCACCGCGAGTTGAAGAGCCTGACCCGGGTCGACCTGGCGAGGCTCATCGGCGAAGCGGCACGAAGCCGCGGCCTGCGCTCGGGCACCGACAAGCACCGGGTGCGCAAGTGGGAGGTCTGCGGGGTCACCCCCGAGGCCGAGACGCAGGTCTACATCGCCGAAGCCTTAGAACTGCCCGCCCAGCTCGTCGACCCCGACGACTGGCCGAACTGGCTGCCCGGCAGCGACGGAGGAGTCGTCCCCCTCGGACCATCCAGCACCGTCACCGCCCTGCGAGAGGCCCTCAGTACCGCCATGGAACACCTGGAACGCCGCACCTTCCTCACGATTTCCGGCACCGCAGTCACAGCCCTGGCCGCCGCCTGGGCCGCCGGCGGAGGATCCGCGTTCGCCGCGCAGCTGGAAGGCGGCAAACTCGTCGGCGACGACACCGTCACCCTGCTCGAAGACACCAGCCGCCAGCTCAACGGCCTCGTCACCGAACAGCGACAGCACGTCACCGCCCTGCTCGACGCCCATCTGGAAACCGTTACCAACCTGATCGCCAACGGCCGCTACGACCGCGCCACCGGCCTGCGCCTCCACACACTGGCCGCCTCGCTGGCCCAGACCGTCGCCTGGCACCGCTTCGACCACGGACACCACACCGCCGCCGGCAAGCTCTGGATCGCCGGCCTCCACAGCGCCCATGCCACAGGCAACCCCGACCTCGGCGCCGCCATGCTCGGCGACCTCGCCTACCAGGCCGCCTGGCGCAAAGACCACACCACCGCCGCCAGCCTTCTCCAACACGCCCTCACCCGCACCGAACACCCAGCCGCCCGGTCCCTCCTCCACCTCCGCCTCGCCCGAACCCTCGCCGCCCAAGGGGACAAGCGACCGGCTCTGCGTGCGTTGGAGGCGGCCGAACACCACCTCGGAGCGACCACCGGCCGCCCCCTGCCCGCCTGGTGCGCCTGGATGTCCCAAGCCGACCTTGCCGTCGACTCCGGCCAAGCCCTCCTCGACCTCGGCGAGACCCGGCAAGCCCACCAACTCATCGCCGAGGGACAGGCACTCCTGCCAACCTCCCGGGACAAGACCCGCGGCGTGTTCCTCACCTACCAAGCTGCCAGCCACCTTCAGCTCAAGGAACCCGAGCGCGCGGCCCAGGCAGCGACCGAGGCATTGAACCTCTCCCGCCGCATTGGGGCACCCCGCTGCGAGCACCTCGTCCGTGAACTCCTCCCCGCCTTCCAGCCCTATCACGCCGCCGAAGGCGTACCGGAACTGCTGGTGCTAGCCGCCGCGTAGAGACCAAAAGCGCGTCAGATATCAGAGGACGTTCCGGTTGAAAACCGGATAGTTCATGGGCTGTGCCAGGTTATGGGCGTTTCGTTGGTTGCTCGTTTCGAGAGGTTCGAGATCATCGCGATGCGGATCATGCTCTCGGAGTGTGCGGGTTTGGTCTCGTAGTCGCGGGCAAGGCGGCGGTGCATCATGATCCACCCGAAACTACGCTCGACAACCCAGCGCCTTGGGACCACGGAGAAGCCTTTGACCTGCTCGTTCCGTGGGACCACGTCGACGTCGATGCCGAGGGCGGCACCATGCTCGATGGCCTTGGTCTTATAGCCAGTGTCGACCCACGCCTTGGTGATCGTGGGGTAGTCCGCGGCGAGCTGGGTGAGGAGCTGTTTGCCGGCCTCGTTGTCCGACACGCTGGCGGCGGTCACGATGACCAGCAGTAACAGACCGAGCGTGTCGACAACGATGCTGCGCTTGCGGCCCACGATCTTCTTGCCGGCATCCGTGCCCTGAGTGTCGGTGGGGACACTGATCGCGGTCTTGACGCTCTGCGCATCGATCACGCAGGCGGTGGGCTCCGCGGTGCGTCCTGCCTGTTCACGGACCATCCGGCGCAGGTGGACGCCGAGTTTCTCGATGGTGCCGTCGGCACTCCAGGCGCTGAAGTAGCCGAACACGGTCGTGTGCGGCGGGAAGTCGTGCGGAAGGTAGCGCCACGGGACGCCGGTCCGGTTGAGGAAGAGGATCGCGTTCATGACTTCCCGCAGGTCAGTGACCTTGCCGCCAAGATTGAGCGAGGTCTTCTGGCGCTCGGCCCGCCAAGCCGTCAAGGTCGGTTCCATCAACGCCCAGCGGGCATCGGAGAGGTCACTCAGGTACGGCAGGCGCGGCTGCGAAGAGGTCATGGGGATACTCATGCATGAGGTCCCGACCCGGGCATATCGCTCGATCGAGCGAGGCAAAAGCCGCTTCCAGTAGGTTCTTCGAACCGGACAGGAGCTATCGGTTGAGTCCGGGGTAAAACGCAAGGTCACGCCTGCAAAAGCTGCGGCCGCAAATGACCTGTTCTACCTGTATGCGGCTAATCCTGGCAGGGCAGAACCACCTCAAACCGTCCCGTAAATGACAAGAACGTCCTCTCAGATCGGGCCCCGAGAGCCGATGGGGACGCAAGGACTGGCCTGGGTGACGGAGGGCAAGGGCGCCAGCCCCATCCTTCACTTCGAGGGGAAGGATGACGCTCACGTCTACGCCACCACGACCTCCGTCGTGGCCAGCTGTGTCATCTCGGGCTGACCTGTTCGGCTGATCCCCCATTTATCCATTTTAGGTGGATAGTTCGCGGTGACCTCTGTGTGCGGAGAGGAGGTCGCGGCGGATGAAGTATTCGGTACCGAGAACTGCATCCCGCTCCGATGCCGAGAGCCCGCTCAGCAAGGCCGGGAGCGAGCGGCTTCGTGCTGTCTCCGAGCGGTGTGCGCGGATGGCTGCCCACTTCCGGTCCATCCAGGGGCGGACGTCCACCGCCGTTGTGACCGTCTCGTCCGGGACTGTGTACAGGCGCTTGCCGACCCCCGAGAATAGACCGGCCAGGCCGGAGCTGGCGGCATCCGGGTGCGCGGAGAAGTACAGGGCGGAGGGCTGCCACGGGGGCCCGGCCTCGGGGTGAGCGGTCGGGAGGCCGGCCGCGTGTGCGGCGAGCAGGGTAACGCGGTGGGTGTGGATGTGGTCAGGGTGTCCAGAGGAGCCGTGTGCGTCGTGGGTGACGATGAGGTCCGGCCGGAAGTCGCGCACGTGGGCCACCAGGCGTTCCACGGTCTCGTCCAGTGGGGCGTCGCGGAACGGGGGACGCCCGGGCGCGGAGTCGGGGACATGGAGGTCGGCGTACCCGAGCATGTGGGGCGCCCCCGCACCGAGGTGCGTCAGGGCGTCGGCGAGTTCGGCGGCGCGATGGCTGTCCGCGGCCCAGGTGGCCGTGACGACGGCGGTCCGGGCGCCGGCTGCCGCGTGTTTGGCGAGGATTCCCCCGGCCACGAGGGATTCGTCGTCGGGGTGGGCGTAGACCGCGAGGATGCTGGGAGCGGGCACGGGACGCCTTTCGTGGAGTACGGGGCAGGCCGCGTCACGGCGGCCCGGAAGGACCGGAGGGCTGAGCGCGGGTGTCGGGACGCTCACCCTCCTTTGTTCACCTTCTAGGCCGGGTCGGGAGGGTGCGGGACAGTCCTGCCGGTGAGGTGCCCGGCGTGCCGGACGAGGTGGGGTGTGAGGTCGGGGTGTCCACCGCGGGCGGCGACCTGGAGGAGTTGGGCGAGGGCGACGAGTTCACCGACTCTCCCGTCCGGTGTGTCGAGCAGGTGGCTGAACGTGCTCCGGATCCTTGCGGCCGTGGCGGGTGTGCGCAGTGAGTACGCGTGGAGCAGGCCTGCGTCGAACCCACTGGGGACCAGGCCCCAGCCCTCCCAGTCGAGGATCACCAGGGGCGCTGCCGTGAGGTTGCCCCAGTGCAGGTCTCCGTGGCCGGTGGTCCATGCGACGGCTCCGGGGCAGGGGATGCCGAGGAAGCGGGTGAAGTTGCGGTCGATCCACTGCTGCCGCACGGCCTGCCTGACGGTCGGTACGGCGGCGGTGGTCGTCAGCGCGGACAGCAGGTCGCTCCACCACGTGTCCGGCAGCTCCGTCTCGGTCCGCAGGACGGGTCCGCCTGCCTGGAGGGCGGGCAGGGGCACGTACTCGGACAGTTCGGCCCGGTACGCGGTGTCGTCGTTCGTCCACTCGGTGACGCCGTGGAGGCGCGGCCGGGGAACGGACCGTGGCAGGGCTGCGTCCGCGGTGGCGGTGCCGTCCCACAGGTGGCCGCCGCGTTTGCCGACTGGTGTGCTGACCAGGCGCAGCCACCACCGGTCGGCGCGGCGGCCCAGGGTGCGGCCCTGCCAGCCCCACGCTTCGGGTCCTGCCGGGGTCACGGAGAATGCCTGGGCGGCGGAGACGTGCGCCCGGCGCATGCGTTGCTGGTCGACCTGGGCCTGTGGCGGGGCGAACACGGGTCCTTCGGGTGCGGCCGATCCGGTCATGAGGGTGTTCCGAGGAGGAGTGCGGCTCCGGCGGTGAGGAGCCGCTGCCCGGCGGCCTGCCCGACAGCCGTGGCCTCGGCCGCGGGACCGGTGGTGGCGGCGCGCAGCGGGGTGCCGCCGGCCGGGTCCAGGACGACGGCGTGCACGGTGACCGTGTCAGCTGTGGTGTCGAGGCTGGCGTGGGCGGAGGCGGCGGTGAGGCAGCCGCCGTGCAGGGTGGCGAGTGCGGCCCGTTCGGCGTCGAGCAGGATGCGGGTGGGGGCATGGGTGAGCGGGGCGAGCAGTGCCCCAGTGGCGGGGTCGTCGGCCCGGTGCTCGATGATCACGGTGCCCGCGCCCGCTGCGGGTAGCCAGAGGGTGGGGTCGAGGATCTCGGAGGCCCGGTGCTCCAGGCCGAGGCGGCGCAGGCCGGCCAGGGCGGCGATCATGACGTCCGCGCCGAGCATTCCCTCGTCGAGGGCGCGGAGCCGGCTGTCGGCGTTGCCACGGATCGGTACCGGAACGAGTCCCGGGTGGAGGGTTTTGAGCAGGGCGGTCCGGCGGGGTGCGCTGGTCCCCACTCGGGTGCCGGGCGGCAGCTGAGCGAGCGTGCCCGCGGGGCTGCCTGCAGGGAGAACCAGGGTGTCGCGGGTGTCCTCCCGGGGCAGGACCGCTCCGACCATGATGCCGGGGGAGCGGTCGTGCGGGCCGGGGACGTCCTTGGCGCACGCGATGGTGGCCTGGACGCGTCCGTCGAGGAGGTGTCGGTCGGCGTTGCGGGTGAAGGCCCCCTTGCCGCCGATCGCCGAGAGCGGGCCGTGGTGCCGGTCGCCCTCGGAGACGATCTCGATGATGTTGAGGACTCCCTCCGGGTACCGGGCGCGGAAGGCGTCGGCGAAGCGGCCGGTCTGTTCCATGGCCATGGGGCTGGGCCGGGTTCCCAGGCGGAGGTTGGTGAGGGTGGTGGTGCTGGTCATCAGGGTCGGGCTCCATCGGCGGTGGTGAAGTGGGCGGGCGAGAGATGGGTGAGGGCGGTCTGGAGGACCGCGTCCGCCGACAGGGTGCTGGTGTCGATGACGTGGCCGTCGGCGTGCATCCACGCGGCAGCGGCAGCGGCGTAGTCGGGTGCCCGGCGCCGCCGGTATGCGCGGACGGCCTCGCTGCCGGCCTTGTCACCGGGGAACTCCTCGCTCGAGTCGATCCGGGCACCCAGCTCGTTCGGACCGGCGTGGAGGACGAGATGGACGAGGCCGGGCGACGAGCGCAGGGGTGCGAACATCTCGGCGGCGTATGCGGGATTGAGCACGGTCATGGGCACGATGACGTGGCCGCCCGTGTGGGTGGCGATCTCGTCGATGTAGGCCGTGGTCAGGCGCCGCCAGGCCGGGTAGTCCTGATAGTCGCGGAGCCTGCCCGGGTGCCCGCTGAGGGTGCTGCGCAGCAGGTCGCCGACGTCCTCCGGGTCGGCGACCACAGAGCCGGGCAGTGCCTGGTGCAGGCTGGCCGCCAGGGTGCTCTTCCCGCTGCCGAAGGCCCCGTTGGTCCAGATGATCACTGCTCGTCCGACCTCTCTGGCGCCGTGGGCTGTCCAACGCTGGAGCCATCCACCTCGTCACGGCCGGGCCAGGTGACCACGATGCGGCAGTCGGTCTTCTCGACGACGTGCCCGGCGGGGAGGGCCGAGTCGGGGGTGCCTGCGGGCATCACCGTCAGCCGGGGCGTGGCCTGGCCCCGCAGCTCTTGGTCCCAGGCGCGGACAGCAGCAGCCAGGGTGTCTGCGGCGGCCTTGCCGTCGGGCCCGAAGCCCTGGACCCCGAACTCCCAAGTGGATGTGCCGTTGGGCTCGTCGTGCTCACGCCGCTCCGTCATCAAGCAGGCCAGCGAGCGCCCCAGGACGATGGCCGCGGCCCCCGACCGCTTCGGCAGCCGCACGGGGCCCGGCCGGTCCGGATCCCCCTCCATCCGGCAGAACCCGCTCAGGGACGTGGCCAGCCACAGCTGGAGGTCTTCGAACGACTCGTCGCCGTGAACCGTCACGCCGGTCCACAGCTCCAGCCCGCCCTCGGCCAGGGCGCGGTCCAGGCCGTCGAGCGGGGCGGGCGGGGTGTCCTCCCAGCGGATGCCGTAGCCGGTGTCCCCGATCGGGACCGGAGTCTCGTCCCACCGGCCGGCTCCCTGCATGGGGACGAACCCGCATGGGCTGATCGCCGTGGACACCAGCACCGGGCCTTGCTTGCGGAGCCCGACGGCCCGGGTGAACCCGCCGATCCGCAGCGGTACCACCAGGTGCCCGCCTTCCGCGAGCTGTTCGGTCCACCGCCACGGCACGTCGTTCGAGGCGACGGTGATGAGGATGGCGTCGAAGCCGTTCTCCGGGATGAGGTGTCCGGGGGCGCCATGGGTGCCGTCGCCCAGGATGGCCCGGACCCGGTCCGCGTACCCGGTCTCGGCCAGGAACCGTTCCGTACGGGCGTGTACGTAGGGGTCGATCTCCACGCACACCACAGAACCGGCCGGGCCGACGAGTTCGGCAATCAGGGACGCGTTGTATCCGCCGCCCCCGATCTCCAGGACGTTGTCGCCCGGCCGGAGGCCCGCCCGGCGCAGCATGACCGCCTGCATCTCCGGCTGGGACACGGAACTCATCGACCGCCCGGTGTCCTCGTCGAACACGGTGGCCACGGCCTCATTGGCGTACGCGCTGGCGAGAGACTGCTCGGGCAGGAAGGCGTGCCGGGGCACGACCGTGAACGCCCTCTGCAGTTCCGGGGTGTCGGTCCACCCGGCTTCCGTGAGGTCCCGGACCAGCTGCTCACGCATGCGGACCGCGGCAGCCGGTTCGGCGAACTTCAGCGCCACGTCCCCGGCGGGCCGGGGCGTGCGGTGCGCCGGCGGGACGTCGGGCAGGAGCCCGGGCCACACCGTGTTCAGTGCCTGGGCGGACGCCGTGAACAGCGGCTGGGGCAGGTGCCGGACGGCGGAAGGGGTGTGCCACTCCCACCGGGTGATCAGCTCGGGCTCTCGGACGGTCGGCTCGCCGGTGTAGTCGGTGATGCGGGCGATCTCGGTGATCCGGGTGAAGCCGTGCGTGGAGTCGCACAGCGTGCCCAGCAGGAGCACCGACTCCAGCCGGGCGTGCAGGCCTGCCTCCTCGCCGAGTTCGCGGACCGCGGTGACCTCGAAGGCCTCGCCCGGCTCCACCTTGCCAGCGGGGAGTTCCCACACGGCACGGGAGGGATTCCAGCCGAGGAGAACCTGCCCGTGCTCGTTGGTGACGACGACCGCGACGCCGGCCATGGCGGCTGGCTTCGGGGTCCGCTTCTCGTTGTAGGTGACGGGGTCGGTCCTGGGCCCGTGCAGCAGCACGACGGCGGAGCCGTCGGCGTCGAAGCGGCCTGTGTGCTGCCAGCCGTCGGCCAGGAGGTCGATCTCGGCGTCGTCCAGACAGATCCCGCGCAGCTCCTGCGGATGCCGGTCGGCGTGCGGGGTAATCACGCACAGTGTGCCGTCCTCGTCGAGGAGGGCGGCGAGTTCGGCGACCGTGCGGGTGCGGTCGGGCAGGTGGGCCAGAGCCCGGCGCATGGTGATCAGCCGGTAGCGGCCGGTCCCGGCCGGGGCGAGGGAGGAGAGGTCCCCGCCCGTGATGTCGAGCTGGTGGCAGACGACCCCCTCCTCCGAGGCTGCAGCGACCCGCTCGACGGCGGACTGGGCCCAGTCCACGGCGTCGACCTGGTACCCGGCCGCGGCGAGGAACCGGGCCAGCTCCCCGGTCCCGCAGGCCACTTCCAGGGCCCTGGCCCCCTGGGTGCCTTCGGACAGCGCCAGGTGCTCGGTGAGGATGCTCTTCTCGGTGTCGGTCAGGGGGCTGAAGTCGCGGCCGGCGTCGTAGTGGGCGTGCCAGTCCTGTGCTGTGTGAGTGGTGTTCATGTGTGCGTGCTCCCTCTGGGGCGGGTGGCTCAGGAACGGTCGGTGGGGTGCTGGGAGGCGGGTCCGTAGAGGGCTGCCGGTCGGCTGGTCATCAGGGCCCAGTAGCGGTCGCCGAAGGACCAGTGCCACCACTCCGTGCCGTAGTTGACGAGTCCGGCGGCTGTGAGTGCGCGGCCGAGGGTGGCGCGGTGGAGCCGGGCCTGGTGGGAGAGCCCGTCGGCGAGGGTGTAGCAGGCGCCGGCGCTTTCCTCCGGGCTGGCGTTGACGCGGGTGCCCATGTCCAGTTCGGTGCCGTCCGCGGTGACGAGGGTCAGGTCGACGGCCGCGCCGGCGCTGTGCGGGGCGATCTCCGGCGGTGACACGTACCGGCTGGCCTGCGCCCGCAGCTCCTCCGCAGGCCAGTCGGCGTGGGCCGCGCGGAGTTCGGCCGCGTACTCCTCGAAGTACCGCTGCTGGAGGGCCGGGGGCCGGAAGCCTTCGACGACGAGGAAGCGCAGGCCGTCTGGCAGCAGGGACTGGGCGTGTAGCAGACGGTTGAGGACCCCGGAGCGGAGGTGTGCGAAGGCGTGGGCGGGATCGGCTCGGCGGTCATCGAGGAGGAGTTGGCCGCCAGCGCGGAGATCGGCGAGGGGCTCGCCGTTCTCCGTGACCGGGATCGCGGCGACCCGCGGGTCGGACATCAGGACGATGCTCATTCAGGCCTCCCAGTCCCAGGTGTCGAAGTACGCCGGGACTCCGGCGTGGCGGGCGGCCATCACGGCCTGGAGCCGGGCGTTGTCGCGTCCCGGCATCAGTCCCTGCCACTCGGGCACCGTCAGGGCACGCACCTCGTCGTGCTCGTCCGGGTCCAGCACGATCCCGGCGAGCTGCCCCAGAGGGAGCCTTCCGCCGTCGAAGACGAACCCGACTGTGGCCAGCGGCCAGTCCTTGCCCGGCAGCCCGAACACCGTCGCCAGGAGCTTCGGCGGTCCTGCCAGCTGGATTCCGGTCTCCTCCCGGCACTCACGCACGGCGGTCTCCCACGGGCGCTCGCCCGGCTCCGCGATGCCGCCCGGCCACTGCCACGGGTGCGTACTGGAGTACGTGGTGCGCAGTTGGACGGGCCGGTCGTCCTCGTCGGTGAAGAACACGGCCCCGAAGACCGTGGCGTGCGGAAGGGTCGCGGCGAACTCCTCCGGAGGGAGCCACTTCCTGCTCACGATCCGCTCCCTTCGGCCTGGGAGGGGAAGCGGGTCATGCGCATCAGCGCCGGGTCGGCGGCGAAGCCGAGCTGCTCGTACAGCGGGGCGGACCCTTCGCTGGCGTACAGCTCGTAGAGGGTGACACCGTCACGTTCCAGGTGGTCGAGGAGCGCGGCGAGCGCCACCTTGGCATAGCCATTGCGCCGGTGGTCCGGGTCGGTGGCGACCGCGTGGATCCGTACGGCCAGGCCCTTGGGGTACTTCGGGGCGGGCAGGACGGCGTGGACCAGGCCCAGGGCACACGTGGCGAGCCCGCCGGTGGGGGAGTCGACGACGTACGCGCGGGCGTCGCCTCCGCCCTGGAGGCGTAAGGCGAGCTGGTCGGCACACGTGGCGAGCCAGGCGTCGTCGAGGGGTTCGCTGAGGATGTTGTCCGAGCGCAGGCGGACGATCTCTGCGGCGTCGGCCGGGGTGGCCAGGCGAGGTTCGGGCACGGGGTTCCTTCCTGTTGAGGGGCCGGGGTCAGGGGTGGTGGATGATGTGGAGGCGGCGCAGGGTGCGGAGGCCGCGTTCGGTGACTTCGGGGTCGCCGTGGCTGGTGCCGTAGGCGATGCCTGAGACGGCGTCGAAGGCGGCTTCGCAGTCCAGGCGGAGCTCCTCGGTGGGGGTCAGAGGCCTGCCGTAGCCGTCGAGGAACGCGGCACGGAGATCCGGTCGGTCGGTCCAGGTATCGCTCAGCCGCACCATGTCCCTGGTCGCGGTGTTGTACTCGGAGCGCTCGAAGTCGAACAGCAGCGGTTCGCCGTCGGTGCCGAGCAGGACATTGCGGTACTGCAGGTCCCCGTGCGTAGGCATGAGCGACGGAAGCGGCAGCCCGGCGTACGTGCCGGCCAGGGCGAGGACCAGGTCTTCATCCCCGTTCACCAGGTATGGCCGAGCGCCCTCCAGGTGGCGCTCGAGCTTGTCGGCGGCTGTCACAGAGGCGGCGGGCCGCTCGGGTGCGCTGCGGTGCAGGGCGCTGGTGAGACGCCCCAGGCCGTGTTGGATGCGCGCCTCGTCGGCCGCGTCGAGGACCATGCCGTGCAGCGGGCGCCCGGACAGCGCGGTGACGACGACGGCCTGCGCCTTGGCGTCGGCCGCGACCAGACGGGGGGCTCGCGGCCCCAGCGCCGGCACCCACGACCGGTACGCGGCCACCTCCCGGCCGTGGAACTTCGCCCCGCGGTGCCGTTTCAGGTACCAGGTGCCGCCGCCGGGCCCGGTGAGCTTCCATACCCGGCTGCCGGTCCGGACCCAGGACACCTCCGATGCGTGCGCGATCCGGCCGATGGCCCGCTCGGAGAACACCCGCAGCTGGTAAGGCAGTTCCACCTCGCCGACGGGCGGTCCGGCCAGGAGCCGGGTGCGGTCGGCACCGTCAGGGCCGTACTCGATGGCGTCGCCCGGCTGCTGGAAGTGCACGGCGGCGGGCAGGCCCGCGCGGTAGGCATCCAGCCCGGCCCGGCAGTACGCCACCATCGGGTCAGGCAGGGCGTCCAGCGGGTACCAGTCCATGCCGTCACACCGGTCCGGCTCCATGATCCGAGGCCGCCCCGACCACCGTCGCACCTCGAAGAAGACACCGAGCCGGGAGCGGGATCCCGTCGGCGGGCGGTGGTGGACGGTGACCGCTGCGGTCACGTCCTGTGCCTCGATGAGTACGCCCGTCTCCTCGCGGGCCTCGCGGATCACGGCGTCGACCATGTCCTCGTCGGGGTCGAGGTGTCCGGAGGGGAGGTGCCACAGGCCCGACGCGTACACCGGTCCTGCGCGGCGGGACAACAGCACCTCCGGGCCACTCTCACGGTCGCGGCGCGCGATCAGGTGGACGTCGACCGGCACGGTGTGCCGGGCCCCGCCGCTCACCGAGATACCCCCGGGCGGCGGGCGAGCAGCACGATGAACACGCCGTCCTCGCGCAGGACTCCGTCCTGCTTCGCGTGCCGGAGGAGGAGGTCCTCTGCCTGTTCCTCGAATCCGGTGTGGTCGGTGAAGAGGTCGGGCCGGGCGAAGCTGGTGGACCGCAGGTAGCCCAGGACGTTGCGGGGTGTCCAGGCACGGGTGAAGGGGATGAGGTGCTCGGTGATGTCGCTGAACGGGGAGTCGGCGAGGTCGTCTTCGTAGCGGCGGCCGGGCTCGCGATAGGTGCCGGTGGTGCCGGCACGGCGGTCTTCTCCCAGATGGGTCTGAATCAGGGCCTTGAGGGCGACGGTCCACTCAGCCTTGTGTGTCCACAGGCTGCCGTCGCCCATGATCGCGACGACGGCGTGCGGGGTTGCCACCCGGTCGGCCATGGCCAGCACCGCGGGGCGGTTCATCCAGTGGAACGCCCGGCAGCAGGTGACCAGATCCGTCTGGTAGCCGGGTTGGGCCGGGGTGAACTTCTCGGCCGGGACGGTGTGCACCGTGGCGGTGCGCTCGCCCAGGTGCGGTCGGAGCGCGTCGAGTGCGGTGCGGAGCATGCCCTCGTCCTGGTCCACGAGGTCCAGGTGGGCCGCGGGAGGCAGGGCAGGGAGCATGGACAGGGCGACCTGTCCGGTGCCGGCGCCGAGGTCCAGCAGTCTGGGCGCTTGCGCCCCGGCCAGTTCCTGGGCCAGGAGCTGGACGACCTGGTCGGGCAGTCGGGGGCGGTAGCGGGCGTAGTGGTGTTCCACCGAGTCGAACAGGGACACGGGTCTCCGATCTCGTGGTGCGGGCGAGGGGTCAGGTGCGGGCGCGGGTGTCGGGGACCTGGGGCAGCCAGGGCACGGCGTGCTCGCGGAAGCTCTGGTTGACCGGGACCAGGTCGGGCGGGTTGCCGAGCGCGGAGAGGGTGACCGCGATGCTGGAGGCGTCGTCGTCGAGGGCGCAGACCTGGCTGCCGCAGGACGGGCAGAAGCCGCGCCTGGAGTCCGGCCACGTGTAATGCCACGACGGCTCTCCGCTGCTCCATGCCAGGCCGTCGAGGGGGAAGGACACCCACGTCATCATCGGTGCTCCCGACAGCCTCTGGCAGTCGCGGCAACTGCAGGTGTGGGGGTAGTCGGGTTCCCCGGTCACCGTGAACTGGATCGCGCCGCACTGGCAGGAGCCGGACCGAGGCGCGGTGGCGGCAGGGGTGGGCGAGGTCATCGGCTCGTCTCCTTCGGTGACAGTCCGGGTTCGGTGGCCTGCGGCGGGACGGCCGTCGCCGGGTTCGAGGCGGCGGGCAGCGGCCAGGACAGCTCGGTCGGTCCGGTTCCGGCGCTGACCCACTGGGTTCCGCCCGGTTCGAGGTGCAGCCGGTACGAGGACGGGCCTCCGGCGGCCTGCCAGCGAGTGGCGGTGTTCTGGATTTCGGACCAGATGTCGCGGGGCCCGCAGACCGTGACAGCCCAGGTGGCGGCGTCGTCCGGGCGGGCGGTGACCCAGGAGCCGCAGTCGGGCGCCCCGATGACCAGGTGGTCGGCGGCCCAGTTCCGTACGAGGCCGGGATGCAGGTGGTCCAAGGCCAGCCACATCCCGCGCGCCTCGTCCGACGGCGGACCCGTGGGCGTGGTCACCGTGCTGCCGCCATCCGTGGCATCGATCCGTTCCCGGAAGCGGGAGTTGAGGAAGATCTGCTTCCAGCCGTGACCGGCCCGGTGCCCGAGCGCCACTGCCTCCAACCGGGCCTGAGCTCGCCCGGCTGTGGTCTTCGTGAGGATGGCCAGGCCCGGCCAGGACGGCGAGTACGTCGACAGGGTCGCCAGCGCGAGCCCGCCGACGGCCAGCTGTTGCGGCCAGGCCTCCGGCACCCGGGTCACGGCGTAGGACACGAAGATCCGGTCGTAACCGGCCCCTGGGGACCATCCGTCCTGGCCTTCCCCCGTCACGACCGTCGGCCGGTGACCAAGCTCAGCGAGCCGCTTGCGGGCCGCGGCGGTGACGTGCTCGTCCCGGTCCACGGTAACCACCCCGCCATCCCCCGCGATCCGGCACGCCACGGCCGCGGTCACCCCTGCCCCGGTCCCGATGTCCAGGACCCGCTGGCCCGGGCGCAGGTCGAGGTGCTGGAGGCGGGCGACGGTCATGCCGACCGTGCTGGACATCGCAGTCATCGCCCCGCCCGACCGCGGGCCCGGCACCCGGCCCAGGATCGGCTCGCCGTCATGCTGGATCAGCACGCTCTCCCCGCCGTACAGCAGCCCGAGCAGCTCCTCCCTGTCCGCAGGCACGCCCCAGTCGAGCAGGTCCCAGCGCGGCGGGGTGTCGTCCGGCTTGCTGCGCCGCACGTACGCCTGCGGCATCAGAACCTCCCGCCGCACAGCGAGGAAGGCGTCCCGGACCGGGCCCGGACGGAGGTGGCCGGCGGCTTCCAGCCCGGCGACCATCTCCGCCCGCGCCGCCTTCGTTTCCTCGTCGGGGGAGGCGTCGGTCCGGGCGGGCGGCACGAGGGGATCGAGCACGTACGACTCCTGGGGTCGGGGTGGAGGACGGAGGGCGAGGCGTAGGGCGGTCATGTCCAGCCGAGTTCGGTGTAGGGACGGCCGGCGCGAATGCCTTCGATCGCGGCCCAGGTGTAGGCGACGATCGGCTCGGGGAGGGCGTCGGCCGGCCACCAGCCCCAGGAGACGCACCGGTCCGGCTCCAAGACCTCGGGCGTCCCCGTCCAGTGCTGCGCACGAAAGACGAACCCGATCCGGGGCTGCGCGCCGGGCTCATCCACCATGTGCACCACGTGCGCCAACTCGACGTCCTGCGGATCGATGAGCAGGCCGGCCTCCTCCTTCGCTTCCCGCACCAGGCAGGCCACGGCAGACTCCTGCTCGCAGTGACCGGCCAGGAAGTGGTGGGTGCCGCCGGCGTACGCGGAGTCGGGGTGCCGCAGGCCGAGCAGGACCCGGCCGCCGCGTTCCAGGTAGAGGTGGACGCCGACGATATGCGGGACGCTGGTGCTGCCCGCCTTCGGGCGGTCCGGCCCGAGGGCCTCGCGCTGGGCCGCCGCCTTGGTGCGGCCGGAGTGCTCGGCGTGCCGCCGTACGAGGTCCAGGGTGGAGGGGTTCAGCCGCAGGCGGGGCATGGTGTCGGGGTGGAACCAGGCGAGCATCACGCCCTCGGTGAGCGGCAGGCCGGCGGGGTCGCCGTTCCACCGGGTGGTGAACACCTGCACCGGCACGGTCAGGCCGTCGGTGCCGGTGGCGAGTTCGACGGCGAACGGCTCCATGACGCCCGGCTCGAGCCCGGCTTCCTCCCGCAGTTCACGGCGGACGGTGTCTTCGAGTGAGGTGTCGCCCGGCTCGCGGCCTCCGCCGAGCAGCGCCCAGGCCCCGGGCTCCCAGATGCCGGGGAGGTCATCGCGCAGGTGCAGCAGGTAGCGGCCGTGCCCGTCGTGGATCAGCGCCGAGGCGTTGACCGGCTCGATGTGTCCGTCGAGTCCGGAGGCACAGAGCTTGGCCCGCAGCTGCGGGGCCGTGACCTCGTCGAAGGCGCGCCACTCGGCGGCCGAGACCTCCTCCGTTTGCACGGTGACCTCGATGTCCCTGTCTACCAGCTGGAAGACGAAGCGGAAGTCCCAGTGCTGGTGCGCGCTTTCGCCCTTGACCGGGTTGGCGTCGATGTCGAAGACGTCGATGTCGATGGGCAGGGGACCGTAGGCGGCGGTGGCGCACAGGGCGCCGGGCGGGATGCCGGCCTCCTCGTGGACCTCGCGCAGCGCCGTCTCCAGCAGCGAGCGGTCACCTGCCTCGACGTGCCCGCCGGGTGCCAGCATCAGCCCGAAGACGTTGTGGTGGACGAGCAGGACACGGCGGTCGTGGTCGACGACGACCGCGCTGCACGTGATGTGCCCCGGCATGGTCGAGCGGCTCGTGGGCTCGGCGTCTTGGTCCAGCAGCCGCAACAGAGTTGCCAGCAGCGGCGCTTCAGCTGGGTGCCGTTCCAGGTAGGCGGTGACGACGTCCTGGATGTGGGCTCGGGTGGGCGGCAAGGTGACCTCGCAGTTCGGTGACGCGGACGAGTACGGAATGTCTGAACGGGCAGTCACGGGCCTCGGCCTCGGTGAACTCCCAGCACCGGCGCCCGGCTGTGGGCCAGCATCCGGATCCCCGCACTCCTGAGAGTGGTTGCCCATCGCCGTCCGCGGTGCTGCGGCGGCAGGGAGTACGGAACCTGCGGACTGCGTGGCGGTGCGAGGTTCGGGCACCGCGACAGCGGTGGAGTCCTTCGGGTCATCCGGCTCGGGCGGCGGGATGGGCATGTGCCGCAGGGCACGCAAGGGCGAGAGCGCCAAGATCACGAGCGGTACGACCAGCAGGCAGGCACCGACGGCCAGCGCAGGCCGTACTCCGGCCCAGGTGCCGAGGCCTCCGGCCATCAGCGCCCCCAGTGGCCGGGCGCCGGAGGTCAGGCAGGTGCTGACGGCTTGCATCCGGGCCTGCATCCGGTACTCGGTGATGATCTGCCGGATGGATCGCTGGGTGGTGCCGGCGGCTGCGGCGCAGGTCAACTGTAGGAACAGTGACGCGCCGATGGTGATCTCCCAGCCGATTCCGGGGGAGGCCAGCAGCAGCGGGAGCTGGGTGAGCGGGGTGAGGGCGAGCGCCCCGAGCATCATCGGCCCGGGTCCGCGTTGTCGTGTGAGGGCCGGGGCGGCGAAGGCGCCTGCTGCCGCCCCCAGCGCGCCGATTCCCAGCACCAGGCCGAAGACGGTCGCACTCAGCTGCAGAACCCGCAGCAGATACAGAGCCCACAACGTGTTGAGGACTGCCAAGGCCAACGAGGTGGTGGCGTTGACCCAGGTCAGCACGCTCAGCCGTCGGTCGGCGTGCACGTACCGCAGGCCCTCGGCGATCTCCGTACGCAGTCGGCGCTTCTCCGCTCGTGTCGGGCTGGTCTCGTCGGTCTGGATCCGGGCCGTACACCAGGCGCTCAACAGGTAGGAGGCGACGTCGCCGAGCAGGGCGCGGGCCGGGCCGAGCAGCGCGGTCAGTGCGGCGCCGGCGTTGCTGCCGCCGGTCGCGGCGATCGCGAACAGGCTTCCGATCCGGCTGTTGCTCCGCTGGATCAAGGACTTCTCGACCAGCTTCGGGAGCAGGCTGATCGCCGCCGCATCGTGCAGCACGCCGGCGGCACCCTGGACGGCCGCAACAACCATGAGCTGCGTCAACGTCAGCACACCGAGGGCCGCTGCCAGCGGCACGGTCGCCAGGGCAGCAGCGCTGACCAGGTCACCTGTGATCATCTGGCGACGCTTGGAGTGCCGGTCGGCGAGGGCACCGGCATGCAGTGCCAGCAGCGCGGGCGGCAGCTGTCCGAGGAACGCCAACCAGGCCACCTGCCCCGTGGTGGCGCCCAGCTCGAGTACGGCCAGCACCGGGAGCGCCATCGACGTAATGGAACTGCCAGCCACACTCGCGGTCTGGCCGGTCAGGTAGCGCCGGAAGTCGCGGTGCCGCCACAACGTTGCCCGCGCGGTGGCGGATTTGGGCGAGGCCCTCACGGAGAGCCTCCCACGGCCAGGCCCTCGGTGAGCACCTCTACGGCTGCGTGCCGGGCCCGCCCGGAGGTAACCCTGGCTGCGCTGCCGACGGGTTCGAACAGCGGACAGACCGAGCAGACGGTGCCCACGGCCGCCCGGGGCACGGCAAGGTTCTGGTAGAGCCTGTTCACGGGCGGTCCTCCCGCATCAGCAGGTCCAGGGTCCGCCGGCCGCGGGCAGTGACGAACGGATCATCGTTGTCGGGACCCCACGCGAGGCAGCTGGCAGCGTCCAGCGCGGTCAGGCAGCGCAGTGCGTAGTGCTCGCCTTCGGTCAGCTGACGGCCGAAGCCGAGGAAGAAGGCCTGCATCCGGTCGGGGTGATCGAGCCATTGGCCTGCGGCGAGGTTGACGAGGTCCTGAACGGTTGCCGCCAGGCGGGAACGCTCGAAGTCAACCAGCGCAAGCCGGTGCTCTACTCGCGACCACAGCCAGTTTCGCGGCTGATTGTCCCCGTGGATCAACCCGACCGGCACCCGGCCGACACGGCGGAGCTGCTCCGCGTAGTCGCGGACCAGCTGCCTTTCGGCGGGGTTGATCCGGTCCCCTGCCCGGGCCAGATGCTTCTCCGCACCATTGGCCGCGGAGGCGAGCGCCGCCTCTGCTGCCGCACGGTTCTCACCCCGGAGGTCTCCGGCATGCTGGAGTTGCGCGATGAGTGCTCCGGCCTGCTGGTGCACGGCGCGATGTTCAATCGCGGTCAAGTTCAGTTCCTTGACGGGGGTGCCGGGTACGGCGGTGAGCAGGAGCGCGAGTTCTCCAGCATGGCTGTCGACCAGCTGGGGTGCCCGGCCAGCCCCCAGGGCCGGAACCGCGGACGCGTAGGCCAGGCTCTCGCGGGTGAAGGCCGTCTGGCTCGGCGACACCTTCAGGTAGAAGCGGACACCGTCGCAGCGCTCCAGCTCCCACACACGGGAGGACGGCCGCTCGTGAGAGGCGTTCCGTACGGTCACGGCCGGTCCGATGCACTGCTCCGCCCACCTCTTCAACTCGGCGGAGAGGGTCTTCGGCTCGCTCACGCCCCACCCCCCGAAGGCCGGTGCTGGGTGGGCGTGGCCACCGCTTGGTGGCTGCGGCCTTTGGCTGTGGTCTGGGTTGCGGCCGTCATGCGAGGTCCCCGGCGGACAGAGTCGTCAGCGCCGGCGGGCTGGGCCGGGATCGTGGCGTCGAAGGCGGCTGCCTGCACCAGGTAGGCGTCGCGGAAGTCCCCGGTCCCGGTTTTCGTGTCCATAAGTTCCTCGAAGGTGCCCGACTCGGCCACCCGGCCGTCCTTGAGGACGTGGATGAGGTCCGCGTGGCGCACGGAATGGAGACGGTGGGTGATGAGGACGATCGTCTGGCCGGTGGTCGTGGCCAGGGCCCTGATCTGGTCGAAGACCCGCTGTTCCGCGACGGCGTCGAGGGCACTGGTGGGTTCGTCCACGATGAGGATCTCGGCCTTGCGGTACTTGGCGCGGGCGATGCCGATGCGTTGCCACTGCCCGCCGGAGATCTGGTGGCCGCCGCGGTAGCCGCGGGCCAACAGCGTGCCGAGCCCGCGCGGCAGGTCATCGAGAACCTGGTCGGCTCCGGAGAAGCCGGCGGCCTCCTCGACCGCCCGGTCGTCGGGGTCCTGGCCGGGCTGGCCGATGCCGATGTTCACCCGGAAGGTGAAGGGCCAGTGGTAGAAGTCCTGCGACATCAGCGCGACGCGGCCGAAGACCTGGTCGCGGTCGGCGGTGCGGGCATCGACGTCGTCCCACCAGACCGTGCCGCCGCCCTCGTCCGGCAGGTACAGCCCGGCCAGCAGCCGGACCAGCGTGGACTTGCCAGAGCCGTTCTCACCCACCAGCGCGATGATCTTCCCAGCCGGGAATGACAGGCTCACCTCGCGCAGGGTCGGCTCCAGCTCTTCGCCAGTACTGCCGCTGCGGGGGTAGGTGAAGGTGACCTTCTCGAAGCGGACCTCCCGCAGCCGCTCGGGCAGCGGGTCCCCGCCCACGGGGATGGCCCGGGTCTTCGCCTCCCGGCACAGTCGCTCGAAGTCGGCGACGAACAGCGACTCCTGGTGCAACTCGGTGATCTGCAGCACGAGGGTGTCCAGGCTGGCGGCGCCGGTACGGATGGCCAGGACGGCCGTGCCCGCGACCGCGAGGTCCATGGCCCCGCCCCACAGGAGGGCACCGAGGGCCCCGTACGTGAGGAGGGTGGCGATGCCGCCGGCGCCGTCGGCGACGAGCCCGATCCTTGCGGCGCGGCGGGCGAGCCGGGTCTGCTCGCGTTCGCTGGTTTCGGCCATGGTTCGGAAGTGCCCGAGCAGGAAGGGCCCGACCTCGTGGACGCGGACTTCCGCCGCCGCCTCCTTCTGGGTCAGCAGCTGGCCGAGCAGGTGCCCGGCCCGGGCGTGCTGTACGAACGCGTGGAAGGAGATGTACTTCTGGCGGGAGATCATCAGCGAACTCCACGCGCTCGGCAGGGTCATCAGGACCAGCAGAGGCAGCAGCACCGGGTGCAGGACGGTCAGCACGCCGGCAGCAGCGACCAGGGACACTCCCGCGTTGAGGGTGTTGGTGCAGTAGCGGATCATGCGCCGGGCGGAGTCGGCGCCGTACCGGGCTGCGTCGAGGAGCCGGTGGAACTCGTCGTCCTCGATCGCCGCGAGCTCCGTACGGTGCACCAGCCCCAGGTACTGTTCGGTCGCCACCCGCTGCACCTTCGGCTCCAGCGCCCCGGTGGCCGCCGTTGAGGCCGAGCGCAGCAGGGAACCGAGGAACGCGGTGATCGCCACGACCGTGAGCGCGGGGACCGCCTGGGAGAGGCGCTCGTTCGTGCTGCCGCCCGCGAGGATGTGCCCGAGCACGCTGTTCACCGCGACCAAGCCGACCGCCTGGGCGATGCCACGGCCGGCCTCGGAAGCAAGAACCACACGCAGGGCTCGGGCATCGGCCAGGCGCGCGAGCCGCAGCCCGGTACCCACCAGCCGCGGCAGTTCGCGCGCCATCGTCCAGAGCCCGAGCTTGAGCCAGGCGCCCTCGTGCCGGTCCCAGCCGATGTCGTAGGCGAGCTCGCCGCCGAAGAGGAGCCGCTCGGACTCCGACACCCCCGCGGCGCCGGATCCGGTCGTCGAGTCCTTGCTCACGCGGCCCTCCCGGTATCCGGTCGTGAGTCGCGGCTACGCGAGGGCGAGGCGTCAACGCGGCGGCCGCAGGCCGGGCGCGAACACGGGGCAGGTCGGGGATGTTCGATTACAGCGGCGGTGTCGAGTTGGTTTGGCACGGGATTCACGGGGTCCTCCGGATGGGCGCACGGCTGGTACTGGTGCTCTAAGAACGGCTCCCGATCGGGTGCGTCACGGCCGAATCGGGGGCGAATGGTGAACGCATGTTCTGGTCTGGCTTGGTGGGCTTGGCAGGCCTGCGGTGGCGGCGTTGAAACTCGCTCGAACAGGTTCCTGTCACTCCGCCGGGGGATTGCCGGCCTCAGCGCGGGCGCCGGGACTGGGCGCCTGCGGGCATGACGAGGAGGGCAGTGGCGGGGTGTGCCGCTGCCCTGGTGGAGCGAGAGGAGAGGTCAGGCGGTGGTGGCCTCCAGGGCCTGGTTCCAGGCGCCAATGCCCGCGGGGTCGAGGAGCGGGGCGACGGGCATGGCGAGGTATTCGTGCTCGACGAGGTAGAGGGCCGCGGTGCCGGCGTGGCCGGGGAAGAGCTCGTCCATGCGGCGGGTGATCACTTCGGCGTCGGCGTCCGGGACACCGAGGATGCTCCGCGCGAAGATCTTCCGGTTCCAGACATCGATGCCGAAGACCGAGGGGTCGCGGGAGGCATGGGAGACCATGACCGCGGCCGTGTAGGGGCCGACGCCCTTGATCTCCTGGAACCGCTCCACCAGGTTTTCGCCGCGGAGGTCTTCTGGCGTGTGGTCGCGGAAGAAGGCGGCGAAGTGCGGCAGGGACTTGGCCCGGTACCCGAGCCTGTCCTGCTCCTTGAAGGTCTCGGCCGTCACGTCGGCGATCTCCGCGGGCGTGAACCAGGCCCTGAGCGTGATGCCGTCGAAGCGGACGAGGAGCCCGTGGTGGGTGAGGAGGTTGCGGGTCATCGCCGTCGTGCGGCTGACCGTGGTGTTCTGCAGGAGCAGGGCGACCACGGAGATCTCGAAGTGGTCCTCCGGGCAGGACTGCCGCATGCCCGCGAGTCCGGCGAGCGGCTCGCGCATGGCCGGGACTTGCTCCGCCAGGGTGGTGAAGGCGGTGACGTCTTCGGTCAGCCCGTACGAGGTGGTCAGGCGGGTCCGGAGCTGCTCGCGGTGGGTGGGCTTGTAGTCGCCGTCGGTGTAAATGTCGGCGATGACGGTGCGGTCCTCGTACGTGAGGCGGACGCCGGCGACGAGGTCGCCGACGCGGAAGGTGCGCCAGCTTTGGTCGGCGGTGTGGGCCTCCAGGCCGGTGTCGTAGTGGGAGGGCTTCCACACGGTGTGGCGGAAGGAGAAGGGGCCGCCGGTGACGGGCAGGTGGAGGGTGTCGGCGTGGTCGAGGTGGCGGATGGTCACTGCGAGGGCTCCCTGGGGGATCGTCCGTGGGTGGAGCGGAGACGGGCGTCGTCCTCCGCTGCCGGGGCCGGGATGGGGGCGGCCGACGGCCGCGGCATGTCGTAGGCGGAGAGCGCGGCTGTGAGGTGGGCAGCGGTGGCTTGCCGCAGCTCGTCCGGGCCGATGACGGTGACGTCGGGCCCGTACGAGGTGACCAGGGGAATCAGCCACTCCCACCGGTCGACGTACAGCACGAGCGTGAGGCTGCCGTCGTCGTGGTGGGTGACCTCGGAGCTCTTCTTCAGGCTCAGTCGCAGGAGTTCGTCCCGTGCTGCGGCGGAGACAGCGAGTTCAACGCGGGTGTCGCCCTTGCCGAATTCCTCCATCGCCTCGTTCCACCAGGTACGGACGGAGAAATCCTCCGGATATGGGAAAGAGAGGTCGGTGGGGCGGATCCGGTCGATCAAATTGAGCCGGTATCTGGCAGGGGCGGCGTTGGGCGGGGCGGCGACCATATGCCACTCGCCCCCTTTCCAGACCATGCCGAGCGGCTTGAGGACGGCCGTCTCCTGCCGGCCGTCCTTGGTGCGGTGCACGATTTCAAGGGCCGTGTCGGTGAGCACGGCGGTGCGTAGAACGCCGAGGTGGCCGGATCCCTGCCCGGTCCAATACCAGTCGGCGGTGTCGAAGTGGAAGCGCTGGTTGATCCTGCGCATCACCTCGCGCACGCTCTGGGAGATCCCCGCGGCCTGCAACCGCTCGTCGGATTCGCTGTCGTCGTTCTCCAGCAGGCCCAGCACGTACAGGCGCAGGGCCTGGTCGGAGTCAAGGGTCAGGGGGTGGACCGGGTCTTCGCCGGCCAGACGGTAGCCGCCCTTGGCACCGGGAAGGGAGTCGATCTCGATGCCGTGGGCGGCGAGCTGGGCGATGTCCCGCTGAATGGTCCGGACTTCGACGCCGAAGCGCTCAGCCAGCGTGCGCGCGGGCACGTGTTCGTGACTGCGGAGCATCTGGATGATCCGCAGGTGGCGGGTGTGGGTGGCGTTGACCATCACACCGCCGACACCAGCGGATAGACCTGGCCGGTGGCGTACGACCAGTGAGGAGCGGTGGCCATGTCGATGCAGGCCGTGGCCACCTCCTCCAGGCCCAAGGCGCGGCCCCAGGGCAGGCTCCCGAAGTAGGACAACTTGTCAGTGACGCCCTTGAGGGCCATTACGTGGTCCGCGAGCGGGGAGTCGATCAAGGACGGGGCGAGCAGGTTCACCCGGACGCCGTGCTGGGCCTCTTCCCTGGCTAGCGTGATCACCAGGGCTTCGACGGCGGCCTTGGCCGCGCTGTAGGGCCCGTTGCCGGCGCGGGCGGCCCGGCCGGCGTCCGATCCCACCGCCAGCACCGAGGCCCGCGTTCGGCGCGCAAGCGGAGCTAATGCCTGCCATGTCGCGGCCAACGAGGTGACGTTGGCCCGGTAGACCTCCTCGAACTCAGCCACCGGAGTCTCGGCCACCGTCTTCTTGCTGGACGGCGCCCCGACGCACGCGAACACCGCGTCCAGCCGGTGCGGCAGGTCCTCGGCCACCAGCCGCAGCCGGTCCCACGTCGCCTTCTCCGAGGCATCGAACCGCTCCCACAGGCTGCCCTGCTGGGCGGTCTCCGGTTGGCGGGTTCGGTAGGTGGCCAGGACGAACCAGTCTTTCGCCATCAGTTGGCGAGTGATCTCGGCTCCCAGGGCACCGCTGGCGCCGGTCACCACGGCCATCGGTCGCCGGGGCTTCCTTGCGATCTCAAGCTCGTCCGCGAGCACTCCCACTCGCTCGACAGGGAGGTGGAGAGGGAGGTCGACCTCGCCGGGGCCCTTCATTCCGACTCCGCCTGGGTGCCGGGGGCGTCGGGGTGGTCGGTGTCCCACATCTCCGCGAACCGCATCTGGCTCGCCGGGATGCTGAACAGGGCACCGACATTGCAGGCGTGCTGGATGGCGGCCTCGTCGTCGCGGACGACCGTGACGACGGTGTGGGGGAAGGCGATGAGCATGTGCTGCTTGTCGATGAGGTGGGCGTAGTACAGGCGTGGCTCGAGGGAGCGCGCCAGCTGCAGCGCCAGTTCCGGGGCCCGCGCGGCAGGAACGGTGACTTCGCAGATTTCGATGGGGGTCTGGCCGTCGAGGTCGTGCGGATAGCGGTGGACGGGCAGGTTCTGGAACCCGGAGGGCAGGGTCCGGTCGGTCAGGCTCTCGGTGATGACGACGGCCCGCATGGTCGCGGCGGCAGACACGCTGGTTCGGTCCTCTCGGAAGGCGGGTCAGTGGTGGGGGAAGGCCAGAACACCGGCCACGTCGCGGCCGGTGCAGGCGGCCAGCAGCCGTTCGACACCGAGGCCGAAGGTGACCACGTCCGCGGGGTCGCGGTCGACGTCGGCGTAGAACTCGATGGGCCCGCTGTCGGCGGCGACGCCGTGCAGCTCCTCACGCAGGAGCATGTTCGCCTCGACCATCGGCCGGTACTCCGCAGCCGTCCGCAGCTTGAGCCCGCCGTCGCAGAGCTCGACGCCACCGGCGATGAGCGAGAACCGCTGGGCCAGCCCGGTCCGCTCGTCGACGCGGCTGTTGTGCCGCAGCTCGTACGGGAAGGAGTGCAGCATGGTCGGGGTGGTGACGGCGGCTTCGACCGCGTGCTTGACGAAGTCCTCCATCACCTGCCACGGCCCGCCGTCCGCGGGCAGGCCTCGCCGGTCCATCCAGGCGCGTGCGGCGGCCACTAGCGCGGCCCCTTCAGGCGCTGTGGTCACGCCGAGGGCCTCGGCGATGGCGTCCGGCACTGGCCGGACCCCGATGGTGGTGAAGTCCGTGCCAGCTGTGGCCAGGTCAGCGAAGACGGTGCGGACTGTGTGCTGCACGAGTTCGGTTACTGCGGTCATGCCCTGGTCCGGGGTGAGGTCGCGGGCGGCCGTCTGCAGCATGGTGAACTCGATCGCGTGGGAGCCGTCTTCACGCTCGGCCCGGATTGCCGGCCCAAGGTCGTAGACCCGCTCGACGCTGGTCACCACCCGCCGCAGGTGTTCCTCGGCGGAGTGCTTGAGGTGGTAGCCCTGACCGGTCAGGGGGTGCTTGGTGGAGAACTGCGGGATCGGGGCGCTCTCCCGGACCCGGCACAGCACCGGGGTGGGGAACTCCCGGTACCCGCTGTCGTGGAGCCAGCCGCGTAAGGCCCGCAGTAGGTCGGCCTTGAGGAGGACGACATCGCGCTCGGCGGGGTTGTCCTTGAGGAAGGTGCCGTAGAAGCGGCGTTCAGCGCTGCGGTCAGTCACGGCCGTCATGCCGTCTCCCCTTCCTGACGGGCCGTCCACGGCGACACGACGGTCAGGGCCTGACGGCCGCTGGAGTCCAGGCGGACGGTCGCGCCGATCGGGAGGGTGTACTTCAGCGGGGTGTGCCCGTAGGGCAGGCCGTGGGCGATCGGCCAGTCGTAGCCGTCGCACAGGTCCTCGATCATCTCGGTCAGCGTTACGCCGCCGCTCGGGTCGCAGGACACCGCCTCCCCGACGATGAGGCCGGTGATCCGGTCCAAGACGCCGCAGTCCCGGAAGTGGGTGAGAGCCTGGTCGAGGACCTCGACGCTCTTGAACGCGTCCTCGATGGCGAGGACCGCGCCGTCCCACAGGGGCTCCCACGGGGTGCCGAGCAGGCAGCGCAGCGAGGACAGGCAGCCGGCGACCAGGTGCCCCTCGGTGGCCCCGGTGCGGCTCCAGGTCAGGGGCGCGGGGATCCGGCCAGCCGAAGGGCGGCCCGCGAGCACCGCGGTGAAGTGCGCGGCGGTGGTGGCCGGGGCGTCCTCGGAGGCCAAGTCCCACATGACGGAGGGCCCGTGGAAGGTGACCAGCCCGGTCTCGGCCGTGATCGCGTTCAGCAGCAGGCTCGGGTCGCTGACCCCGACGATCGCCTTCGGGTGGCGCCGGATCAGGTTGAAGTCCAGGCCGGACAGGAGCCTGTTGGCGCTCTTTCCGCCGCCCGCGCACACCACCGCGGTGACCGTGTCGTCCGCGATCAGGGAGTGGAAGTCCTCCAGGAGGGTCCGGCTGTTGCCGGCGCGGTATCCGCTCTGTCCGGTCGCGTTCGGTGCCACGACGGGCTCGAAGCCGAGGGCGGCGAGGGCCTCCACACCGCGGTCGAAGATGCCGGGGTCCGCAGCGGGTTCGGGGGCGGAGACGGTGACAATGCCGATCCGGTCGCCCTTGATGGCCGGCGCGGGGAGAAGCGGTGTCGTGCTCAAGAGGAGTGCTCCTTTGGCAGGTCGGTGCCGGGGAGGTAACGGGGGAGGTGCCTCCCCGGCACACAGGGTGACGGTAGGGGGGTTACTGCGTGGGGGCCAGTCGCATTCGCGTCTCGTCCCGGGCCCGGTCCGCAGTCGCCTCACTGGTCCACGGGGTGAGCGAGGTGTAGTAGTCGAAGTGCGACCAGCCTTCCAGCGAGTCCGGCGGTACGAAGCCGTGCTCAAGGGCCGTGTCGTACAAGCCGGTGCCGGGGTAGGGGGCGAACAGGTGCACCCGGGTCTCCGGGGTGGGGGACAGACCGCGGAGTTCCTCGATGAGGGAGTAGGTGTCCTCCATCTCCGCCTCGCTCTCGCCGGGGAATCCGACGATGAACGTGTAGGAGCCGAGGATCCCGTTGTCCGCGATCTCCCGGGCGACGTCCAGCAGCCGCTCGCGGTTGATCTGCTTCTTCACGACCTCGTCCAGGACCCGGTCGTTGCCGGACTCCATGCCCATCAGCAGGCGGGTGCAGCCGCTGGCCGCGATCCGCTGGAGCAGCGGCATGCCTTTCTTGCGGGCCTTGAGGATGTCGTTGGGGTTGATGGACGCCGCCCACTTCAGGTCCAGGCCCTGCTCGATCAGCCCTTCGCAGAAGCCCATGGCCCGCTGGAGGTGCACGAAGAAGTCCGCGTCGTAGAACTTCACCCCCGTGATGCCGTACCGGGCCTTGAGGTCGGCGATGTCCCGCAGCAGATCGCCGGCCAGCATGGCGGAGTACTTGCGCTGGTAGACCAGCTCGTAGCAGAAGTCGCAGATGTAGACGCAGCCCTGGCTGCTGATGTAGTTGAGGGTCCGCTCGGCCACCGTCGGGTCATCGCGGATGTACCGGGGAATGTCGAGCAAGTCCCAGGGGTAAGCGCCCATCGCGCCCGTGCGTGGCGGGTTGACCAGCCCCTTCAGCGTCTGACCGCACCGGTGAGTGACCAAACCAGGTACGTCCTGGCGGCGGGTGCGTCCCAGCAGCGAAGCGACGTACGCGGTGATGGAGTTCTGGCCCGGGCCCTGCAGCACGGCGTCCACCAGCGGATGCGCGGCGGTCTGCTCAGCTAGCACGTTCACGTGGGGCCCGCCGAACACGACCGGCGGGCAGTAGGGACGGGCCTTCGCGGAGGCCACCATGCCCAGGGCGTGCCCGATCTGGCCGCCGCCGGTCATGATGCTCACCCCGATGCACACCGTGCGCTCCAGCTCCTCGTCGAGGAGCTTCTCCCACGCGGATGCGTCCTGCTGATTGCCGTCGAAGAGCACGACGTCGACCATGCCGGAGTCCCTCAGCGCCTTGGCCAGCGTCAGGAGGGCGAAGGGCATCCAGAAGTAGACGTAGTTCTTCTCGTGGTCGATCTTGGGGTAAGCCAGGATGACCACCGGCCGGTTGCCAGCTGCGGCCGGGCCGCAAGGCGCATCCTCGGCGGGGGTGGCTAGCGCGGGCATGCCGAGCATGACGGTCATCGGACGGCCTCCGGCTGCGGGGCGGTGCTGCGGAAGTAGGCGTCGGCGTACATCTCGAAGGCGGCCTCGACTGCGTGCTCCAGCGCCGTCTCGGACTCTGCTGCCGCCGCGGCCAGGTCGACCGTGTTGTCCTCGCGCAGCAGGCAGAACTGCAACCGCATGTCCGCGGTCAGCCGCAGCGCCATGAGCGCGTCGTGACAGGGGAAGAACGGACAGCCCCGGCACACCGACCCGTACCAGGCGCCGGCGGTGGAGTCCTTCACCACCACCCGCATCCCCGAGGCGAGCGTCAGCACGGTCATGGGGTGGCCCAGGCCCCCCTGCTGCACGGTCTCCTCGCGCACCGCCTGGCCGCGCAGGACTTCGGTGATCTCGCCGAGCGGGAGATAGGTGTCCGGCAAGGTCTTGCCGCGCTTGGTCAGCAGACGGCGGCTGTAGGACTCCGCGCCCTGGTCGAGGTCCTTGATGACATCGAGGAGCTTGACGCTGGCCACGCTGATGTCTTCGCACATCTGCACCAGGGCGGGGAGCTCGGTGTCATTGATCCCGGCCAGGACCACGACGTTTACCTTGACCGGGATCCCCGTGGCCACGCACTGCTTGATCGCGTCTACGACCTGGCCGTGGTCGTCGACGTTGCAGATCTCGTGGTGCAGCACGGGGTCGAGCGTGTCCAGGGAGACGTTGAAGAGTGTCACCCCCGCCTTCGCCAGGTCCTCGGCGAGCTCGCCGATGCGCGGGTGCCGGGAGATCACCTCGATCTCCGTGAACCCGGCTTCGTCCCGGAGGCGGCGGACCGTCTCCACGAGCGGCTCGTACAGGGCGGGGTCGCCGCCGGTCAGCTTCACACTCGTGAGGCCGCGGGCCCGCACCGCGTGCGCGACCCGCAGGAGGTCATCAGGGTTCAGCGCGACGTCCTTCGGCGTGGACACGGCTTCACCCGACGGGCGGCAGTAGCCGCAGGCCCGCTTGCAGCGGGAGTTCACCGTGACGCGCCACTGCGGTACCAGCATCGTGCTCTCCCCAGGGTTGGCCGTCTTCGTCGAGGTCACAGCCTCTCGGTCCTCTCTCTTGATCAGCAACGGCATCGGTCAATCCCGATGTCGGGGTTGCGTGGCGCCGAGGCACGAAACCCCGACACCGGTGCGGTCTTCACGAAGTCGGGCCCGGGAGAGCATCTGCCGGACCATGCGCTTGCTGTAGGCACGAGCCAGCAGGGCCGCGACCGGACCCACTACCGGGAACACGGCCAGCTGTTGGAGCCGTCGGAGCCTGCGGCGCTGCCCCGCCCTCACCGTGTCGCCCCCGAGTCGATGGACAGCGGCTTGACGGCGACGCCGGCGTACGCGGCGGACGAGGCCGACGGCGCACTCCGGCCGCTGTGCTCGTCGTGGTGCTGTGCGGTCGGTACCAGCCGTAGTGGGCCGCCGTCGAGGTCGGTCCAGTCACCGAACAGGGCGGCGATTAAGGAACGCGGCCGTGGCCGGTACGGGATGTCCGCTTGCCGCAGGACCCGCTCGGCCCCGGTCAGCCACCCTCCGGCGACCTCTGGGCTGGCGTGCGTGATGGACAGAACGCTGCCCACCGGAAGCCACCGCCGAAGGCAGGCCATGGCCTCCTGGACCCGCTCGTCGTTGGCCGCCCAGGGCAGCACGTCGTGGACGAACACGCCGACGGGATGGTCGAGAGACAGGTGCCCTTGGTCCTGGACGGCGTCCAGGAGGTTGGCCGTGTCGAGGATGTCCCCGCTCAGCACTGCCGGGCCGGGCGCTCCGGCGCGGGCCGTACGGATGGCCCGGCTGTGCGCGACCGCTCCGCGGTCGACATCGACGTGCACGATCCTGGCGAGGGGATTCGCCTCGTGCACGATCTCGTCGATCTCCGTGCGTAATGCGGGCTCGCTGATGTGCCCGAGCAGCGGATATCCGCACCCGAGGTCGAGGAACTGACCGATGCCCCGGTCGACCAGCTCGCGTGCGATCAGCTGTCCGTGTTCGCGGTTGATGGCCGCCGCGTCCGCCTGCCGGGGGAACACCTTCACCACCCGCTTCGCCATCTTCAGGTCGGCGGGGTAGGCGTCGCGGCCACCGTCCTGCCACACCGTCGCGACACGGGCCGCGCGCGGTCGGTTCAGCCACTCCCGGGCTTCCACCGGGAGCAACTCGGTGTCCGGGAAGTCTGCGGATCCTGTCGGGTTCACGAGGTGGCCTCCGCAACGGCAACAGGGACGTAGTGACCCGGCCCGTAGGCACCCTGCTCCTCGTAGCGGAGGATCCCCTCGGCTGTGAGGAACCGGAGCGCGCGTTGCACGTGGTGCGGGAGCAGACCGAACTCTTCGCCCAGTAGCCCGGTAGGCAGAGCCTGCCCCGGCCGGTAGTGGCCGGTGCGGATCCGGTCTCGGACGGCACCGTGAAGGGCCCGGTCGCGGGGGTGCGGTTCCCGCGTGCGCAGCCGGACCGGCCGGTTCCCCGTGTGCAGCGCGATCTCGCCCAGGCTGTCCAGCCGCAGCAGTCCCTGGTGCACGTGCTTCTCTGGCAGCCGCAAGGCCCGGGCCAGTTGCTTGGTGCTCGGAATAGAAGCACCCGGTGGGCACGCAGTGGTGATGTGCTGGTGCACGATGACGCAGGCACGGTCCAGGACTCGCATGCTCTCGGGCCTCGTGGCAGCGGAGCCTACGCCGGTCATGCCGAGACCGCCGGATACGTGGCAGGGGCAAGCCCTCTGGACCACTGTCCGGCCCGCCCCGTGGGCGCGGGGGAGTACGAGGGCGTTCGGGCTGCGGCCAGCGCCGAGGCCGCTCTGGACGAAGCCTGGTTCAGGGCCTCGTCGGCGACCTCCTCGGTCATCCAGGCCAGACGGCGCAGGAGGCCGATGTCCTGGGTGTCGAGGCGCAGCCGGTCGCGGACCTCGTGCAAGAGGATGCGTGCTCGCGACCGGGTCTGTTCGGTGAGCCCAGTTTGGATGTGGCGGGAGGCCCGGTCCGTCAGCGAGCCGAGGTGTACGGCCAGGCTGGAGGTCAGCGGCCGGACGTCGGGCGCGCCCACGGCATCGTCGAGGACGTGGTTGAGTGCGTCCCAGAGGCCGCTTTCCTCGCTCGTGATGTCCTCGTGCCGCGAGACCGCGAGGGCGCGCAACAAACGCCAGGCCACCTCCTCCGCTTCGGGAGGAGTGGGCGGGACACCGGCAGGAACGCCCGCCCCCGGCCATGAAGGCGGATCGGGTAAGCAGACCTGCGGTGTGGGGATCGGTAGCGACGGGCCCACGGAAAACTCCTCGGACAGGGAAAGGGATATCGGGGGTGTCGGCGCCGGACGGGTGAGCCCGCTGGCTACCAGGGCCGGCTCGGGGCACGGTGCGAAGGCGCGTGCGGGCGCACGATCTCGTGCCGGGTCTCGACCACCTGTGGGGTGTGGCCGCGCAGGATCACGCGTTTCACGGAGCCGTCGTAGCCCCGGGAGAACATGTTGGTGATCTCGTACGCCGTGCCGCCGAGGACCAGCCAGTCGCCAACCCTGATCTCCCGAGGCGAGGCCGCCCAGACGTCACCCGGCGGCGCATTGCCTACCGTGCGGGTGAACAAGGGGTCGTGTGCCGGGTCCGGCTCGTAGTCCTCAGGTCCGGTCCAGAAGGCGTCATCGTCGTAGTCGGTCAGCGTCATGAGTGATCGGTCCTGGCGAGTGCGAGCGGGCGAGGGCTTTCGCCGGGTGCTGCGGAGGCAGGCTGTCCGGCGATCAGCAGGTCCAGATGCGGCTTGAGCTCCGGCGGACGCTGCAGCAGGTGACGGCCACCTTCCTGGCGCACCTCCTGCCAGCCCCACGTCCCCGAGATGTGGGCCGCCAGGCGGCCATCGGGGATGCTGCAGCGCAGCCATACCGGTGGCCGAGGAGTGCGGGCGAAGTGGTCGGCGAGCCAGAGCGAAACCAGGCGCCCCGCGTTGCGGTGGGTGGGGTCGGTGTAGAGCACGAACAGGCAGACGCTGCGCTCCTGCCGCTCGGCGGCGCTCCACCCGGGGCCCGGCGATGTGGGATCCAGCTCCCACATCGCCACGAGCCCCTCGTCCTCGAACAGGCCGTGCAGCTTCGGGTGGTCCCCTGTGCGCAGCGGCAGGATCAAGGCGTAGTCCTGCTTATGGTCGACCGGCCGCCCGCAGTCGGCCTCGCGCGACCAGCGCCGGGCCAGCAAGCGGCTCGCGTGCGGGAAGTCGACGGGGGTCAGGGCGCGCACGCAGTAGGGGGCGATCACCATGTGACCTCGACGCCCGCGCCGCCTACAGCTGCTTCCCCCGCCGCGGCGTCCTGGCCAATCCGGGGCACAATTAGATGCTGTGCGCGCGCGACGAAGGCGTACGAGCTGTACAACGGTGCTCGGCCGCCGACGGCGTGGAGCCCGCCCAACGGAACAGCGGTGATGCCCGGGTCGTCCACGTCCCAGCTCCGGACCAGGGCGAGTAACTGCTTCAGGCTCCGGGGCCGGTAAAGGATGCCCGCATTCCGGTAGAGGCCGACGAGGACGGGCGTGGACTCCGGATGGCTGTCGGCGGCCGAGTGGACGACGGACAGCACGCTGCCAGCAGGCAGCCAGTTCCGCAGGCTCTCCAGCAGATGCTCGGCCTTCCCGTCGTTGATCCAAGGCAGGACCTCATGCAGCAGCACGGCGATCGGTCGTGCGCGGTCCAGACGGGCGATGGCCGGCTGGTCGAGCAGGTGAGCAGTCCGGGTGATGTCGGCGTGCAGGTCCAGCTCGCGTGGAGTCTCTGCGAGCCACGTGCGGACGTGCGCCTGAACCATCGGGTCCCGGTCGACGTAGACGACGGTGGCCTCCGGCTGGTGGCGCTGGGCTGCGTCGTGCGTGTTGCGTCCGTGGCGCTGCGGCAGGCCGCACCCGAGATCAAGGAACTGAGTGATCCCCTGTGCCGCGAGGCGTGCGACGGTCTCCTGCCCGTGGGCGCGGGCCGAGGCCGCGGCCCGGTCCAGCCACGGCGCCGCGGCGAGCAGGGGCCGGCCCAGGGCGCGGTCCGCCGAGTAGTTGTCCGTACCGCCGGTGATGAAGTCGCACACACGCGCTTCGGACGGCGTGCACAGGTCGAGCTTCGGTAACTCGGGCTCGCTCTCCGATGCCGGGGTGCGTGCCGACGGGGTCTGCACAGGCTGGTCGGCCGACGGTGTGCGGTCCGGCAGGAACGGTTCCACGGCCACGGTCTCGCTCGGTCCGGCGGTGTCGTGGCTCGTCAGAAGGTACGCGCTGACGACCTTCCCCTTCCCGTCGGGTCTGGGGGAGGCGCTCCAGTAGGCGGACAGCTTCGTGACGATGGACAGCCCGCGGCCGTCCTCCGCCAGGGCGCCGGCGAGAGTGACCTTCGGAATCGGGGGCGCAGGATCGGGGTCCGCGACCTGGGTGATCAATGCTTCCCCGGGGATCAGAGTGAGGGCCACCGTGCATCCGCTCGCTGCGGAGTCCGGCGTGGTGTGCGTGACGGCGTTGGTGACCAGCTCGCTGCAGACCAGGGTGGCGGAGTCTTCCAGGTCCGGACGGCCCCACTGGGCCAGTTGGTCCGCGACGAAGTCCCGTGCGGTCTTTACGGATTCCGGGCGGCTGGGCAGCGTCATGCAGGCCGAGAGGGCGGTGGGGGAGGCCAGTGCTTCGAGCAGGTCGCCGCGCGTGATCTGGTGGGGGTTCATCGCTTCACCTCGTTCCTCTTCCGCAGTCGTGGACGCTCATGCCGGAGCGTTCTGCTGGATGCGGAGGATGGCTGAACTGCGGCCAGGAGAGTGGCCCTTGGGGCTACCGTTACGCTCAGCGAACCGCGTTTCACCCGGCGTGGGTATCCCATGGGCTGCGCGGTGCTGCGTAAAGCGCGTAAAGATCGTTTCGTGGACGGGAGTATCCGGTGCCGCGTGAGCGCAACACCTTGCTGGAGGGCCTGCTGCAGCAACTGGGCTGGTCGCAGGCCACCACCGCCCGCCATCTGCAGCGCGTGGCGGCCGAGGTCGGGGCCGACGACTTGAAGGCCGTGTCGGCCTCGCACGTCAACCAGTGGGTCCGCGGATCGCACCCGGCGCCGCCGGCGACCCGTATCTTGTGCGAAGCGCTGTCGCGAGGACTGAACAGCCGAGGGATCCACCGGGTCGTCACGGCTGCCGACATCGGGCTCAAGGACCCCGATGGACAAGCAGGTTCGGCCCGAAGGGACAGCGACCCAATCGCACAGCTTGTCGATCTCGGGGGGACCGACTTGGACCCGGAGCGCCGCCGCACCCTCAAGGGCGCAGCCTTCTCCCTCGCGGGGATGTTCCTGCCATCCGACCGCTGGTGGCAGGACACTGTCACTGCCTCTCAGGCACGGAAGCCGTCGGCCGGGTGGCAGGTCGGCCCGGACGACGTGGCCGCCGTACGGGAAATGACACAACTGCTCTCCCAGCGCGAACAGCGCCGCGGGGGCGGCGACGGCCGATCCGCCCTCGTGGCCTACCTCCGCACCGACGTCGCCGGCTATCTCGGCGGCCGATTCCCCGACCAGCACACGCGCGCGCAGATGTTCACGGCCGCCGGCGAACTCGCCTACCTGGCAGGCTGGACAGCGTTCGACTCCTCCGAGCACGCCCTCGCCCAGAAGTGGCTCGACGTCGCCCTTCGGCTGTCCGCCGAAGCCGACGACGCCCCACTGGCCGGACACATCCTCCGCGCCCAAGCCCATCAGACCCTCGACCTCGGCCACCCCGCCCAGGCCCTCCAACTGGCTGAGAACTCCGTCGCCCACCGCCGATACACCGATGCGAGCCCCCGCGAACGCTCCCTCCTCGGAGTCGTACATGCCCGCAGCCTGGCGGCTGCCGGCCACAAGCAGCAGGCCATCGCGGCCCTCCTGCGGGCCGAGGACGACCTGCGCCACGCTGAGCGCGGAGACGACGAGCCCGCCCGGGTCTTCTTCTTCTCCGAGGCATCCCTCGCCCACGAGACAGCCCGCACCCTGCAGGTCCTCGGAGACCTCCCCGGAGCCGAGCGCGAGTTCCAGCGCAGCGTCCGCACCCGCCGCGCCCAGCCCTTCGCCCGCACCCACGCGGTCACCCTCGGCCTCTTGGGCGCGGTGCAGATACAGCGAGGAGCCGTCGACCAGGCCTGCGCCACCTGGTCCCAGGCCCTGGACACCATGCAGGGAGTCCAGTCTGGCCGGGCGCTGGACACCGTGGTCCAGATGCGCCGGTCCCTGTCCCCGTACCGGGGGCGCGGAGGGACGGCGCTGGCGCATCTGGACGACCGCGCTCGTGCGGTGATCGGCCGGGTACGCTGACCGCGCCATCACACCATTGGCCCGTACCGGGGAGGCCCGCAGGCCGCACCGGTAGTCGCAGGGGAGGATTGCGTGCACGACCCGATCACGCTGGAAGCCATCGGCCAT
The DNA here is from genome assembly GCF_044753805.1 of Streptomyces sp. NPDC093225. Taxonomy (NCBI): domain Bacteria; kingdom Bacillati; phylum Actinomycetota; class Actinomycetes; order Kitasatosporales; family Streptomycetaceae; genus Streptomyces; species Streptomyces sp. NPDC093225. The sequence continues at coordinate 296,270 of NZ_JBIVNX010000002.1, forward strand.
GTCGTCGGCGGCCACGAGAAGCCGGCCGACGACTACCAGGGCGGAGTCGAATCGATCATCCGCCTCCGCCCGGACTTCCCGCTGGACACCCTGCAAGGCCTCGACGAGTTCTCCCACCTGATCGTCACCTGGCACTTCCACCTGGGCTCCGACGCCGATCTCCACCTCGGAGCCCGCAGCCCCCGCAACAACCCGGACTGGGAGCCCACCGGCACCTTCGTGCACCGAAACCACAGGCGCCCCAACCGCATGGCGACGTCCTTTCCCCGGCTGCTCAAAGTCGACGGCAGGGACCTGCACGTCACCGACCTCGACGCTGTGAACGGAACCCCGATCTACGATCTTGGTCCCTACTTCGAGCAGATGGGGCCCCGAGGCCCCGTCACAGCCCCGGCTTGGCCAGCGGTGATGCTGGCGAACTACTGGGACCCCGCGGCCAAACGACCTGAGTAGGACCTGACGTCGGGATTGCTGGAAAGGGCCCGCTTTGTCTGCTGGGCATCCCGGGGTCCCGTTTTGGTTCGTGTGCAATGTCAGCCTCGGCAAGTCGGCGGTCGGGACACCTCCGTGGCAGGTGCTCCTGAGGCCGGCGACACAGGGGGCAGTGCTGGCAGGCAGGTGCATTGCGCCGTCGGGAGGCGGGCGAAGTCGGAGTGTTTCGCCTTGGGGTTGCCTGAACGAGGGCCTAACCGGAGCCAAACGCGGTCTTTTCGCGTCCAACCCATGTCTATTCGCTCTGGCGGCGTCATTTCTGCCGAAGTGATCTACGTTTAGTCGCTGTTGAGATCTAGCGTGGAGGCCGAGAAGGCGCCGAAGCGAGGAGCGGCCATGAGCCCATTAGGACCGACGCTCTTCCAGACCCTTATCAACCAGCGGGGCTGGCAGGACTACCAGGTGTTCAAGAAGCGGTACGAGCAGGCAGCCAAGCAGTTGGCGGAGGTCGAGGAGGACCCGTCGATCGCGACCGCCACCATCGAGAAGCGGCAGTTCTTCAGATGGGCACACGGTGAGGTCCGTACTCCGCAGACCGCGGCTCGACGGGTCCTGGAATTTATGTTTCCCGGCATCCCGGCATCTCGTCTTCTCGAACCCGCGTCTTCCGGGCCGGAAGCGTCACCGCCTGTCCTGGGGGCGGAGCGGCGCAGTTCAGGGGAATCATTCGAGCATGGCCTTGAGGACGTGGTGACCGCCGCAGCTAACGAGTCGGCGCGATTCGCGGCCCGGGCGGAGAGCAGCAACGTGGGACCGCACACGATGGAGCAGCTGGAAGCCGACATCCGTCGGATAGTCGACACGTACCCCAATCGACCGGTAGGACCCGTGTTTCGAGAGGTCCGCGCCCTGCGCGACCACGCCTTCGAACTCTTGGAGGGTCGCCAGCCACCGCAGTACACCCGCGACCTCTACTTCTGCGCCGGCGTCCTGTGCGGAGTGCTTGCGAACGCCAGCTTCGACCTTGGACGCTACGACGCCGCCGACACCCAAGCGCGTACGGCGTTCCTCCTCGGCGAGCTTGCCGGCCACAACGGCCTCCGGGTGTGGGTACGCGGACTCCAGGCGCTGATCTCGTACTGGGATGGTCGGCCGGCGGAAGCCGTACGGCTTGCGGAGTCGGGGGCGGCGTACACGCCGGAGTCCGGCACCGCGCTCATCCGGCTTGAGAGCATCAAGGCACGTGCATACGGACAGTTGGGCCGCGGGAGCGAGGCCCTTGCGACCCTCGCTGGTGCTGAACACCTCCGCGAAGGAGTTGCGGCCGAGGATGATATGCCCGGCGGCATGATGGCCTTCCCCGTGGAGAAACAGCTCTTCTACGCCAGCAGCACCCACCTCTGGCTGGCGGGACCCCAGCACCTGGCGGCCGCGGAGGCCCGGGCCGACGAGGCCGTGGAGATCTTCCAGGCAGCGCAGTCCGGACGACAGCGGCTCGGTGAGATGTCCCTCGCCCGCATGGACCTGGCGATGGCCCGTCTGGGCCGAGGCGACCTCGACGGCGCCGCGGATCAGATCCACACCGTCCTCGAGACCAACGCACGCCGTCGAACGGAGAGCGTGGACCGACGGATCGGGCACTTCAGCCGACAGCTCGCCGTCCACCCCGGAGCTGGTGCCCCTGTTGCGATCGGCCTTCGGGAATCGATCATTGCTCACCAGGAACGCCCCATTGCCGAACTTCCACCAGGAGGCAGCTCGTGACCACCGTAACCGTCTTGCACCCAGGCTCCATGGGCGCAGCCGTCGCCGCCCAGGCCGCGGCGGCGGGTCACGAGGTGCTCTGGGTACCTGAAGGCCGCAGCGAAGCCACGCGGGAACGGGCATTTGAAGCAGGAGTAACGGCGGTGGACACACTCGCTGAAGCGCTGGAGCGCAGCGTTGTGGTCCTTTCCGTGTGCCCACCACAGGCGGCCGAGGACGTGGCAGCGGAGGTTGCCGGCCACAACTACTCCGGGGTCTACGTGGACGCCAACGCCATCAATCCACAGCGCATGCAGCACATCGCAGAGGCGATCCGCCCGGGCGCGGCCGTACTCGATGGCGCCATCTTCGGACCGCCACCGGGCGGTCGGAGGACGGCACGCCTCTACCTCGCCGGCGACGAACAGGCTGTCGGCCTAGTGGAGGGCCTCTTCAAGGACAGCCACCTCCAGCCGCGGCGCGCGAGCGGCGGCATCGGGTCCGCCTCCGCGTTGAAGATGGCGTTCGCTAGCTACCAGAAGGCAGCTCGGACCCTCGCGGGCGTCGCTCACGCCCTTGCCGCCGCGCACGGAGTTGGGGCGGAGCTGACCGCTGAGGCAGAGGTGATGGCGTCGAACATCCTCTCCGACCCGGACTACCTTCCGAGCGTGGCGGCACGGGCCTGGCGCTGGGCGCCTGAGATGCAGGACATTGCCGAAACCCTCCGGGCGGCCAGCCTTCCAATGGACATGGCCGAGGCCGCTGCTGCCGTGTTGTCCCGCTGGGAGCAAGACAAGGATCAATACGACCTGCCCGTTCCAGCCGTCCTGACTCACTTGCGTGGTGAGGGCGCGAAGGTGGGGAGCTAAGGTGAGCGACGCCCGCCCCAGCGAGACCATGCGCGACCTCGGCGTCATCCAGGCGGACGCCCCGATCCTCCGCCAGCCGACCCGCCCCTTCGCCCTTCCCGCCGAGCGCGATGTCGCCGAGCAGGTCCTCGACCAGCTGTTCGCGGCGGCCGTCCGGATCGCTGAGGTCCACCCCTTCGCCAAAGGGATGGGGATCGCGGCCCCGCAGATCGGCATCGACCGGGCCGCCGCCATCGTGCAGCCGGCCGAAGCAGGCGCCGCCCCAATCACCCTGCTCAACCCGCGCATCATCAGCCGTTCCGACGAGACGGACGAGCAGTTCGAAGGGTGCTTGTCGTTCTTCGACGTTCGAGGGCTCGTCCCCCGGCCCCTGGCCATCACCGTTGAGCAGACCGGCCTCGACGGCAGCACCACGGTCTGCACGTACCGCCAAGGCATGGCGCGACTCATCCACCATGAGATCGATCATCTGGACGGTCATCTCTACGAAGACCGGATGCGCGACGGCGTCACCCCCATCTCGGTCGAGGAGTACCGCCAGACAGGAACCGTGTGGAGCTACTGAGTCCGCGGGCGATCACGCGGGAGAGCCCAGGCGCTCGCCCTCGCCGATGGTGTCGAAGCCGCGCAGGAGGGGTTCCAGCTCGTGGGCTATCTCCCATCCTTAAGGACTGCGGTAGCGAGATCCCAGCGCGCGACCCCGGCCCGGAGGCGCCGTCCGAGGGTTAGCAGCCGTGCCCCGAACAGCTCGTGAGCCCGGACCCGTTGGTCCGGGCTCGCTCGCGTATCTGCGGGGGGCATCGACGCGATGCTGGGTTCAACGGCGGCCTGCCGTCGCCGGCTACGGCGCGGTGGGTGGTCGTCGGTCGTGTCATGCGACAGTGAGTCCGAGGCGGCGGGTCAGTTCGTCTACGGCAGCCTGGTCCTGGTCGGACAGGTTCGCGCGGAGGCCCAGGGAGATGCCCACGTCAGGGTCGTCGAGCGTGGGGGTCATCACGGCGGCACCGACGAACGGGGTGGTGTCGGGCAGCAGCATCTCCAGGCGCCGCGCCCAGACCTTCGGCGAGCGGATATACGCGGAGCCAGTGCGGGCCGCGTCGACCAGGAGGATCGTCGGCATGGACTCGGCCTGCCGGACCTTCTGCTCGTCCTGCAGGACGAGCCGCACCTGGTCCTCCACGTCCGCCAGGTGGGGGCCCGGCTCGCTGCCCCAGAAGGCGTTCGTGACGGTGACCAGCGAGCCCCTCGGCAGATCGTGCCCCTGGTAGATCCCGATCTTAAGTAGAAGGCGCGTGCGGGCTGACCAGGGCTGGTCTATCTCCTTCACCGCGGTGCCCAGGCTACCGTTGCGCACCCGCTGAACGGTCTCGGCGATTACCTCGGCCCGCTTGTCGGGCTTGATGGTGAGCGGCTGAGAGTCGGGTATGAGGTGTACGAGGACCGGGGGGTCGATGTCGGCGAGGGCGGCCTTGAGTTCGTCGTGCAGGTCTCGCAGGCCGTCCAGGCGGCGGGCCTTGACCTCGATGCCCAGGTTCATCTCGCGGAGCACCAGGTCTGGATCGGTGGCGCCGTTGCGCCGGCCGAAGTCGAAGGGAATCCCGGCACGCGCGAGTTTGGCGCCGGCGACGAGTTCGGCCCGCACAATCATCAGGTCATCGTTGAAGGTGCGGGCGTTGCGGAAGTCGCGGCGTACGGTGGCAAGACGCTCGGGCTGCGCCCTCTCCAGGGCCTCGATGATGCTCTCGAAGGCCGTGACGGTGGTGGAGGCGAAGCTATCTGCGGGGTTGTTCCCTGTGGCCTCGGTGATCAGGTCGGCCAGCGGGTGATCCTGCGGGGTCTTGTCCATCCAGCCCTGCAGGAAGGGGAATGACGTACTCACGTGAGGTCCTTGAGGGTTGGCCGGGCGGGGAATGCGGTCAGGCCCGCGGCACCGCCAGCCTACGCGCGGCGGGCAACGGGCTGCACGGGGATTCCGCGAGCTTCCTCCAGAACGCTCGCTCCACGCGTGGACGCTCCAGCCGCCCTTCCCGTCCGGGATCTCGGCGCCCTTGCTCCGCTGGGAGAGCCGGGCCCGCCGGACTGCCCGGGCCCGTGCACCCTCACGGTAGGTGGGCACCCTAGCGGCCACCGACCTGGGCATCCAGTAGGGGTAGCCGTATCTGCACTTGGCGCACTGATCGGCCAGCGAGCAGGTGAAGTACCCGCGGCCCGGCGCTTTGCGGGGCAGCTCGGGCAGCACGACGCTCGCCCACTACGTCGGCCGTAAGCCGGTGCCCTGCAGACCGTTCAGGAACGCGGCGTCGCGCTGGCCGTTGCGGCCGCGCCACCGCTGATCCACCCGGTCGTCCAGGCCGCGGCCGCGTACCCGCAAGCCCAGCGCCGGATCGCCGCCGGATCGAGCCACTTCACGTTCTACTGCCGCCTACCTCGGCTGTACTGCAGCTCGTCGAACGGGTCTACCACCTGATCACGCTTCCCCACCCAGCGGTAGAACTTCTTGCAGCCCGCCACGTTCCGGAAGAACAACGACGTTCGAACGGTCCGATCGTTCCTCGGGTCGGTCAGCCGCCAGAACTGGAACTCCGCAGCGTCTTCCTCAGTCGCCTCCCACCAACCTCGGCCCAGGACCAGCAGGAAGTTGAGCCACAAGACCAGCGATTACGCGTAGTCACGGTGGGTCAGGTCGGACAGATTCCTCATCGCCGGTGACGCGAAGAACGCGTTCACCCGCAGATCCGGCGCCCCGTCCGGGCCCAGGAGAATCCGCTGCCCGTGCCGCCCGCCGAGCCCCTCCACACACGACCGCAGATCAGGCGCCGTGGACAAATGCTCAGGCAGCGCGGTCGAGGCCGCGTTCCAAGTCGTACCGATACGTGCCGACCAACTGGGTTGGCGACCATATGGCTCTCTTCAGCAACAAGCACCCGCCCACTACAACAGCTTCGCGGCTACAGAACCTGCGCGGTACCGCACAGCGCACACAGGCGGGTACCCGGCGAAGTCTTCGTTGCTGCAAGCCCATCGAGGTCGGATGGTTCGCCGTAAATTTCAAACGGTCATGCAAAGGGTCACCTATGGTGCCGAGATGATGTCCGTCCGGTTCATGAAGGAAGCCGACATTGCAGCTGTCTCGGCAATACGTGTGGCCGGTTGGCAGGCGGCGTACACCGGCATGGTGCCTCAGCCCTACCTGGACGGGATGAGGGTCGAGAAGGATGCCGAGCGGTGCCGGAGACGTTTTGCGCTGTCGGGCGGGCAGGTGATGGATCTTGTAGCGGTTGATGATCATTCAGAAGTTGTGGGGTGGGCTTGCCACGGGCCCTACCGTGGTGCGGAGGCGGACCATGCTCTGGGTGAGCTTTATGCTCTCTACGTCCAGCCTTCGCTCATCGGGACAGGAGTTGGCCGCACACTGCTCAACGCTGTGAACACCCATGCTGCGGCTCGTGGTTTCGACACGTTGCTCTTGTGGGTCTTTCGCGACAACTTTCGGGCGCGGCGCTTCTATGAACTGGCGGGCTACTCCACTGATGGCGCCGTTCAAGTCGACGAATACGGCGGAGCATTGCTGTCCGAAGTCCGCTACCGGTTCACGGTGTCGGACGCGATCTGAGCTAGGTGATTCTGGGTGGACGGATTTGGTCGGGTAGGACGCGCTGGCCATCGTGGTGCTCAGGCGACGTCGCCGAGGTAGCCGGTTGCATAGTCCGCGCTGGCGACTGAAGCTCCGCTACAAGCCTCGCCGCTTCTCTGCGGGCGGGGTTCAGGAGGGGGTCCTCCACATACGCGTGGGGGCCCGCGATCTTCGCGCAGAAGAACAGCGCCATTAGCTTGCCGTCCCGGCTTTCCAGGTCCCGACGTCGTTCGTGGACTACCCGCCTGGACAGGGCTGGGACGGCAAGCGCATTGCCCCACAGGGTCGCGGAATCCAGCCCTCGAGGCGCCATCCCCCAGTCCTCCCAGTCGATCACGCAGAACTCGGGCCCCATCACGTTCGCCCACGTCAGGTCCGCGTGTGCCGGCACCCAGTCGCTCACGGTCGTGTCGGTGACCTCAGGGAAGACGGCACTGATCGTCGAGGTGACCACGTCCTGCGTGATCATCACGGTGTCGGGCGTGGCAATGCGGGGAGTACGGTGCGCGGCGAGGGCATCGAGCGAGGCGTTCAACGACACCCACCACGAATCCTGCAAACTGGGGTCGTCGAGCACCAGAGCGCCCTTCCCAACGGGCGCGGCTGTGATCAGCTCCAGCTCGTCAGCGCGCCACATCACCGGCTGTTCCCGCTCACGCCAGGCAAACCCCCGATACCACTGCGGCATGATCACGTCCCGCAGGACCACCGCGGCCTCGATACCGTTCCAACCCTGCTCGCTGATCCTGTCGAACCCGCGACGCTCGATCCGTACCCAGGTACCGTGATCGGTCTGTCCCCCGATGGTGCGGCGCTTACGCACCACCGTGTTCCGCTCCAGCCGCACCCCCAAGGCCTGGTCCACACGTTCGAGCACATCGTCAATCGGCTGAACTCTCAGATCCACATCAGCCGCAGCGGGCAGAGACGATGCCATGAGACCTCCTTGAGGGCGAACGCGACGGTAGCAAGAAATCTCCTACCGTCACCTCGCACTGCCACCTGCACCGGAGTCCAAGCAAGAGGTTGACGCCGGCCAACTCGGCCGCAATGTGTTGCGTGTCGTACCTGGCCTCGGCGAGGGCGTCCTTCGGCCACGTCGTGCGCCATTGCCGTGATTGCGTTGCGGGAGACTTGCGAGGTCCATATTCTCGTGGGCAACGCGTCGACGGAGACGAGTAGCCACGGACCACGCGAGCAGAGAGAGCCGCCGGCAGCTGTGAAGGCGGACTCGCACCCGTGGTGAAGACCCTCCCGAGCGCGGGGAGGAACGGCCCCCGGGCCCAATGCCCCGCCGGTTTGCCCCCGTCATCGGGCTGAACGAGGCCGCCGCTGCCTAGCGGTGGCAAAGGCGTGGTGGCACCGCGAGTACCCTTCTCGCCCACGCCCCCAAGGGATCATGACGACGCCCCTGGAGGGCTGCGATGATCCACACCACCAGCCGCGTTCTGGCTTCTGACCTACGCGCACACCTCGGCCAGACCGTCACCGTCTCGGGCTGGGCGAACGCACTAAGGCTGCAACGCAAGATGCAGTTCGTCATCCTGCGGGACCACTCCGGAATGGTCCAGGTGACCCACAAGCGCGACGGCGGACCGCTCGAAGCCATCCTCGAATCGCTCACCCCCGAATCCGCCCTCCGGATCACCGGCCACGTCGTGGACGCGGCCCAGGTCAAGCTGGGCGGCCTGGAGATCGTCCCCGTAACGGTCGAGGTGCTGAACCTGGCGGAGACGCCCCTGCCGATCGACGAGAACACCGGCCCCGAGCACCGCCTCGACTGGCGCTTCCTCGACGTACGCAAGCGAACCACCGCGCAGCTCGTGTTCACCGCGCAGACGACCCTGGAGCAGGGACTGCGCGAGTACGCCATGCAGAACGGCTGCACGGAGATGCACACGCCGAAGCTGATGGGCACCGCCTCGGAGTCCGGCGCGGAGGTGTTCAAGCTTGGGTACTTCGACCGCTCGGCCTACCTCGCGCAGTCGCCGCAGTTCTACAAGCAGATGGCGGTGGCCGCCGGCATCGACCGCGTCTTCGAGATCGGTCCCGTCTTCCGCGCAGAGCCGTCGTTCACCTCCCGGCACGCGACCGAGTTCACCGGCGTGGACGTCGAGCTGTCGTGGATCGACGAGGTCGAGGACGTGATGGCGTTCGAGGAGCAGATGCTCGCCCACGCCATCGCGAAGGTCGCCGAGGTCCACGATGAGGCGATCCGGGAGGTCTTCGGCGTCGAGGTCGTCGTGCCGGAGGCTCCGTTCCCCAGGATCACGATGGCCGAGGCACGGGACATCCTGCGGGCCGGAGGCTGGGACCCGGAAGGGCTGAAGGAGGACCTGGACCCGGAGGGTGAGCGGGCCATCGCCGCCCACATGAAGAAGCTCACGGGCCACGAGTTCGTGTTCATTACGCACTACCCGGCCAGCATCCGGCCCTTCTACCACATGCGTCCGGCGGACCGACCGGACCTGACGCTCAGCTTCGACCTGCTCTGGAAGGGCCTGGAGATCACCACCGGGGCCCAGCGTGAGCACCGCTCCGACGTGCTGCTCAAGCAGGCCGAGGAGAAGAGTATGAACACCGAGCCGATGCGGGACTACATGAACATCTTCCGCTTCGGGTGCCCGCCGCACGGTGGCCTCGGCGCAGGCCTGGGCCGGATCCTGATGGTCATGCTCGGCCTGGACTCGATCCGCGAGGCCGCGTTCCTGTTCCGCGGCCCGAACCGCCTCACCCCCTGAGCGCAGGGGTACCACATGCTGCTGTCCCTCCGCCGGCCTGGTGGTGGGACAGCAGGGATGGCTCAGTGCCAGGCGTCACCGGGCTGGCGCCGCTGGTCGATGTCGTGCTGCGATGTCGTACCACGCGATCCTGCACCGGGAGCCCGAGTTCGTGGGCCTGGCCGCCCGGACCAGGCACGCAACCCAACATGCATGGCAGCCCCCACTACGATTCCAGTGCTTGAATGGGATGTCGTCTTTGACTGAGCAAGGAGAAGCGCTGTGCCCCTGGTGTCCGTCGTGATGCCTGTGTACAACTCGGCAGCGACGCTCGGCGCAGCGGTTCGGTCGGTGCTCTCGCAGACCCACAGCGACCTGGAGCTGCTGGTCACCGACGACAAGTCTTCTGATGGCTCCTTGGACCTGCTCATGGAGTTCGCCCGGCAGGACGAGCGCGTCAAGCCGGAGTCGGCACCGGACCAGGGGGGTGCCGGCCGGGCACGCAACCTCGCTATCGAGCGGGCCCGGGGGGATTACGTCGCCTTTCTCGACAGCGACGACCTGTGGCTCCCGAAGAAGACTGAGCGGCAGATCGAGTTCGCTGCTACGGGCGATGCGCCCTTGCCGTTCACCTCCTACTACAAGATGGACGCCGACTACGACGGCGAGAGCGCCGACTTCATCCCGAACGGACGGGTGGTCCGCGCGCGGGAACACGTGGACTACCGCGCGATGCTGGTGCGGGACTACATCGGCGCTCTGACCGCCATGTACGACCGCAATGTCCTGGGCACGAGGCTGATGCCGGAGATGCGGAAGCGGCAGGACTACGCCCTGTGGCTGTCGATCATGCGGGATGGCGCTGACGCCCGGGGCCTGGCCGAGCCGCTTGCGGTGTACAGGTCCCATCAGGCGGGTTCACTGTCCTCCAACAAGCTCTCGCTGGTCCCGTACAACTGGGAGCTGTACCGCCAGCATGAGGGGCTGTCGGTCCCCCGGGCGACGCGGGCGCTGACCGGTGCGGTGTGGCAGTCGCTGCGCAACTCGCGGATCTAGGCCCTTCCTCTACGTCGTCGTTTGCGCTGCCGTGCCCGTGACCTCATCGGTGCCCATCCCTCATCCTGAACAAGCTGGTTCTGCCCACGGCCGCTGGCCCCCTGGAGGCGTGCCAGACCGGAGCACCTCCCATGGTGATGGTCCAGCCCAACGCGTTGTCGCGCGACAGCTCCCCAACCATGAACTCCGCCGCCAGGGTACGCAGGAAGTGCATGAAGCTCGGTTCGTTCCGGAACTCGGATGCGAGTGGGTACATCAGTACCGGGATTCGCCCATGCCCGGTCCAGGTCGAGTTGGAGTAGTCGATGGCCTGGGCTATCAGCTTCGCCGGATCACTGCTCGGCTGCTTCACCTCCAGCCCGAAGACCACATCGGTCTTCTTCCAGCCTGTCGTGTCACGCGGAGTCAGGAGAAGGTCCAAGCGGACAGTCTTCCCGTGAATGGACTTACCTGAGACCTGACGATGAATCATGAAATAGGGGGAGAGCTGTCGGACGAGCCAGTCGACTAAGTCGGCCTCTCGCTCGAACCGTGGTACATCGTCTGTCACCTGGGCGCCGCCCCGGCAGTTTGTGATCCCTGGATGGGTGTCCGCTGACTGGGGGCAGTGCTGCCAGCTGTACCGGTACTGATTCCTGTCGTCGTAGTCGACAGAACAGCTACACGGACCGAGGAGACTGTCGCACTCTTGCAGGGACCCATAGACGGCCTTTTTCATGTGCGAGACGGGATAGTCGGCGACGATCCTTCCATCCCATAAAAATGCCGAACAGGTGTGCATCAGCTGTACGTAAGACGCGGTCGGTCCCGAGGTCGTCGCTGGACCGTACCCCATGTAGATCATGGATCTTGTCCCATCGGGGTGTCCTAGGACCAGAGTCCTTTCCATGCCTGCGTAGTCGATGATCTCGGACAGGTCCCGCTCCTCCATCTGCGGCGACACCCTGACAACTCGCAGCCCGGAGGGAGCAAGAGCGACAGCCGGGGGCGCGTCGGTGGGCCAGAAGTCCTTGACTCTGTCCGGCCTGGCCGTGGCCGAGTGAGAGCCGTGGCACCACATCGTCTCGGCCGAGACAAAGTGCTTGACCGGCTCGGGAGCCTCCCCAAACCCCTGGACACAGGCTGTGCATGACAACGAACCGGATCTATACCGTACGCTTCTGGAACGGCACGTCTCGCAGTTCTGCAGCGGCGTCCCGTCTGATTGCACGGGGTAGACCGAGAAGCCGTAGGTCGTCACGATGTACTCCGCGAGATCCTTTCCGCGAAGGCTGTCGACGTTCACGTCTGCCACATTCCCCCCAGGGTGCCTGGCTTGTGGTGATTGCCTGCATACGCGTGATCAACATGTCCGCCCTTGCGTCCGATCACCGCCCCGTTGGCAGATCGTTGACGCTTTCCACAATCTGCTCTCCCAGGTGACTTCGATGGCAAGGCCGTTGGCAACCCTCGCACGTGGGTACGACAGCGCGCTCGGGGCGTGCCTGAGGTCGCACTCTGCTCTCAAGAGTCGGCCCAGTCGATGCCGAATTCGGCGCGTGCTGGTCGGGGGCTGGGCGATTGCAGCGGGTTTTGACGTTGCCGATCGAGATTCTGGTGCGGTGCTCCGCCCGGCAGCTGCTGGACGGCGGCACGGCCGAGCGGGCTGCCTTCCGCCGCGGAGGGGAGCCTCTCGTGGCAGTTGCCGGCTGGCAAGGTCGAACCAGGGGAACAGCGGGAGGAAGCTGCTGTACCGCTGACAGCGCGGTGGGTCGGTTCATCCACAGGGCGTCGCCGAAGATTGTGTTGCCGCTGTGGAGCGTGTGAAGGCGGTGCTGCCGCGCTATCCGAGGAAGGGGTAGGTGCCGGCGAGGTAGTCGCCGATCTGCTGGCGCATGCTGGGGTGGATGTCGTACTGGTCGAGGTCGGCAGGCTGAACGAAGCGGACACCGTCGGCTTCGTCGTTGATCGTGGGCGTACCGCCGATGGGGCGGCCGATGTATGTGTTCTCGTACTGCTGCCGGATCTCGCCGTCGGTGTAGGCGACGATGTGTTTCGGGTTGGTATAGACACCGAGGAAGCCGGTGATCTCGGCCACGATGCCGGTCTCCTCCAGACACTCGCGTACCGCGCATTGGGCGGCCGTCTCGCCGATATCCTGGGCTCCGCCGGGCAGGGCCCACTGGCCGGTGTCGCGGCGGCGCTGGAAGAGGATGGCGCCATTGTCGTCGACGACAAGCAGGTTGCTGGCGGGGATGAGGGTGTTCGCCTTGGGTGCGGCGGGGTCGTTGTAGTATTCAGTCCTGCCCATATGCGGCGGTCCCCTCCTGGTCAGGAATCCGTGGCCGTGCGGCGGCCAGACGCTTCCAAGCCTTGAGCGTAGTCCTCGAACCACCCTTGTGCCGTCATACCTCTTGAGTGAGCTCCGTGAGATGTCTTCCAAGGAGACAGGCGCTAGCGGATTCTGTCCACGAGTGACCGTCGGGCGCGCCCTGGCTTACAACCCCTAACGAAATGATCTTTGGGCTGGTTGGATGGCCGTGAGGACGTGGATCTGGGGGTGCGGGGTGGCTCGGCGGAAGCCGTGGGAAGTGGACGATGAACTCTGGGCGGTGATCGAACCGCTCCTGCCGCGGGTGGAGCGTCGGACTCGTCATCCTGGTCGGAGGCGACATCCGGACAGGCTGGTGTTCCAGGGCATCCTGTTCGTTCTGCACACCGGGATCTCGTGGGAACACCTCCCGCAGGAACTGGGGTTCGGATCGGGCATGACCTGCTGGCGGCGTCTGGCGGAGTGGTCCGATGCCGGCGTCTGGCCTCGGCTGCACGAGAGCCTTCTGGCCCGGCTCCGCGGGGCCGACGCCCTGGACTTCTCGCGGGCCGTGGTCGACGGCTCCCACATACGCGCGTTAAAGGGGGCTCCAAAACAGGGCGAAGCCCCGTTGACCGGGGCAGGAATGGCAGCAAGCACCACCTGATCACCGACGCCACAGGCATTCCGCTTGCCGCCACTCTCACGGGTGGGAACCGCAACGACGTCACGCAGTTCATCCCTCTGCTCCAGGCCGTCCCGCCGGTCCGCGGTAAGCGCGGCCGGCCCCGCCGACGCCCCGACACGGTGCTCGGAGATCGCGGCTACGACCACGACAAGTACCGGCGCCTGTCCTGGGCCCTGGGCGTGAAACCCGTCATCGCGCGACGCGGTGTCCCACACGGATCCGGCCTCGGCACCGACCGCTGGGTCGTCGAGCGCACCTTCGCCCACCTCCACTGGTTCCGCCGCCTGCGGATCCGCTGGGAAGTACGCGACGACATCCACGAAGCCTTCCTCAGCCTCGCGTGCTCACTCATCTGCTGGCGACGCCTGAAGTCATTGCGATAGCAGTCTTAGAGGGGCCAGCCTCCCGGCTGACATGCCTTGTGCAGGACCTCGTTCGTCCTGCATACCTGGAGCCCTACCGCCAGAGCTGGGTTTCGGTGTCGGCATGACCTGTTGGCGGCGTCTGGTGACGTGAAAAGAAACCGGCAGGGTGCAGCTGAAGCAACTGTGGATCGCGGAAAAGTTGCACCGATCGACTCCCTCCCGCTGCCGGGCCGCTCGTGGCCCAAGCCACAGCCCGATCGACCGGGCAGCAAACATCACCTGATCGTCGACGGCCATGGCATTTCGCTCGCGATAACGCTGACCAGTCGACTGCTGCGAAAGATCGCACCGCTCGGCAGCCTGGTTTGTCGGAGACTCGCAGAACACCCCACATAAGGAAAATGCCCACCCCGCAGCCTTCTGCAAAACGATCTGGGTCGGTAGCGGGCAGCGCGAGTGAGAACGCCGATCGGTAGTTCGCTGCGGGCAGATGGACCTTAATGTCGAGAACTCTGGATAGGTGGCGTCGCGCATGTCAAAGTACTACATCTTGCAGTTCTGCCGTTTGCTGGCGCCCTTTGTCTCCGATCAGCCCATGACCTACGGAGGAAACTCTTGCCCAACTCCCACCCCAAGAACTACACCGTTACCTCCGGCGAGGATTGTGAAGGGAACGTCCTGTCAGTGACGGTGACGAGCATGGTCCGGCGAGACGAACTTACTGTGTTCGGGCCAACTGTAGGGCTGCGTGTCAGTCTGGAAATTGCTGCCGCTAGCACAGGGGAACCCGTAACCTACTTCCTATCGCGCTTGGAGGGTGAGCGAGTGTGGGCCGTCGACGCGAAGTTCGGCCCTGACGGCTATCCGTACTATGTGCACGCCTTTGGCGAGAGGATCTCCGCCGTGCGCACGGTTATAAAAGCGGTGGCACACATTCTCGACGACCTCGCTCGCGTCCAGGGCCTGGTTGAAAACATCGGAGAGCAGGTGCCGTTGGTTCTCGCCGCCCACTCTCCGAGCTCTGCCAACACCAATCCTGGCGCCTCCGAGTAGGCCGCCAGCATGGCCGACCCGGAGGCGCTTGGAACCGTTAGCCTTCGGCGGTGAGGTGCGCCAAAATCTCCCGCGCACACTGATCGGCGTTCCGGACGATTTGGCCACCCCAGAATGACAAGACGGTCCAGCCGGCAGCACGCATGGCATCCCGCTTGGTCTTGTCGGACGCTTGGCGTTCGGGAGTGTGGTGGTGCTTCCAGCCGTCACAGAAGACGGCGACCTTCTGCTCCGGCCAGGCAAAGTCGGCGATGGTGACCGGGCGAGGCGTGCCATCGGTGGATCCACGGTCACCCCATGAGTGCTGGGCCACGCCGCGCGGAGCTCCAATCGTCATGAGTGCGATGGCGAGGCGCCGCTCGATGGCGGAGCGAGGACGGCCATGAAAGGCATCGGCGTAGCTGGGCACCCGACGTCCTTCGACCTCCGGCGCTTTGATGAAGCGGCGCAGGAAGTCGGCGGCGATGCGGCGGTCGAGCAGGTCCTCTTCGAGCTGGTTTCCGTAAGAGCGCAGACAGGCGTAGCAAGAGCGCTCGCAGGAGCAGTCGTCGAGGACCGGGACCAGAGCGGCGGCGACTTCACCGAAGCGGGCGGCGAGTTGGCGAAGATAGCCAGCGCCGCCGGGGACCTCTTCGTACAGGACGGCGAGGCGGAAAGTGGCGTCTTCGCTTTCCGGGTCGGGTCGGGGCCAGTCGAAGCCAGCCACTTCGTCGTCGCCAGCCTGCAGGATGACCCGGCAGCCCAGGTCCAGGGCGGCGCGGGTGCTGGACAGGAATTCCTCGAGGTTGTCCGGGCGGATATCCAGTGCTTCCAGGTCGGGGAGGACCTGCAGGCAGTCCACGCGCCGTTCGACCTGGAGGATGCTGGGAACGAGCTGGTGGTTGGTGCAGATCGTGTCATGGAACTTCTGGCGGTCCCGCTGCGCGCGAGTGGGGGTCGGACCAGGGATGGCGTCGAACCACAGCCCGCAGCTGGTACACACGATGAACCGTTCGCTATTGCTCTGGTTCCTGACGATGCGGCCCCGGTTGAGGATGGTCAGCTCTGCGCCGCGCTCCCACTGAAGGACCAGTCCGTCGCGCTCGAACAGGTACGTCTCGGAGGTGTTGGGGGCTCCGAGGTGGTGGGTGACCTCAAATGGGGAACGCGAGCGGTGTTCTTCATCGGCCGAGATCCGCTGGCGACGTGAGGCGCGCATGGCACGCATCGGGACACTGTGCTGCGGGGTCATGTCGTCGCTGTCGCAGGACAGGCAGTGAGCGCTGGTGGAGTCGTTGACGGTGTCGCAGCGGTTGCACAGGTTGATGGAGTCCAGTGCGCCAACCCCGTCGGAGTTGACGAGGTTGGCCCGACGGAAGTCGACTTGGTCGACGAGCCACTTGTCGCCGCGGGCGTAGACGAGCTGGCCGGGGGCGTAGTCCTTGAGAGCCTGGACGGAGTCCTGGGACAGCTCGGCCGTCTCGCGCTGCAGGGAGAGCGTGGTGGTGTCGGTGGGGAAGGCGTAGGAGGGCAGGAATCCGACATTGCTGAGATAGGAGAGCACATAGGCGCGGATACGGTCACCACTGCGCATGGCTTCCAGGCTGGCGCTGATACTGCTGACGGCGCGGGAGGCTTCCTTGTTGCCCGGCTTGCTCGTTGCCTGGGTCCATTCCTCCAGCAGGCTCTTTTGCCGGAGGCGGTAGGACTCAACGGCTTCGTCGAGGTCGGTGATCCAGTTGTCGACTACCGCGCGGGCCCAGTCTTCGGTGAGCCAGGGAAGGTCATCAGGAGCCAGGCCGAGGCGGAAGGCCGCATGAATCTGGGCCGAGATGCGATCCCGCCCGTCAGCAAGGGCGGCCTTGACCTCGTCGATGCCGTGCAGCTGTCCGTCTGCGTCTTCGGTGACCAGGCCACGCATCCACTGGGGGAGGTTTTGGCCACAGAGTTCGAGGGCCATGGCGCGGGCGTGGCGCTGGAGGACGCGCTGGTTATCCAGCAGGAACGCCGGCGGGCGGATGGCGCCGCGGATCATCTCCACTGGACGGGCGTAGTAGTAGCTGTCGTGCGGCATGCCGCCGGCGAAGGTGACGATCAGCGCGACCCGCTCCTCGCGGCGGCCGGCGCGGCCAGCGCGCTGGGCGTAGTTGCTCGGGCGCGGCGGCACGTTGCGCAAGATGACGGCGAGAAGCTGGCCGAGGTCCACGCCCAGTTCCAGCGTCATCGTGCACACCAGCAGGTTGAGGTCGCCGTTCTTGAACCGTTCCTCTATGTCTTCCCGGTTCTCGAGCGGTACCTGGCCGGAGTGTTCCTCGGCCTTGACGATGAGGGGGGCCTCGCTGGCGGCCAGCAGCCGCTCGTGGTCGTCCGGGTCGCCCTGCCAGGCCGCCATGGTGCCCTTGCAGTTGAAGGTGGCGCATTTGTTCTGCGGTGAGGTGCCGGGCTGTACGGCACGGCACGCGCCACACCGGTACATCGTCTCGGAAGCAGGCCGCACCTCCATGGCCTGAGGCGGGACCTGGCGCAGCTGAATGCGGGACCTGCCGGTGCCGACCTGGGTGCTGGCCAGGAGATTGTGTTCGGCCAGGAGGTCTACGGCCTTGCGCACGCCGCGCTCGCGAGCGTCGGAATTCGTTACCAGTGGGAACGCCGTCTTCACCAGGCGGGCGGCCGCGCCCCGGTAGCTCAAGGCCAACGGGTTGGCTCCGGCCACCGTGACGGTGGTCTCTCCGTAGCCGGTGACGGTGTGGCCCATGCCCATGGTCGCGCCGGCGTCGATGAGCTCGGATTCCGTCTTCGCGTCCAGACGCTTGTTGAGCAGGTCGTGGCCGAGTCCGCCGCGGGTGCGGACCAAGTCGAGCATGCGTGCCAGCAGCCACCGGGCCGCCGCCGCGTCCCCGCCGAGGATGTCGGTGATCGGCTTGAGCGCTTCTTCGCTGAGAGCCTCCAGACCCGGGTAGCCGATCGTGATCAGACCCAGGCGCTCCAGGGTCGGGGGACGCCGCTCATCGCTGGCGAACTCACCCAGCAGGTCCCATTCACAAACGCGCAGGG
This sequence comes from Streptomyces sp. NPDC093225, assembly GCF_044753805.1. NCBI lineage: Bacteria > Bacillati > Actinomycetota > Actinomycetes > Kitasatosporales > Streptomycetaceae > Streptomyces > Streptomyces sp. NPDC093225. The sequence goes on from NZ_JBIVNX010000002.1 coordinate 314,153, forward strand.
CGCGCCGACGGGCGTCCTGGCCTGCCGGATCGTCGTAGAGCCCAGATACCTGACCGCGCCGGAAGACATCCTCGACAAGGCTGTTGAAACTCGCGGCGGGATCCCCGGCACGCACACGGTCGGTGACGCTGTCCACGACGAGGTGGCGCACCTGCACAGCGCGGGCGCGATCGCGCAAGTAGCCAGCCTGGAACGCGGTGTCCTGCCGCGAGTCGGCGAAGATCAGAAGCCGGCGCAGCATCTCGTCGTCGCTCTGTGCCGCCAGCCCGGTATGCAGGCTGAACGCGGCGGCGGTGACGGCCGCGGCAGTGCGGGCGGTGAACTCCTGAACGGCGCCGTGCGACGAGCGCTGGTAGCCGCAGACCAGACAGCGTGTCAGTGGACGGTCGGGCTCGGGAACCGCGACGACAACCTCGCGGGTGGCGGTGCCGCAGCCCAGGCAGGTCGTGCCGTTGGCGTCCTTGCCACAGCGCGTGCACCGGCGCGCCGGGTACCAGTTCCTGTTGCCCGTCCGCGGCACCTCCAAAGGCTCCTCGGCCGTCAGGCGGCGAGCAACGTAACGGGTGACCGGGCCGTGGGGGTCGTCGCGTTCCAGGTCGTAGTCCTGGCCGCAGCCCAGGCATACGCCCAGCGACATGGTGGCCTGTGCGCCGCACTCTGGGTGCGGACAGGTCGTTGCACCGTCCAGCAGCAGGTGCTCGGCCTTGCCGACGCAGCGTACGGGGGTGGGCAAGCTGCGCAGGAACAGGTGGACCTTGGCCTCCAGGACGGGCGGGCCGTCCGGCGTATGGGTGTCGGCGCCCAGCAGCAGCCATCCGGCGACCTCATCCTCCAAGGCATCCCGGTCGGCATCGGCGCGCCGCGGAAGGCTCGCCAGGGTGTCCACAAGTTCGGCAACGGTGCTGGGGTGGGCCAGGTGTGCGCGTAGCAGGTCCAGCACCGGGCTGGCCTGCGGGTCACCCAGCACGGCCCGCAGACTCTGGGTGTCCCCGCCGTCAGCCAGGGCGCGGCGCAGCAGATCGCGGTCGGGGGCCGGGCCGATCGCGCTGTGGTCCGGCTCCGGCTGCGGGATGGCCGTCTCCTCGACGATGGCATCCACGTCGAACGGAGCGGCGAACAAGCTGCTGGCGAACTCCGCGGTGCGCTGCAGATCCACGTCGTGGTCGCCCCCGGCGCTCACGGTCGCGGACAGCCCCACGCACACCAGGCCGTCATCATCGACGTGGCCGCGCAGGCGCCGCACCAGGCCGGCGATCTCGGTACCCAGCGCCCCCTGGTAGGTGTGGATCTCGTCCAGGATCAGATGGCGCAGCATGCCGTTGCGGAACAACTCCCGGTCATCTCGGCGGGTGAGGATGTACTCCAGCATCGAGTAGTTGGTGAGCAGGATGTCCGGCGGCGTCTCCTGCATCCGCGTCCGTTCGTGCTGCGGAGTGGCCCCCGTGTACACGCCATAGGTCAGGCCGAGCTTCTCGCAGGCGGCCTGCACGCGGTCCTCCTGGTCGTTGACCAAGGCGTTCATCGGGTACAGGGCGATTGCCTTGACCCCTGGCCGGTGCCGGTTGTCGAAGGCATGCGCGATGACCGGGATCAGGAAGGACTCGGTCTTACCCGAGCCGGTACCCGTGGCCACCAGGGTGTTCAGGCCCTGGCGGATCCGAGTGATCGCCGTGACCTGGTGCCTGAACAAACGCTCCACCCGCGGAAACGCTTCGGTGATCTCCGTCGGCAGGCCGACGCTGGCAGCGAGCTCGGCGAGCGTCGCTTCCAGCTGGTAGCGCGGCTGCACAGACAGATAAGGGCCGTTCCACAGCAGGGAATCCTCATCCACCATCCGCTCCAGACGGGAGCGCAAGCCCGGATCGGCAATCGGGTAGGTGGTCCAGGTGAACCGCCGGTAGTCCTCGCGCAACCGGTCAGCCAGCTCCAGCGGGTTCATCCCGTACTCCTCCTACGCCCGTCTTCGATCATCTAGGTGCGTGCGCGGGCCTCCAGTGTGTTGTGGAGGCCCGCGTAGCACTCGAACAGCGAGCCTAGCGGGGGGTACTGACAACGCCGCCTCCAGTGACGGTGAAGATCAGCCACCCAGGCGTGCGAAGTGCTCACGCACGAGTTGCTTGTACTCCTCATTGGGGCGGACGGGGCTGCCGTCCGTGTCAGCGCTCTGTCGAAAGTCGCCTAGGACAAGCTCTAGTTGCGAAGCGGACAGGCCGTACAAATGAACTACCCGGGCGTCCAGTTCGGCTCGCAGGCTACGTTCCTCGTCCTTAGTCAGCGGACCGCATGCTACCCCAAGCACTTCCGCCAACTCCTCGAACTCGGGACTGCGGCAAGTCAGTCGGGCGGAGAGCTGGACAATCTCCTCGCCGACGCCTCGATCGAGTGGGATGTCGGCGATCGGGAGAGTGGACATGAGGGTCTTGCTGACTGAGCTTGAAACTTTCCTGCGTACAACGAAGTCGATGACGAGGCTGTTGAGCAAGGCGGCGACGTAGGTCATGGCGGCAGCGCTCAGCACAGTACGGTACCCGTTTGCTGCGTGATCGAATTTCGACCTGTAGAAGAAATGCAGCTTATGGGAGATGGCTGTATTTGGTGGGATGATTGCGGCGATCAAGGTGCGTTCATCGGTGGCGCGAGCCGTCTCGCGGAAACAAAGACGATACTGGTCTGCCGGGATCTCTACGCGTTCCTTGCGGGCGCCGTCCTGGAGTAGGGGCTTTTCCCCTCGATGCCGAGGCCAGGGTGACGTGCGCTTCTTAGGCAGCTTGGCCCGCTTTACCGCACGCCCGATAAGAGCGTTGTCCCCGTCTGGGTCAATCAAATGGTATGTGGGCTCCGAGAAGTCGTGTACGTACTGGTGAATGTTTTTCCCTTCACGCAAAGGGATTCCGGTGCCAGTTGGGGAGAATGACTGTCGATCGTCGTGAATATTGAGTTCTCGACCCCACTCGATTTGCCAACCCCCCTCCGGCATTGGGCTCAAGAACAGGGGTCGCGAGTTGTAGACGGAAGTCAGTAGGGAGAGTAGTTGCGGGTCGCGGGCGTCGGGGACCGCTAGCGAATCCGGATCGAGGGCCTCAAGGGTCTGGCGTGAAATCGGTAGAGTTCTTCTATCGAGGTCCAGAAGGTCGTCTAGTGACGAGACGCCACTGGTGAATGGAAGTGGATCGGTCGACCCTGCCGCCTCTGCGACGAGGAGGAGGAATTGCTCGCTTCGGTGGATAGGGAAGATTCCGTTGGAGTTATCACAGAGGACAAAATGGTCGATGGTGCAGTGGTCCAGGAGCTCTCTGCGGTGATCGGCGGTGGATGCACCGTTTGCGACGCCAGAATCGATGACGAGCCCGAGCCTGCCGCCAGGCGCGAGCAGGGCTAGTTCACGCTCGAGGAAAGTTCGATAGTAGTTAAATGCGATTCCGTGGCCGTAAAGCATTCGGTACACGCCGGATGACTTGATGAAAGCCTTGACTCCGGCTAGGGATCTGTCCGCGTCGATCTTTGCTTCAGTTACGTCGTCGCGAAGCTCCAGCTCGGCTTGCCGCTCGAGTTTTTCGTCCTTCTTCTTCAGTAGGGTGTAGGACGGGTCGAATCGCCCATAGAACTCTGCCGCCTTGAATGTGATGCCTTCCCAGGGCGGATTTCCGATCAGTGCGTCGAATCCGGCATCGTCTCGACGTTCTCCCTTGACGTCGAAGAATACCTCGGGGAATTCAACTTCCCAGTGGAATGGGCGGATTTCACTTCGTACCTGGGCTGGAATGTCGGCGAGGTGCTGGCGAAGTGGTTCGCCGCATTTGAGTGCGTCGTGGCCAGCAATCCATTGTCCGCTATTGCTTCTGAGCGCATCGGTATAGAAGAAGGGTGCGACCCACCAGTCCCCCATGTCCTGTAGCCGGGTGAAGTCGTCGCTGTCGAGTAGTCGCGTGAAGCGCTTTTCCTTGGCGCGGACTTGCAGGCGATCTTCGGAGGGGTCGTGGGCGAGGGCCTTGCGCGCTCGGACCAGAGAAGCAAGATCAGGCTCTTCGACGGCAAAGAGGGAGTCCTGCAGGTCGTCGATACCGGCTGCACTGCGTTGAACGCGGCCTCCTTGTGCAGGTACAGGCACGCCAGCCCAGCTGCCGATAGCGGCGCCCACGACGGCGTTTCCGCAGCGCATGTGGGCGTCGAGGAAGGACAGCGGTTTGCCTGCTGCGGCAGTGGTGAGCCAAAGGGATACTTTTGCGAGTTCGACGGCCATGGGGTTGAGGTCTACGCCGTAGATGCAGCGTTCGACAATCAGGCGTCGGTAGGCGGCGCGCTCGCTGTCGTCGAGCTTATGGTCGAGCATTTCGCCTGCTCGGGCCAGGGCTTCACCATACGCCTCGGTCAGTTGGTGAACGGCGGGGACGAGAAAGGCTCCCGATCCCATGGCGGGGTCACAGATGCGGAGATTGAGGATCTCTTCGGGCGTGGCGTCTTGGACGAGCGGGCGCAGGGTTTCGCCGACGACGAAGTGGGCGAGGGGGCGGGCGGTGTAGTAGGAGCCGGAGCCCTTGCGCTGGCCGCTGGCTTCAAAGAGGTAGAAGGTGCCAGTTTCGTAGGCTTCCACGATTTCGGCGTTTTCTGGTAGCTGGTTGGTGTCCAGCACCTGCACCAAGGCTGATTGGCCGCGGCCGATGCGAGCGAGGGCCTTGGGCGTGTCGGCGATCTGCGGCTCGAAGGAGAGTAGGCCCTCGTAGATGCTGCCGAGCTGCTCAACGCCGAGTTCGCGGTAATTGACTGGTCGGCGTCCGACGGAGGTCTTGCTCTTGCTGGTGTTGCGGTCTGGTTCGGTCCAAGAGAGGGCTTCGATGGCCTCTCGGACGAAGGTGTCGCCGACGGTCAGATCTGCGGCGTCGAGGAGTTCGCACTTGTCCGGGTCAAAGAGGCCGCCGTTGAAGCCAGTGATCTGGAGCTCGCCCGCGTCGACGCCGTCGCGCAGCAGTGCCCACTGGGCGCGCAGAGAGCTCCAAAGGAAGCCTCCGTCGGGTTCCCAGGCCGCGTCGGCGGTGAGGATGGCTTTACGCAGGGCGCGCAGCGAGTAGCCACGGTCGTATGAAGGCGTGCCGACGGGCAGGAGCCCACGGTCTTCGGCATACGCGACGAACAGGAGGCGGTAGGCGACCTTCAGGGCGTCGGCGAAGAGGGGGCGGGGCTCAGGTACTGACTTGTCATGTTGACGCAAGGAGTGCAGGGCGCCGTTGGCGATGGCACTGATGGCGGTGCGTACACCGCCGGAGAGATTCTCACTGACGGCCGTGGCGGCATCGGAGCTGGCATCCTCTACGCGCTTCCACAGGATTTCGCCCGCGTCATCGGGAATGAACGCTTCGGGGCGCAGCAGGGCCCACAGAACGCGCCACTCGTGTTCGTCGCCGAGTTCGGCCAGGCCGGCCAGATCGACCGAGAGGTAGCTGGCTTCGCCGCCGAGGCCCGGGTCGCGGCGGATCACCCGCAGTTCGGTGCCATTGCTGAGCAGGACGGCAGGGAGCCGGTGCTCGCGGGCACACACTTCGGCCTGGCGCTGGGGCCGCAGGTTGCCGACCCGGCGGCCAGTGGGGGAGGCGTCCAGGTGCTGACCAGGCGGGGTGATGAGCACGGAAACGAGGTCCCCTGGCGCAAGGTCACCATCGGCGCTGTGTGCGCAGCCAAGGACAGGTTCCTCTATGGCAGGGAGACTGCCGGGGAAAGTCCAGCCGAAGCAAGAGAGCCAGCTGAGCATGCGCTTGCGGGTATCGCCAGCGGTGCTGGTTTCGTCGATGTCGGCGACCAGACGGCGCAGTTCGCGCTTGGCGTGACGGATGCCATCTGTGGCGTCCTCTGCCCCGATGCGATCACGCTGTTCGCGGAGGAAAAGGGCAGGATCGGAGAGGTAGTACGTCGACAGGGTGGTGCCGGCGACGGTGATATTCAGCATGCGGGCACCTCCACGCACACGATGCAGCCCACCGGTTCGCCGGATGTGACCTCGGCGACTTGGAAGCCCCGGCTGAGTGCCCTGCGGCGTCGGTCGAATTCGGCGTCGACGGCGGCGCGGGCTTCGTCGACGGTGTGGAAGGCGCCGTGTCCAGTGTCGGCGAAGAGGCCGAGCTGAACGGTCTCACCGGCTCCGCTGGCGAAGCGCCGTTCTGCTTCGGCGAGTTCGGCGGCGTGCCAGCGGTCCAGGTCGGCGTGGAGGCGTTGGGATTCGGCGGTCAACTGTACTCGTAGTTCGTCGGCTCGTTCGGCGATGCGGCGGGAGGCTTCCTGCTGCCCGGCCAGGACGGCGGCCTCGAATCCGGCGGACAGTTCCTGGCGGGCTTTCTCGACCGGGTCGAGGCTGCCGGTGGGGGCGGGCCGCTGTCGCAGTCGGCGCAGGTCGGCGGATGCGTCCTGGCTGGGGGCAGCCGGGGCGCCTGCGTCCGTGCGCAGGACGAAGACAGGAACCAGGGGCTCTTCCAGGACGCGGTTGTCGTCGGAGGTGATGCGACCAACGTAGGTGAACAACCAGCCACTGCCGCCATCGGCGACAGGACGGACCGCAACACGGCCGCCGTCTCCGTCGTCGTACAGGCGGGTGCGGACGCGCTGGAGGACCGCGCGCACCAGGGGATGGGCGGGGGTGAGGAAGGCGATCCCGCGGTGTTCCGGCTCCAAGGCGACGGAACGGCTGAATGTGGCTTGAAATGCCTCTTGAGGCACGAGAGGGTACTGCTTGAGGAGCGGTCCCGGCTCGATGGTAACGATGTCGCCGTTGCCGGTGACCTGGCCGGCGCATTGGCGGACCACGGAGGTCACCAGTTTCCGGAATTCCTCGAAGTCCGGCAGCAGCCAGCGGGCCTGCTCCCGGGCGGCCACGGTTTCGTCCTCGACTTGTTTCTCATTCCGCATGCTCTGCATCAGGACGAGGGCGCCGCTGCGTTCGAGGTAGTCGCGGACCTGCTGGACCGCGCGCTCCAGGCGCTCCTCTAGATCCTGGGCGGAGGCGTCTTCGAGGAGGCCGTCGATGACGTCGCTGCGGCCCGCCACGCCCAGGACGTCACTGCTGGAGCCGAGCTGCTTGGTGATGGTGGACAGCTTGTCGCGCAGCCGCTGGAGGATCTCCTCGTCGCGGGTCTCAGCCAGGTAGAGGTAGCTGATCTCGACAACGTGCTCTTGGCCGTAGCGGTCGACGCGGCCGTTGCGCTGCTCGAGCCGGTTGGGGTTCCACGGCAATTCGTAGTGGACCACTACATGGCAGGCGTCCTGCAGGTTCAAACCCTCGCCTGCCGCGTCGGTCGCCAGAAGGATCGCCCCCGGAGTGCGGGAGAAGCGATCCAGTACTTCGCGGCGCTTGGCCAGGGGGATGGTGCCGTCGACTCGCAGCAGCGGGCCGTGGCCCAGGTTCTTCTCCAGGTAGTCCAGGGTGTCGCGGTACTCGGTGAACAAGATGACGCGCTCGCCGCGCCTTCCTGCCCGAAAGCCCTCCAGCCATCCTTGCAAGCGAGTGAGCTTGCTGTCGTCGCCAGGGCTGAGGGATTCGACCTGTTCCAGGAGCTTGCTGACCAGGCGCTGCTCCTCGCGCAGGTCGTCTTCCGGGAGGTGGGCGGCCACGCCTTCCAGCGCAAGTTCCTCAGCGGCCCGCAGGTCTTCCTCGGGCAGTGCGGTGTCTCCTCGGTACTGCTGCATGACATCCATGCGGCGCCGGCCGGTGTGCTCGACCGGCGGGATGCCGAGGTTCTCTGCCCGGCGACGCAGACTCTGCAGCAGGGCGTACGGGCTGGACAGGGCCCGCTTGCGAAGCACTTCCAGGGCGAACGCCTGGACGTAATAGGAGTCGGTGTCGCGCAGGGCGTGCAGAACGCGCTTGCTGTGCCCGCGAAGCCGCTGGTGGATCTCCTTTTCCCGGCTGGTCGGACGCACCTCGATGGGCTTCGGCGGCAAGCGGCGGCTGATCGGCTGCGGCGGCTCACCGCGGGTGACCTCGTCCTTGAGGCGCCGCACGATATACGGCTGGACCAGGTCAGGGTCCAGCCGACCGTCGTCGGCGGCTAGGTGCGGGGACAGGAGCTGCAGCAGGCTGGCGAAAGACTCTTGGTAACCGTTGTGCGGCGTGGCCGAAAGCAGCAGCATCTCCCGACTGTGGTCGGCCAGGGCGCGGGCCAGACGGCTGCGGTCGGTGGCGCTGGAGCGTCCCTCCCCTGCATAGGCGCGTGCTACATGATGCGCTTCATCCATGATCACCACGTCGAAGGGAGGAGCGCTTTGAATCGCAGTGATGTTGTTCTTTAGGTAGTCGATGGACGACACCGCGTAGGGTACTGCGGTCCACGGGCTGACAGTGGTGGGGTTGTCCCGACGGACCTCCAGCCACTTTTTGCTGTCGACCTTCGTGAAGTCGAGATTGAAACGGAACCGCATCTCCTCGACCCACTGGTCCTGCAGGCCGGCGGGGCAGGCAATCAGGACGCGGTCGGCACGCCCGCGGCGGGCCAGCTCCATCAGTACCAGGCCAGCCTCGATGGTCTTACCCAGACCGACGTCGTCCGCGACGAGCAAGCGCACTCGGGGCTGGCGCATGGCGATCAAGACGGGGACGAGCTGGTAGGGCTCGACGTCAATCCGGCCATGCTCGACCGCCAACAGGTCTCCGCGGCCATGGGCCATGGTGAGTGCAAGGGCATCATGGAGTTCGTTGAGGCGGATTGGGTTGCCGGGCTCGAAGCGCAGTCGAGTCGCTGCTTCCGGGCGGAGCGTCGGCTCCTGGCTCGGCAACACTGTCAGGCGCCGCGGGCCGGGACGCTCGTCAGCACGGCGCAGGTCGAGGAACGCCTCGCTTCCTGCCCCGCGGACACCTTCGACCTCCCACAAACGGTCTCGGAGCCGGACCCGCATCCCACGTTCGTACATGATTGTGGAGTCTCCCTACCTACTGATCAACACTAGGAAGGCTACCGGGGGACTGGCGCAGCTGAGGCCGGATCCAGCTGCGTGGAGCTGCCCGCTCGGAGATGGAAGGTGCGAGTTATCCGGACGTCGGCTCGTGAGCCTCTCTGCATGGCTACACTCCGCGACCGATCGACCACCTAACATGATGAACCGTGCTGTCGACGTGTCCAGGGCCGCAGCTGCTATAAGCGAGGGCCGGCGATGATGGTGAACTCAACTTGGTCGTGGGCCGCCAGCTGCTCAGTGCCGCCGGTGTCGGCGAGGGCCTGGGGCGGGCTTAACTTCTTGGCCCAGTGCCACGGGCTCAGGTCCGGGGAGCTGTGATCGTCTGACAGGCTTCCGCTGCGCCTGACTCGATCGGCGCTCTACGTCCGGCACCACTCCAATCGCCCGAAAGGCCAGGGCGGGGACCTTTCGGCTTGATCAGGGTGCGCGGGGAGCAATGCTGTGCGGATCTCACGCCTCGTCCTTTGCTCAGGTAGGGGCAGGGGAGGAGTGACCTTGGCCTCCTCGATGTAAGCCCCGCCCGCCGTGCCCTGGCCGTCCAGTGGCCTGCGGTGTCCTATTCCAGGGATGGGGCGGCTGGGATGGTGGGCAACTTCCTGGGTGTCAAAGGTGAGGGGCGAGGGTGTGAGTGTTGGAGATTGCGGCTCCCCGCGCTTCGCGCCGGCTCCACACGCCGAAGGCAACGGAGGCTAGATATGCCCTATTTGCGGAAGCTGCCATCCGGAAACTGGCAGGCCACGGTCAGGAATCGTGCTGGCAAGCGGTTCAGTCAAACGTTCCCTTCGCGCTCGCAGGCCCGCGGCTGGGGCTTGGACGAAGAAGAGAAGGTCGGGCGGGGCGCATCTCCGTATCCCCGGGCAGGCAAGATTAAGTTTATGGAGTGGCACGACCGCTGGTGGGAGGCCCGGTTGGTCGAGCCTCAGACGCAGAGGGGCGATGCCTCGTGCATCCGCACTCACATCACGCCGTACTGGTCGGACTGGGAAGTCCGTGCGATCTCGAGGCTGGACGTGCAGGCCTGGGTCCGGAGGCTTGTCGTAGGCGGGAAAGGTCCTTCGGCCATCCGGCGGGCGTACAACCTGTTGTCCTCCATCATGCGAGCGGCGGTGGACGAAGACCTCATCACGGTGACGCCATGCCGGCGTATCGCTCTGCCACCGGAGGCAGTGAGGCCGCCGCAGTGGTTCACGGTCGCGCAGGCCCAGGCGATCCTGGACGAGCTTGACCAGCCGTGGCAGACGATGGTGCTGCTTGCCTTCTATACCGGCCTCCGGTGGGGCGAGCTTGCCGGCTTGCACGGGCATCGCGTCGACTGGCGGCGCGGCCGCTTGTTCGTGGTGGAAGTCAATACGAAATCGGGGATCAAGGAGTATCCGAAGAGCTCCAAGAGCTGCCGCGAGGTTCCGATTCCTGATCACGTCCTCGACGCGCTGGCCCGTCACATGCATGGCCGCGACCGTGAGGGCGTCGTCTTCACCACCGTCACAAAGGGACGGTCGGGCCGGCTCCTTGACGACGCCAACTGGCGGGCCCAGACATGGTGGCCCGCGATGAGGCGGGCGCACTCCATGGACGCCGACGGTGCGATTGTGCGCGTCCCGCAGTACTCGCCGCACTCCACCCGCCACACATGTGCGTCGTGGCTCGTCCAGAGGGGCGTCTCGCTCTACGACGTCCAGCACCTACTCGGCCACGAGAGCTACCAGACGACACAGCGGTACGCGCACCTCGCTCCAGGTGCTCACCAGGCGGTCATGGGGGCCTGGGAACGACTGGACTCCCAGTTGGTGGTCCCAGCGCGCGCGGTAATGCCCGGTGTCAGCTCGGCGTGATCAGGCGGGCAGTGGTCTGGTTCCGAGGCAGCGATGCGTGGGCGCCGGTCAGTCAGGTCGGTTTCCTGCTGCCGCCCAGGCATCGGCGAGGGCGCTCACGGACGGCAGCCGTTTCTCCGGCTCAGGTGCGGTCGCCTGCGCGATGACAGCCAGTTGGGCCGGGGTTCCGCGCCACTGCGTCTCCTCGTCGCCGGCGTCGAGGAGGAGACGCAGTGCCCGGCCCAGGTTGAAGACCGTAGTGGGATGTCGATGAGTGAGCCGCGGACGAACTCCTCGGGCGCCATGTAGCGGCTGGAGCCGGGGAGCCGGTCCGCCTCCAGAGTGAAGGGGCCGGGGCGGTACTCGTCCAGATCGCAGAGCATCATGCGTTGCTGGTCGAAGTCGTAGAGCATGCAGCCGTCGTACAAGTCGACAGCCACGTATCCGGCATCCTCGACAGCCAGGTGGGCGCTGAGCAGAGTTTCGACGGCGATATTGATTTGGGCGAGCTGCTGAGTCCTGAACCTTGCCATGGGACTGTCGGGAGCGGCCCGTCCGCCCTGGCGAGATCGGGTCGGGTGATAGAGGACCTCGCCGCTCACCCATGGGTAGACGAGCGCGAGGCCCTCGTCCGTGGTGAAGGAGTGCACCAACGGCACGATGGAGGGATGGGAGACGGCCTGGTGAACGGAGATTGCGCGGCGTAGAGAGCAGACGTCAGTCGTTTTCGAGGCAGCCTTTACGAACCAGCGGCTACCAGCTACCTCCAGGCCGTATGAGATGGAGCCGGAGTCCTGATCGTCGAACTTCCGGAATACGGCGCCCACTCCCTTGAGGAAGGTCTCGAGCGCCACAACGTGCGTTACGGCCATGAGCGGCTGGGTCGTCATTGCCCCAATCCTGTCACCCCCTCCGCCAGCTCCGCAGCCAGATTCACGGGTTCCGGGCATATGGGTGACGCGCGCCTGCCCCATGCTTCTGATGATCGCCCCCGGCACCTGGCGGCCGTGTACCAGACACCTTGTCCCTACACCTCCATAGGCGGTGCCAGCCGCGACGCCCCGCGCAGGGGCGACGGCATTCATCGAGGACAACGTCCACCGCGACATCACGTCGGAGGCGTTCGCAGTGTGTCGAGCCCGGTCACCGCGCACTGCCGTGCGCGGTGACCGGGCTCCCCATTTGAAGGGATTTTGGGAGTGATTCGGCAGCGTGAGCAGGCACCCGTTAATGCGATTCTGCGCAGCTCCTATGCGGCCAAGGCGAGATCCAGAGACGATGCTGCGCTTGCAATCGAGCCGGGCATGAGGTGCCGGTAGACCTTAAACGTTACGTCCAGGCTCTTATGGCCCATCCAGTCCGCAACATCAGTGATCGGTATGCGAAGCTGGAGGCATTGTGATGCAAAGAAATGTCGAAAGCTGTACAGCACGATCCCTTCCGGAATGATGGAAGGGTGATCTCGCTTCAGCCGCTGCCACTGATTTTGAAGCAAGTAGGGTTGAAAGGGTCTTGATAGGTCACGTGGATCCCTTAGGAGGTAGCCGTCAATCGTGCCGTGTTTTTGAGCGTAATATTCGATTGCCTGCTTGATCCGTGAAGGAAGTGGCACATCCCGGTACTCGCCTGGTTTCCGGTGTTTGAGACGCCCGCACACCTTCGTTGTTTGGTTAACCTGCTCGGTTATCCTGTAGGTGTTATCGGAAACGATGTTGTTGATATTTACTGCGACCGCTTCAGCGTTCCGCATCCCACACCCGCTCATCAGGTCGCAGAGGAGTTGGAACTTCTCGTCACCGATTTCCCGTATTTCCCGCAACTGGGCAGGTGCGGGGATTGAGGCTCGCATTGGCGTGTACTGTGGCGATCTGACGCCGTCCAGTGGGTTGAAGTCGTAAATTCCTACCCGTTGTGCGTCGAGCAAAATGGTGGCCAGTTTATCGAAGGCGTTGGATTGCGTTGCTGTGCCAGTGCCCATGGTTTCCATGGTTCGGATGAAGTCGTCGACGACCTTGTGGTCGAATGAGTTCATGCGACGACTGCCCAGGGCTGGGATAATGTGATGCTCGAGGAGTGAATCTAGATGTCGAGCCGAGGAGGCTGCCAGGTGGCGCTGTCCCTTCCTCCACAGTTCTACGTACTCGCTGAGATTCATTTGGCCGTATTTCTCGGCGCGTTCGTATCTGAAGCCTGCACTTGCTGACGCCTTGGTCTTCGAGGCGTAAATTTGCGAAAGTCGTGACGTAGCCTGAGTTTGGGTGCGGAATCCTCCTTCCTCTGTTTGGCGTCCGCTCGCACTGCGGTATCTGATCGCGTATGCATGCGGACATCGTGACCACTTTTCGCTCGGGTCGTCGCAACGCTTGAATACTGTCCCCATGCCTCGGGGAAGGGATTTCGTGGGCACTGACCTGCCTTGCTGAATTATTCGGGGTGGAGTGGCGTTAGGAAATTTGCCTACGCTGTCGTATCCAGGAATTCACCTCGGATACTTTGAATCGGATTTTTGCGCTACGCCCGACCCCGAATCTGTAACTGATCAGTCCTGACCGGTTTGCTTCCCTGTATACCCATGACACGGACATGCTCAGTTGGGCAGCCAACTGCTTTGCGGAGATGAACTCGTTCGACACCCGGACCTCTTGTGTGAAGCGCTATGGCAGGTGTCCATGGTCCGAGGAAATCCCCGGTTTGGCTGACCGGGGATCCCGTGGTATGTGGATTGGGTTAAGCGGCTAGGCTCACGTTGAGGATCTTGGCTGCCTGTCCGATGGACCCCGGCAGCAGGTGCCGGTAGATCTTGAACGTGATCTCCAGGCTCTTGTGGCCCATCCACTCCGCGACGTCGGTGATCGGGATGCGATGAGCCAGGCAGTTCGACGCGAAGAAATGCCTGCATCCGTAGATCACCATGCCCTCGGGGACATCAAGGGCGCCGGCTCGCTTAAGTCTTTGCCAGTGGTTCTGGAGCAAGTAGGGCTGGTACGCGCGATCGCGATCGTGTGGATGGCGCAGGAGGTAGCCGTCCACGGTGCCATACTTGTCGGCGTACCACTCGATGGTCTGCTTCACCCGCGCCGGCAGCGGTACGTCCCGGTACTCGCCGAGCTTGCGGTGCTTCAGGCGGTCGTAGTGCTTCGTGGTCTGGTTGACCTGCTCGGTGACGCGATAGACGTCGTCGGCCACGATGTTCCTGATGTTGACCGCGGCCGCCTCGGCATTGCGGAGTCCGCAGCCGCTCATGACGTCGACCAAGAGCATGAAGGTGTCGTCGCCAGCGGCGCGCAGGCCCCGTAGCTGCTCGGCGGATGGGATGACGGCCTTCTTGGGGTCGTAGACGGGCGCCTGCACACCAAGAAGCGGGTTGTCCTCGAAGATGCCGAGCCGATGAGCGTCAAGCAGGACCGCTTTGAGTTTGTCGAAGGCGTTGGACTGCGTCGCCAGTCCTACGCTGTTGCGCTCCATCGTGCGTATGAAGCCGTCGACGACCTTGTGGTCGAACGTGTTCATGCGCCGACTGGAGAGTGCCGGGAAGATGTGGTGCTGCAGAAGCGAGTCGAGGTGGCTGAGCGAAGCCGGCGCAAGGTGACGTTGGCCCTGCTTCCACTCCTCGGTGTACTCGTCGAAGCGCATCTGACCGTAACGCGCGATGCGCTCGGCCTTCGCCTGGTTGGCCGGCTTCGCTTGCTTCTCGTTGTGAATAGCCGACAGGCGCTCCGCGGCCTTGTCCCGTGAGGCGAAGCCCGATGCCTCGGCCTGCTTCCCGGCCGCGTTGCGGTATCGGATCTTCCAGCCGTGGGGGCACTTCGGCCAGTAGGAGGACGCGTGCCCGCAGTCCTTGAAAATGGTGCCCATGCCGTGGGCGGTTGTCGTAGCTGCCATGTCCGCGCGACTCCTCGGATCACAATGCTGACGGTTTGCTGACCGGCAGCTATCCGAGACCCGTCTGACCTGCGCAGATGCCCCTGAGCATTGCATTGTTCTGGAATTGGGTCCTGAGAGATCATGAAGAGGTCATTCAGGCCCGCGAAGACTGGATGCACGGGACCCGATTCGGCCAGGTCAAGGGCTATGACGGGCCGCCGATCCCGGCCCCCGAGATTCCCCCAACTCACCTGAAACCACGGGGCCGTGTGCGATGACCATGTTTTGAGTCGGGGATCGGTGTGGGGCACCTCGTCGCAGTCGGAGAGGTCCCTGACTGTTGGGGCGATCGATGCAGGTCAATCGCACTTCGAGCGCTTAGAGAACGTCCGGGTCGTTCTCGCCTGTGACAGTTCGCGATCAGGTGTGGGGAAACCGATGCTGACCCGATGCTGAGTTCTCAGTTGAAGATTGGCCCCGAGTGGCAGTGGCTGTCAGTTGCTGATCCGATCGTGCCGCGCGTGGCCGTCGGGGTGGTGACCCGGCTTCCCCGCGTGGCGCCGTGAGCTGGCTCCTGTGCCGCTGGAGCTGCAGGCAACGCTCGGATGGGAGGCGCCCCGCCCCGTTGTCGGATTCGCACAATTGGCAGGGCGGGAGCGTGATGTCGGGTGAGGGCTTGGCATGGAGGGTGTGGGCGCGGTGGGGATGGAGTCGTAGGTGTCTTGCCTCGCGGGACGACCAGCAGATTCTTCGTCTCCTGGTGGTACAGCAGTTGCACCCATGCTGACCAGGAGGAATGGCAGTCGGTGGGGACTGTCACCGGGAGCTGGTCCGGATATGGTCCGGATCTTGGTCCGTCAGAGGGTGACGGGAAGCGCCTGCGGTGCGTGGAGTCGCAGGGATGTCCTCCACTTCAGGTCGCGTTCGGGGACGGCGAGCTTGAGGCGGGGCAGGCGGAGCAGGTGGGTGAAGGCGATGCGGAGCTGGGTTCGGGCGAGGGAGGCGCCGAGGCAGTGGTGGGGGCCGTGACCGAAGGCGAGGTGATGGTTGGGCGCGCGGGTGGGGTCGAAGTGCTGGGGTGTGGGGAAGCGGTGCGGGTCGTGATGGGCGGTGTGGAGGCTGAGCATGACAGCGTCGCCCGCCCGAACGGTCACGCCCGCGATGGTGAGGTCCTCGCGGGCGTAGCGGGGTGTGGCCGTGGCCGTGGGGGTGGTGAGTCGCAATACCTCTTCCACCGCCGCAGGCAGGAGTTCGGGGTGGTCACGTAGGGGCTGAGTCTGGGCGGGGTGGGCGAGCAGCAAGAGAGTGCCGTGGCTGATGGCGTGGGTGATGTTCTCGATGCCGGCCCACCAGACCTGGAAGGCCAGGGCGGTGAGTTCACCGTCGCTGACCGAGTTGTCCGCCTCGCGGGCGCGGGCCCAGTGTGAGACGAGGCCGCTTCCCCGGTGGCGGTACCGGGTCATGAGGGTGGCGAGTAGGTGGTGGACGCCGTCGACACTGGCGGCGAGTTCCTCGTGCCGGGTGTGGGTGAGCATGGTCTGGGTCCATCGCGTCAGCGTGGGCCGGTCCGATGAGGGGATGCCGAGGAGGTCGGCCACGACGGTCAGGGGCAAGGGGAGGGCGAAGTCGGCCACGAGATCGACGGCTTGCCGTCCTGCGAGGCCGGCCAGCAGGCGCCCGGTGGCGGCCTCCACCTGGTGGTGCCGTGCCTTGGTACGGCGAGCGGCGAAGGCCGGGGCGGCGAAGCGGCGTAACCGGGCATGGTCGGCACCGTCGCGGCCGAGTAAGTTGCCGTCCAGCGGACGGGGCAGGTGGAAACCGCCGTGGGCGTGTGCGGCGTACGACCTGTTCACGGTCAGCCGACTGTCGACGAGCGCGGCCCGGACATCGGCGTAGCGTGTGACCAGCCAGAACGGCGAACCATCCGCCGCGAGCCTTCTCCGAGGCGGTGTCGAAGGGTCGACGGAGGTGGCGTCGGCGAAGGTCCTGTCCATGTGGTTGCTTCTCCCTGTGTGAGCCTCGGGAACGGCGGTCGGCGTACCCGCCCCGTCCCTGCCCACGCAGGCAGGCGCGCATGTCCGAAGCCAAGCGGGCATGGTCCGACCGGCCCTGCCCTTCGTCCGTCGTACGGGAAGTCGGCGGCGAGACCTCCTACCCCGTCCCTCCTGCCGACAAGGTGACGCAAACCCGAGGTGACCCGTTCGGATGACAGGCACTTCGGCCAACCTTGCAGCGTCCCCCCTGGTTCGGCGCGCACTCTCGCCGGAAGCAGTGGATCTTTCCCGCCAACCTCGGTCCGGGCCCGGTGGGGGCGCGTGTCATGGGGGAGGGAGGCGGGCGAGAGGGCCGCGTGGTCCTCCAGGAGGGAATTCCCGCACGTGTCGATCGAACGCCCAGCCGGAAACAGGCTCAAGACGTACAGCGACCGGACCTATGTCCACACCACGATGGTGCGGCACCAGGGCACCGTGATCGCCTTCGCCCTCGACGACGAGCGGCGCCTGTACTACAGCGTCCTCGACCTCGACTCCAAGGTCGCCCCGGCCCATGACGACGACGGCATCGGCCACGCCGACCTCGACGTCCGCCACTGGGCCGACGACCCCCGCCCCGTGCCGTTCCCGACGGAGATCACCCGCGCCGGCGCCTCCGTCATCGGCGCCGAGCCGCTGCCGCGGGTGCGTCTCGGCGGCCGGGTCGAGCTGGGGCCGGAAGAGGTGGTTCCGGACGACGAGGTCGATCCGTTCCGCTCGGGGACGGGCCGCCTCACCGCCGCCGTCCCGTTCCAGGTGGTCTCGGACGGCCGCCACGTGTTCGTGTTCCGGCAGGCCGTGGCTGCCGGGCACGCGGACGCCGTGTACCGCACGGCCAAGGGCCGTCTGACCGGTGCCCCGGCCACGGACGACGGGCAGAGCGCGGCCGTCGCGGCGGGTGCCCTGCTGTGCGACCGGTTCGTCCTCGCGGGCTCCGAACTGCGGCCCGTCAAGGAGGTCCGCTACCGCCGCAGCCGGCACCGCACCCGGCCGGCGACGGCGAAGGACTCGCTCGGCACGGTGGACATGGACGACAAGCCGTTCCAGGAGCCCACGCAGGAGGTGGGCTTCGCCGGCACGCCGACGGAGGGACGGTTCTCCGTCCTGCTGCTCCCGACGATCATCGCCGACACCCGGCGCTGGCAGTTCTTCGTCCACAACGCGGCCTCGGGGCGGATCGACGCCGTCAACGTCGGGCAGGCGGACGACGGTCTCTTCGACACCCAGGGCGGGCAGCTGTGGACCAGCCCCGAGCCGGAGCACGAGGACTCCGTCCTCGAACGGCAGCCCGGCAAGTGCCCGTTCACCGACCACCCTCTGATCCCCGTCGTGCCGGAGCCGGACTTCGCCGAGTCCGCGCTGCGTTTCCCCGGCTCGGAGAACGCGTTCCGCGGCGAGGCGGTGGCGCCCGCGGGGCTCGGTACCGGCGCCTACACCGTCGAGGCGTGGACTGAGCGGGACGCGGCCGGCGGCACCCTGCTGTCCACGGGAGCCACCGGCATCACCTTCGCCGTCACCGCGGCGGGCGCGCTCACCCTGGCCCACGGCGCCACCACGGTCACGACGCCGGACGGCCTGGTCCCGGCCGGCGAATACATGCACGTGGCGGCCGTGTACGACGGCGCGAAGGCCGCCTTCTTCGTCGACGGCGACCCCGTCACCAGCGCGGCCCTCGCCGCCGTGGCCAAGGCCGGTACGACCCTCGTCCTCGGCGCGAAGAGCGCCACGGAAGGGGCGTTCTCCGGCACGCTGGACGAAGTCCGCGTCTGGTCCAGGGCCCGGCAGACCACGCGGATCGCCGAGACCATGTGGCAGCGTCTGATCGGCGACGAACCGGAGCTCGTGGCCTACTACCGCTTCGACGAGTCGACCGGCGCCACCGCCTACGACCAGGGGCCGCACGCCGCGCACGCCACGCTCAAGGGCGGCACCCCGCAGTGGGTGACCTCGGGCGCCCCGATCACCGATTCCCCCGGCATCCGCCGCGACTCTTTCGCGGTCACGGGCCGCACGGTCTCGGGCGGGCTGTCCGCTGCGGTCTACCAGCAGCAGGAGCGGGGCACGACGGGCAGCGGGGCGGTCCGCCCCCTGCAGCGGCAGGCTCGGGTCCTGCTCACCTGGCGCAGCAACGCCGGGGGCGACGAGGCGGAGGCCGCGGGGCAGATCGCCGCGCTGGACCTGGCGATCGGCCGCGACGGGCGGCTCGTGCAGCTCCCGGACGTGCTCGACCTGCCGGTCGTGGGCGCGACGGCCGAGCAGGTCGACCCGGCCGAGGAGAACCGCCTCAAGGCCGAGCTGGTCGCGCTCCGCGAGCAGGTGAAGGAGGCCGAGGAGGCCAAGGCCGGTCTCGACGCGGACATCGCCACACCGTCCCGGGTCTGGGACGACCTCCGCAAGGCACTGGAGAAGACCACAAGCCTGACGCTGAGCCCGGACAAGGCCACGGACTGCCTGGTGTACGCGGAGGTGACGGAGGGCGGGCAGGCCCGTGGGTACGAGTACGACTCCGACGAACCGGAGGTCGGGACATCGGAGTCGTCCTTCCACCATCTGACGGCCAAGCAGGCCGCCAAGGGGGGTGGGTTCACCCCGGTCCTGGTGACGGGCTCCGCTGATGCCACGGACCGACAGGACCAGTGGACGATCACCTATAAGGGGTGGTCGGACAGCGAAGGCGTCCCCGACAGGGCCACCGTCAAGAACGTTGAAGCCGCCAAGTCCCTCGGAACCGCGAAGGACTCCCGTACGGTCACGCTCGGGGGAGAGGCGCCCGTCTTCTTCAGCCCGGACGGATTCAGCACGTCGGCCGACGGCCTCTCGCTGTACGGAGCGCAGTTCACCCCCCGGAAGAAGATCGGGGAGAACACGTGGCAGGTCGAAGGCACGGACCGGCACCTGACCTGGACCGGGTCGTCGATGACACTCGCCGACACGTCGTTCTTCCATCGGCTCAGGCGGGTAGGGGACGCCTCCTCGCGGACCACCCTGTTCCTCGTCCCCCTGACCCCCACCGGCGACTCCGAAACCGCCGCAGCCGCCAAGGTGAACGCCGCGCTCAAGCGTCTCGGCGCCATCGAGGACGAGGAGACCGCGCGGGCGGCGTGGGACCGGGAGATCCAGCGCATCCAGACCGAGATCGCCCAGAAGGAAGCGCGCCTCGGGCAGATCACCGAGGGGACGAAGGGCCGCAGCACCAAGTCCCTGCCGATGGTGAACCTGGGCCAGGACCGGCTCGGTCTGGGCTGGTCGGGGGCGCTTCTCGGATTCTCCGCCGCCGCCGGGTCCCCCTTCCTGGCCTCCGGCGGCACCGGCCACCTCGGGCTCTACTACCGCGACGACAAGCAGGCCCTGACCGGGTTGTTCTACGACACCAACGTGGACCGCTCGACCAAGAAGCTCACCGCGTCCCAGGACACCGACGTCCTGCTCACCGCCCGGGACGCGGGCGTGGACCTGGCCGACGTGACGATCGAGGTCACGGCCTCCGAGCCGCCCGTGCCCGGGCTGTGCACCCTGACCCTGACCCTCCGGGAGATCGGCGAGGCCCCGGAGAAGGGCACCGGGGGCGGGGCCGTACCGGGCAAGGTGCTCGACACCGAGACCTGGCGGCTGCTGCCCCGCAAGGCCGAGAGCCTCGCCGCAGCCCTCAACGGCCGCCGCTTCCAGCCGGTGGCCGTCGGCACCGTGGCCTCCGCCAAGGAGAACGTGCTCACCGTGAAGGCCGGAGCCGCAGTCTCGCTCGCCGCCGGTGATCTCGTGACCGTGGATGAGGCCGCGTACGCCGTCGCCATGGAGGTGGAGGCCGGCGCGACCGAGATCCGGCTGCACCTGCCGGTCCCCGCTCCCGCCATCGCGGCCGACGCCTCCGTGCACCTGGTCTCGTACACCCCGGCGCTGGTCTCCCACACCCGGCCCGGCGGGCACGCCCGCTTGGGCTCCCGCTACGTGACCGCGACCCTCGCCAACAAGGCCGGCACAGCCGTCGGCGCCGTGGCCGACGGGACCGCGCAGGCCGCCGGTTCGGCGCGGCTGCCGTCCTGGTGGAGCGACCTGCCCGGCCGCGCCCTCACCTTCGCGGCCGGCACCACCCCGCCCGCGCTGGCGGACACGGAGAGCGGGCTGTCCGCCGTCAGCCTGGCCGACAACCTCACCGTCGAGGCGTGGGTGAAGCCGGCCGCCGGTACGACCGCCGAGGACACCCGGCGGATCGTCCACGTCAACACCGGTCCGGCGAGCGCCGACACGCAGTTCACGCTGGCCTTCGGCGCAGCCGCGGGCCGGCAGGCGTCGGGGGCCAGGGTGCTGGTCGCGGGCGTCGGCGACCGGTTCGTCACCTCCGCCGCCACCGTCCCCGTCGACCGCTGGACGCATGTCGCCGCCGCGTACGAGCAGTCCTGGGCGCTGAAGTTCGCGAAAGGCGTGTACGCCGAGGCCCCGCACGCATCGGACCTGAACATCGGCCGTGACCTCACCCTGGAGGCGTTCCTGCGGACCGGCGACCTGTCGAAGCCGCAGGGCGTCCTGTCGAAGGGCCGCATCGACGACGGGCGCGGCCGCAAGGTGCCCTACCAACTCGGCATCGCGACGGACGGGAAGCTGGTCTTCTCCTTCGAGGGCCGGGACGGCGCACGCGTCGTCCACACCTCCGACAAGGCGGTCACGAAGGACACCTTCCACCGGATCGCGGTCGTCCGCAGGCTGGGGGACTCCCGGGAGGAGAAGAAGGGCACCCGCAATGCGGACATGAAGGTCGGGGGTAAGTCCCAGAGCGTGGTGATGGACGTCATCGAATCGATCGTCGTCAGCCGCTGGACCGAGATCTCCTTCCGCATCGACGGGCAGGACGCCGGTACATCCCGCTACTACGACGCCCCGGACCTCTCACACCCGGGCCCGCTGGAGATCGGCCGCGTCCGGCACGGCTCGGCCGTCGAGTCCTTCACGGGCGAGATCAGCGAGGTGCGGATCTGGAACGTGGCCCGGGCCGCCGAGGACCTCGGCGTGGACATCCCGTTCACCCCCGAGGCATCCGGTGCCGGTTCCGCCGAACCGGGTCCGATCGACGGGGCTGTCCGCCCCGAGGGCCTTGTGGCGCACTGGCGGTTCGAGGAGAACGAGGGCAACGCGGCCCAGGACGAATCCGGCAGCCACCCCGCGCGCCTGCACGGGGCGAAGTGGACGAAGAACCCCGACCCCAAGGGCAGCCGGTTCCGGCTGTACGTGGACGGCCGGGCCACCGAGGCCACTCCGACCCCTGCGGCGAAGGCACCCGCGGCGGGCGACTACGGGCCGGCCCAGATGAGCCTCGGCGGCCGCTCCGACGCCTCCGGGGCCGTGGACCGCTACCAGGGCGTGCTGGAGGAGGTGCGCATCTGGCGCACCGCCCGCAGCGAGGAGCAGCTCCTCGACAGCATGTTCGGCCGGCTGACGGGCGAGGCAGCGGACCTGCTCGCCTACTACCCGTTCGACGACGAGTCGACCACGGCCGACGCGGCGGAGCTGCGCGACCACGGCCCGCGCGCCCTGCACCTGGCGCTGCCCCCGGGGGCGGACGGGCGCCCGGATCCGCTGATGTCCACCGCGCCGATCTCCTCCGAGACGCCCGAGGTGCGGCCGGTCTTCGTGACCGCGCAGGACCGGTTCGTGCAGACGATCGGCGCCACCCCGGCCGTCAGCGAGTACGCGGACCTCCAGCGGCTCTCCGACCGCTCCACCCGGGGCGTGCTCAAGCGGGCGTACGCGTACCTCCAGGACGGCACCTGGAACCTGATCACCGGCTACAAGCTGGGCGACCTGGTCTCCGAGTGGGTCGGTCAGGCGCAGTTCGCGCCCCAGCTGATGGGCTACATCGAGGGAGCGCCGCCGATCCCCGCGGAGAACCTGATCGCCACCCGGGCGGCGGGGGCGCAGACCTACATCAACGCGGCCACGGTCGAGTTCAAGCAGGCCGACGAGGTGGTGCAGACGCTCACCTCGGGCGGCGAGAAGACTCTCGACCACGCGCACGCGGTCAAGTTCTCCAGCCAGGGCGGCCCCGACACCCTGATGATCACCGCGCCGCTCGGCTTCGGCACGGCCACGCCCGTCGTCGAGACGGACTTCGACGTCGAGGGCGGCGGCAGCCTGGAGTTCTCGGACGGGTGGGGCGACGAGACGGCCGTCTCCCAGGGGCAGTCGACCGAGCGGGCCACGATGATCGGGCTCAGCGGGGGCTGGGAGGCCGAGCCGACGGACGAGGCGGAGAAGAAGGCCTTCATCGACAACGGCGGTAGGCGCTTCGCCCCGTCCAACACCGGCTACGCGCTCGTGCAGTCGGAGACGGCCGACGTGTTCGCGCTGCGGGTCGCGCACAGCGGGGCGGTGGTCTCGTACCGGATGCTGCCGAACCCAGACATCCCGCGCGACTGGAACTTGATTCCCTTCAAGATCAACCCGAGGTACGTCAAGCAGGGCACCCTCGACGGCAAGGCCGGGTACTCCAAGGACGGGGAGCGCTGGAACCGGCGGCTGGACTCCGACTACCAGGACGCCGCCGACTACGGCGAGTACAGCTACTACAAGCCGAGGGAGGCCTACCGGCTGAAGCGGCGGATCGTGGAGGACCAGCAGCGCCGGCAGGCCTTCTACGAGGCCGTCGACCCGACCAAGGGGTACGCCGACCCGACGGCGGCGGTGGCCCGGGAACTGCTGAGCCGGTTCACCGGACCGATCCCCGGGCCGCGCAAGGACGAGGAGAAGCAGCGGCGCGACGCGGCCGGGCTGTCCCGCCGGGACATCGTCAACACCTACGTGTGGTCGGCGGACGGCGGGTTCTTCGCGGAGAGCACCGGTACCACCGACGTGGTGACGGAGACGAACAGCGGCTCGTACCACTTCAACGGCCTGGCCTCGGTGGGCATGTCCACCAGCTTCGAGATCTTCGGCGTGGGCGTCGGCTTCCAGTACGACGCGTCGTTCGGCGGCTCCATCAGCAGCAGCCGGTCCAGGAGCAAGGAGTCCACGCGCTCCTTCAGCCTGGAGGTCTCCCTCGACACACCCGGGGACATGCAGAAGTACGACGAGGACTACGAGCCGGTCTTCAAGCCCTCGGGTGACGCGGTGGAGATCCCTGGCCGGGTGGACGCGTACCGGTTCATGACCTTCTACCTGGACGCGGACCGGGCCAACTTCGAAGACTTCTACGGCAAGGTCGTGGATGGCGAGTGGCTGGACTCCGGGGACCGCAACGCGCTCGCCCTCAAGCAGGCGCAACAGTCGGACCACAAGCCGCCCTGCTGGCGGGTGCTGCACCGGGTCACCTTCGTCAGCCGCAAGCTGCCGCCCGAGGAGGAGCAGATCACTGGGGTGCTGGAGAAGGCCATGCGCGGCGCCGACATCGGCTCCAACTTCGAGCTGGTGCGGCGGCTGGACCCGTACGTGGACCCGGCGGTCGTGAAGCGTGAGGAGCTGCGGCGGCAGGTGGAGGCCGGCATCCGGCAGGCGCTTCCGGACCTGGTGGTGCACAAGGACACGATCGTCAGCCTGTTCGCGGACTACCGCAACGTGCACTGACCGCGAACGCGGCCGGCGTCGGCTGAGGTGAGGTGACCTCGGGCCGCCCGCCCGGAATCCCTTCGCGGACCGGGCGTGGCGGCCCGCGCGCGGCATGCGCACCGCAGGCCCGTCGCAGAGCCGGACAGCCGGCTGTCCCAGCTGTCGGCCACCGGCCGGGGTGCGGCCCCTTGGAGCCGCGCAGACATCGGCTGGCGTCCCCGCCTTTCCCTGCCCACGCAGACAGGCGCGCATGTCCCATGCCCCGCGGGGACGATCCGCCGACTCCCTGCTTCGTGCCCCGTACCCGGAGCGGCTGCGCCGGCAGTGCGAGGGGGTGACATGGTGGTTTCGGACCGGCGGCCCGCGGTGGGAGCCCCACTGGGGTGACGTGGCGGTGCAACCGGTTTCCTCCCGCACCTGATCCGCGTTGGGCATGTGACCGGCGCGGTGGGCCGCTGGGACGGGCGACGGGGAGGCTGGGCGATCAGCGGGTCTGCGGTCGGATACGAAGGGCGGGTCGCGGTGGTCACCGGCGCGGGCCGCGGCATCGGCCAGGCGGTGGCCAGGGCTTTCGCCACGTCAGGGTTCGGTCTTGTGCTCGGCGACTGCGATGCGGCGGCGCTTGAGGCGACCGTCGCCGTCTCGGGCCCGCGCGCACGGGCGGTGGTCGCGGACGTGCGTGGTTCGGACGCGGCGGATGTGCTGGCGCGGACCGCGCTGGAGGAGTTCGGCCGTCTCGACGTGTGGGTGAACAACGCCGGGGTGATCGCGGATGCGCCCTTCGGCGAGCAGCCGGTCCAGGACTCGGACCACACCCTCGACGTCAACCTGCGGGGTGTGGTGTCGGGGTGCCGGGCGGCGTGGTCGGTGATGCACGCCCAGGGGGGTGGGCACATCGTCAACATCGCCAGCGTGTGCGCCCTCAAGCCGCTCGCCGGGCTGGCCGTCTACGGCGCGACGAAGGCGGGGGTGTTGGCGCTGTCCGAGGCGCTGCGCCGTGAGGGGCGGGCCGGCGGGGTGCACGTGTCCGCTGTCCTGCCTTACCTGGTGGACACCTCCGCGGCCGCCGGACTGCGCGCCCGTCTGCTGCGGGCCGTACAGCCGGAGCAGGTGGCCGCGATGGTGGTGCGGGTGGTCGATCGGCCGCGGGCGCGGGTGGTCGTGCCGCGCCGGCTGGGATGGGCGTTGGCCGGTGCCGCCTTGCTCCCGCAGCGGCTGCGGGACCTCGCCGACGACCTCCTCGCCCTCGATGCGATCGGGCACGCGCCCGCCGAGGACGAGCGGGCCGCCTACCGCGAGCACCTGACGGAGTACGCCGCAGCCGCCCTCCGGGTGCGGCAGCCGGCCCCCGCACCCTCCGCCGGAACGGCTGTGCCGACACTCGCCGAGGACATCGAGCGACTTTGCCCGGGCCGCCCCCGGCCGGGTCTGAGTGCCGAACTGCTCGCCACCACTACCGTGCCCTGCGGGCCGTACGCCGCGGCGCGGCTGGAGCGGCGTCTGCACGCCGCGTTGGTCGCCCCCGTGCGGCATTTGCTGGACGGTGGCGGCCGCCGGTGGCGGCCCCGTCTCATGGCCGCGGTGATCGAGGCCTTGGGCGCGGACAGCCACCGGTATGGGCCCTTGATGGCGGCGTGCGAGCTGATCCACACCGGTTCGCTGATGATCGATGACATCCAGGACGAGGCGCCGCTCCGCCGTGGCCGCCGGGCGGCCCACCTCGTTCACGGCGCCGCCACGGTCATCAACGCGGGCACGGCCGCATACCTCAGTATGGACCGGGCCATCCGGCTGGCCCTGCCCGACGACCCGCCGCTGCGCACTGCGGTCTACGAGGTGTACCTGGGCGGGCTGCGGGCCGCGCACGCTGGGCAGGCCCTCGATCTGCAAGGCCACCACCTGGAGATGGACAACGCTCTGCGGGAGGGGGACGTCGATGTCGTGTTGGAGCTTCTGACGCTCACGCACCGTCTGAAGTCCGGCGCGGCTGTCGGGGCGATGTTCGAGATTGCTGCCCTGGTCTCGGGCGGCACTCCGGCACAGCGGCAGGCGCTCGCCGTGTTGGGTGAGGCGGTCGGTGTCGGCTATCAGATCACCGACGACATCGCCGACCTCCAAGGCGTGCGCCATGAAGGAGTGTTGACCAAGCGGGTGGCCGAGGACCTGTACAACGCCCGCGTGACCTTCCCCCTCGCGCATGCCGCCGCCCTCCTGCCCCGCCGCGACGCCATCGCGCTGTGGCGGCAGATCACGTCCGGCCTCGACGAAGCCGGCGCGGCCCGCGTGGTGAAGGAGATCGAGGCGTCCGGGGCGCTCGACCGGTGCGTACGTGAAGCCGACCGCCTGGTGAACGAGGCATGGGTGCAGGCCGAAGACCATCTGCCCGCTACACCGGCCCGCGACGGCCTCCGGGATCTGTGCACGACCGCCGTCCACCGCGGCCGTGTCGCCTGATGGCCGGCCCGTACCCGTCCCGGCGCGCGATCGCACCCCCTTTGCCCGCGCCCACTGACACCCACTCGGATGCGACCGCCGCCCGCTTCCCGGCCAAGGCCCGTCGGCTCGTGTGCCGCATCGGGGCCTCCGGGCTCTTCCTGCGGGCGGCAGCTCCGTGGCTTCCGGTATGCGACCTGGCCGCGCACCGGCTGACAGGCGGGCGATGGCTGCCGTCCCAACTCGTCCTGCCCACCGTTCTACTGACGACGACCGGACGCCACAGCGGCCGCCCGCGTGCCGTGCCCGTGTGCGCGCACCCCCTCCCCGGTGGCGGCTGGCTGGTCGCCGCGACCAACTTCGGCCGTCCGCACCATCCCGCCTGGAGCACCAACCTTCTCCACCACGCGCACGCGCACCTCACCTGGAACGACCGACGCCACCCCGTCACCGCCCGCCTCCTGGACCCGGAGGAACAACAGACCGTGTGGCCAACGCTGCTGGCCCTCCTGCCCGTCTACGGCGACTACGCTGCCCGCGCAGCTCATCGCGAGATCCGGGTCTTCCGCCTCGACCCCGGTCGGCGTGATGGCCATGTGCCGGAAGAGTGAGCACGGACAGCCGGACCTGGTGGCATCTCGAACGGCCCAACGTCCGTCACGCCCCCCCCAAGGGTCACGTAGAGTCCCTCCATCATCACACAGGGCGACCTTTGGGTGATCGTGTCCTTTGCGCAGGACCTGTCCCCACCGCCACTCGCCCCGGCCGGGATTCGCCGGGAAAGGAGTTTCACGTGAGTGCCTTTCGCCGAGCCCTGCTCGGAGCCGTGGCAGAGGGAGGTGACCGCCCCGCCGTCGTCGATGACCTCGCCACCGTGTCGTACGCACTCCTCGACCGCTGGTCGACGGCCCTTGCCACGGCTCTTCCCGCGGATGGCCGGGGGAACACCGTCGTGTTGCTGCCCAACGGCGCCCCCTGGCTCGCAGCGCACCTGGCCGTACTCAAGGCCGGCCTGGTCGGGGCGCCTCTGAACGACGCCCTCACCGATACCGAAATCGCGCGGGTCCTGGACGAGTTGCGTCCCCGCGCCGTGCTGTGCTCGCCGGAACGCGAGGAGGACCTGCTGGCGTTGGCCGCCCGGCTGGGTCCCGAACGTCCAGCGGTGCATGTCGTCGGGCCGATCCCGCCCGCGGTCGGTGCCGGTCCGATGCCGTTCGCACCGCCTTCGGAGCGGGCGCCGGGAGCGCCGTGCCTGCTCATGCACACCTCGGGGACGACAGGTGCACCCAAGGCGGTCGTCCAGACCGAGCGGGCCCTGCACCGCACCACCGCATACTGGCAGGCGCTGCACCGCACGCGGGACGACATGGTGGCGCTGCCCCTCCCGATGGCGCACGCCTACGGGCACCTCGTCACCGCCGCCACACTGCTGGCCGGTGCCACCCTCGTCGTCACGCCCGAGGCGTTCGACGCCGGACGCTGGACGGAACGCATGGTCCGCCACGGGGTCACGGTCGTGGAGGCAGTTCCCACCGTGTACGGCCGGCTCCTGACCGCGGGTGCCCTGCCGGTCGGACTGCGGCACTGTCTGAGTTCGGGCCAGCAGGCGCCTGCCGAGCTGCGACGTGCCTGGCAGGAGCGGACCGGTGTGCGCCTGTGGGAGAGCTGGGGCATGACCGAGCTGGCGGGCCCGGGCCTGGGTCCGCTGCCGGACAGCTGCCCCGGCAGCGCCGGAGCGGCGGTCCCCGGCCTGGAGATGCGCCTGGTGCAGGCGGACGGCACCCTCGCAGAGCCCGGCGCAGAGGGCGAACTGCATGTCCGCGGCCCCCAGGTCACCCCGGGTCGCCGCACCGGTTCCGGTGCCCTGGAGTCGCTCTGCGATGAGGACGGCTGGCTGCACACCGGTGATCTGGCCCGGCGTGACGCACACGGCTGTGTCACGCTGACCGGGCGCAGCAAGGACGTCATTCTCACCCGCGGCTACACCGTCCACCCGGGCGAGATCGAGGAAGCCTTGCGGGCCCACCCCTCGGTCGCCGAGGCTGCGGTGTTCGGTCGGCCGGACCCCGGGCGCGGCGAGGTCCCGCACGCTTTGGTGATCGTACGGCAGGATCGCCGGGTCTCGGCCGAGGAACTGCTCGCGCACTGCCGGACACGACTGGCCCGCTACAAGCTGCCGCACACCGTGGACTTCACCGACCGTCTGCCGATTTCACCCACCGGCAAGCTCGACCGCAAGGCGCTACGGGCCGAGGTCCGCCCCAGCGCCACCGCGGGCCCCGTCCCCGCAGGACTGCCCGGCTCATGACCGCCACTCGCGCCGCAGTTCCTCACGCCCCCTGTGCTGGTGCTTGACCGATTTCATCGACGCAGTTCCTCCAGCGCCGCTGCGTAGTGGCGCGGGAGGTCGAGGTGCGGATCGGTCCGGCGGTCGACGGTGAAGGCGACGGTGACCGTGCCTTTATAAGTGGCGACGGAGGCGGTCAGCCCCCCGCCCGGTGGGCGGATTGTGGTGACGACCGCCGCTCGGACTTCGGCGCGCCCACAGGCCAGTGGACCTTCCACCATGCCCACGTTCGTCGCCACGAGATTGCTCCATCGGGGATGCACCGCGGCAGTCAGCAGAACTCCGGCCGCGCGTGCCGGTAGGATGTGGCCGAGCCGGACCGTGGCGCGGCCTCCCTCGCGGTGACCGTTCCTCTTGGCGACGGTGCTCATTTCGTGCAGGTGCCGCAGGCACTCGTGCGCGTCGGTGAGACGGAGCGGAAGCCGTAGCCGTGTGCAGGCGATGTTGTTCCCGACCGGGAGGCGGGAAGTGTTCCCCGGCAGCATCATGGGCACCGTGGCGATGACGGCGTCGGGTACGGAACTGCCCCCGGCCTCCAAGTGTCGCCGCAGGGCCAGGGTCAAGGCGGTCAGGAACACCGTGTTGACGGTGACGTCGTGCTTGCGGGCGATGTCACGAAAGGTGGCCAGCGGACTGTGCGCCCAGGTGATCCGGCACGGCTCTTCGGCTCCTGCCCGCAGGGCTGGCACTTGTGGCGCCGTGTTCCGCAGCAGGCCCCGCCCCATCGATACAAGTCCCCGGATCGATTGCCGCACCATGGGCGACCAGGCCGGACGGGTGACGCCACCCCTCTCCTCGGCCACCGGATCCGGAGCCAGGAGCCACCGCAGCGCCCGCTGCGTATGGGCGGCGTCATAGGCGGCGTGGTGGCACCTGAACAGCAACGCCCATTCCCCGGACGTGCCGTGCAGCAGTCCCAGAGACCACAGAGGTACATCCGAGGCGGTCGGCAGTTCCCCCATGCAACGGCCGGCCAGGTCCTGCAGCATCGGCACAGCGGGAGTGGTGCGGCATTCGAAGACCAGGCGTGACGCATCCACGTTCCGGATCTGCTGCCAGCGGGGGCGGAGCAGCCGCGGACGGTCAAGGCCGAACCCCAGGGAGAGCGCGGGATACCGGTCCACCCGTTCTTGTACGTGACGGATCAGCTCGCTCCGCCCTGGGGGTTCGCCGTCCATCAGCAGCAGGAATCCGGCAGAGGTCTGCCTCGCGCCGTGGATGTGGCCGTAGTTGAGGAAGGCGCAGTCGAGCGGCGAGATACGGGGAAGACCTCTCCGTCGTTGGTCCATGCCGGTCATCGGCCTCGCCTGTCGCGTGCGACGGCCTCGCGGTCATCGCCGGGCCGGGTGCCCGGCCTCCGGGTGAATCCGTGGTGACGGTCGGCTGTGCGTCGACAACAGCATGGGGCGTCATTCCGGCGGCAGTCGAGGTCGTTCAACGCGATGCGGACGGCCGGAGCCGGCATCGTGAGGCCCGGTTCCCTACGCGTCACGGTTCTCTTCATGCCCGGTGAACGTCGTTCGAGGGCTGCGGTCACGGGCGTCCGGGCGGGGGTCAGCCGATGGTCAGGCTGCCGCGGCTGTGGGTACTGCTCAGGCCGCGGGTGCCGCAGCTGCGCACGTCACTGGTGGGCTGCATGCGGCCGGTGACCTGTCGGCCGGCCATCGTGCCCTCGGTGA
Source organism: Streptomyces sp. NPDC093225 (assembly GCF_044753805.1). Taxonomy (NCBI): domain Bacteria; kingdom Bacillati; phylum Actinomycetota; class Actinomycetes; order Kitasatosporales; family Streptomycetaceae; genus Streptomyces; species Streptomyces sp. NPDC093225. The sequence goes on from NZ_JBIVNX010000002.1 coordinate 344,787, forward strand.
TGGAGGCGGAGACCAGTGCGTTCAGCGGAGTTCCCGGATCGGCCCGCGGAGTCAGCGTGGAGGTGCCGAGCTCTCGGCCCCGGTCGTCGTACCAGGTCACCGTCGCCGAGCCGCGTACGTCGCGCAGGCTGGTGCAGGTGGCGGTGCCCGTCCCGCGGAACGTCAGCCGCCCCGACTGCACCGCCCGTCGGCTGCCGTTGGGCGAGGAGCAGCGTTCCAGTGCCACCGTGCCCTCGGCCCGGACGGACCGGGCCCGTCCGGAGACGGCGGGACTGAAGCGCACCGGGCTGCCCTGCACCGTCCGTACGGCGCACGTCAGATCTGCGGCCGCGGCCGCCCGGACGGGAGCCGCCGAGGGCGATGCGGTCGCGCTCTGGCCGCCCAAGGCAGTCAGCAGCGCGAGCCCTCCGGCGGCCGCTGCCCGTGCGGCTCGGAGCAGGGTCCGAGCAGTCCACCCCCGGCTTCGCACGCCCCCGTTGGCCGGGTGGCTCTTCCAGCCCATATCGTCACTCCATGAAGTCGAATGAACGCTAACAGTGATGCCAGTCTAGGGATGGACAGCCACGTGAAGCCCGCTACTCCGCACCCGTCACCCCGTACGGCAGACAGCCGCACGCGGGCCCGCGGCCCCGTCGCTCGCTTGACGGCCGCCGTGCTGCGCCATCCGCGTCGCGCCGCTGCTTCGGGATTGCTCGCCGCTCTGCTCATGGGGGCGGTGCTGCTGCTGATGCCACCAGGCCTGTCGCCCGGCGGTTACGTGGCCCAGGGCACCGAGGCCACTCGGGCCGACGAGCTCCTGGCTCAGCGCTTCGGGTCCGGGCTCCCCGACGTGGTGCTGCGCGTCCGCACTGCCGTGGACGCCGACGCCCCGTCCGTCGCCGACGCGGGGCTGCGCCTCGCCGAGGACGTGGCGGGCCGTCGGGGGGTGCAGCACGTCTTCTCCTACTGGAGCGAGCAGGACGCCCGGTTGCTCTCGCGTGATCGCCACACGGCGCTTGTCATGGTCGACCTGGCGGGCAGCGAAGCACAGGCCGTGGACACCGCCCGGTCGCTGGTGCCCCAACTCGTCGGACAACACGGGCCGCTGAGTGTTTCCGCCACCGGCGCCTCCTGGGTGAGCGTCCAGGTCTCCGAGCTCAGCAAGTCGGACCTGCTCACCGCCGAACTCGTCAGCTTCCCCCTGGTCGTACTCGTGTTGCTCGTGGTTTTCGGCTCCCTCGCGGGCGCTCTGCTCCCGGCCTTGGTCGGGGGTTTCGCGGTGACCGGAACCCTCGCGACCCTGCGGCTGGTCGCCCCCCACTACCCGGTCTCGGTGTTCGCCCCCAACCTCGCAGCTGCCCTGGGCTTCGGCCTGGCCGTCGACTACGCCCTGCTCGTCGTCGCCCGGCACCGCGACGAACTGGCCGCCGGCGCCTCCGTGCGCGACGCGGCGGCCGCCGCCGTTCGGGCCACCAGCGGAGCGGTCTTCTACTCCGCCGCGACCATCTTCACGTGCCTGGCCGCGCTGCTCCTCTTCCCCCTCACCTTCCTGCGGTCCATCGCCCTCGCCGGCATGCTCGTCGTCGCCTTCTCCGCGGCCGCGACACTTCTGCTCCTGCCGCCCGCCCTCCTGCTCCTGGGCGAGCGCCTGCGGCGTCCCGCACGCCCTGCCGGTATCCGCCCGCGGCCCGCCCTCCCGTGGGCCCGCCTGGCACGCGCCGCCACCCGGCGCCCCGCGCTGTCCGCGTGCTGCGCCGCCGGGCTGCTCCTGTGCCTTCTCCTGCCGTTCGGTCACATCCGGTTCGGGCCGGCGGACGTCCGCGTCCTGCCCGCCGAGGCCGCAGCGCACAAGGTGTCCCGGCAGATCGGCAGCGAGTTCGACGTGCCCTGGAACCGCACCCTGCAAGTGCTGCTGCCCCGTACGGACGCGTTCGACCACGAGGCGCAAGTGGACGCCTACGCCCGCCGACTCTCCGGGCTGCCCGACGTCGACCTGGTGGACTGTGCCACAGGCAGCTACCGCGACGGGCGGCAACTCGCCCCTCCCGGACCCTCGGCCGCCCTCTACACCGCTCCCGGCGTCACCTGGCTCGCCGTCGTGGCCACGGAGTCGCGAGACCGGCACGCCGCGCTCACCGACCTGCTCCGTGCCACACCTTCACCGGACAACCACCTGGTGACCGGGGAGCCCGCGCGCCAGGCGGACACCGAAACCGCCCTGACCGAACGGCTGCCCCTCGCGGCCGCCTGGATCGTCGTCGGCATGGTATTGCTGCTGTTCCTGCTCACCGGCTCACTGGTCCTGCCGCTCAAGACTGTCGTCGTCGGGCTGCTCAGCCTCGGCGCCACCTTCGGTGCCCTCGTCACGGTCTTCCAGGACGGGCACCTTCTCAGCCTGATCGGCGGCAGCACCCCCACCAGTGAACTCATCCTCCCCGTCCCGCTGCTCATGTTCTGCGTCGCCTTCGGCCTCGGCATCGACTACGAGGTGTTCCTCCTGGCCCGTGTGCTCGAAGAGCATTCCCAGGGACGGCCTCTGAAGGAAGCCGTCGTCACGGGCGTCGCGGCCACCTCACGCGTCATCACGGCCGCCGCCCTCCTGGTCGCCCTCGCCCTGCTCCCGCTGATCACCTCCCAGCTCACCATTCTCAAGATGCTTGGCCTCGGACTCGCCCTCGCGGTCCTCGTCGACGCCACCCTGGTACGCGGCGTCCTGGTACCCGCGGTGATGTGCCTGCTGGGCAGGGCCAACTGGTGGGCCCCCGCCCCCATGGCCCGCTGGCACCAGCGCCGCACCGGTGCCGTGTCCCGGGTGGAGCCGGCGCCGGCGACGTTCCTCCCTCTCGCACGGATGGATGCCGAAGGTCGCCAGGTGCCGGCCCCTGTGGACGAGAAGGCCGGGTGAGCCCGTGCTCGGTGCCGTTCACCTGAGGACGGCACCGAGCAGCCGGGTTCAGAACGCGGCTGGTGTCGTGTCCCGGAAGGAGGGTTGCGTCTGCTGGGGAAGACGGGCGGAGCTCTCCGGCTGATCGTCCTGCCGGGCGGCGAGGGTGGTTTCCACGCCGTGCTCCAATCCGAGACGCAGGTGGAGCGCTCGGGCGAGGTCGGCGATGGTTCCACCGACGTACCGCAGCATCTCCATGGGAGGGATCTCGATGTTGTAGGTGTTCTGGAGCTTGACGAGGAGTTGGGTGCTCATGAGCGAGTCCAGACCGTAGTCGTCGATCCTGTGGTGTGCGTCGATCTCGCGGGCATCCATCTCGAGGACACCGGCGATCAGCGTCGAAACGCTCTCGGTGAGGCAGGTCAGGGAGTCGCTGGAAGACATCCGACGCAAACGGCTACCCAGTGCCTCGCGCCCGCTGTCGATCTTGCCTCCAGCCGGTACCAGGGGGGCCAGGCGCGGGCTGGCGGACAGGTTGATCAGCCCGGCCGTACGGGACCAGTCCACACGGTTCACCGACACCACGTCGGCGTCCGCCTGGAGCAGAGCCTGACTCGTGGTGAACGCCTCCGCGGGAGAGAGCGGCCGGGTGCCCAGTTGCTTGAAGGTGTCGGCCAGGTTGTTGCGGGCGACGTATCCGGTGTCTCCCAGCATCCCCCAGGCCACCGCCATGCCGGGCAGGTCCTGCCGGCGGCGGCTGCGGACCAGTGCCTCCAGGTAGAGGTTGCCGGCGGCGTAGGGGGCCTGCCGGTAGTTGCCGATCACTGCGGCTACGGACGAGTACATCAGGAACAGGTCGCACGGACGGCCGCGGGTGAGCCGGTCCAGCACGATCGCGCCGCCGATTTTGGGCCGCAGAACGGCATCGATGCGACTGCGGTCCAGATCGGCGAGGAGTTCGTCGTCTAGGTGCATGGCGGCATGGACGACACCGCGCAGCGGATGCCCTTGCCTGTCGAGGCCGTCCACGATCGCGGTCATGGCGGCGAGGTCGGCGACATCGGCGGCGTGGACGGTGGTGTCCACTCCCTTGGCCCGCAATGAGGCCAGCACCCTCTCGGCTTCGGGAGCCTCCGGCCCGCGCCGGCTGACCAGGGCGATGTGCCGGGCGCCGAGATCGGCGAGCCATGCGGCGCTCGCCGCGCCGAATCCGCCGGTGCCGCCCGTTACCAGATAGGTGCCCTCGCCGTCGAGGCGAGGCGTGCGGGCGATCGGTTCGACCAGCGGTGGTTCGTCAAGCGGGTCGAAGCACACCACGACCTTGCCGATGTGGCGGGAGTGCTGGAGGAGGGTGAAGGCGTCCTTCACCCTGGCGGCCGGGAAGACGGAGTGGGGCAGGGGTCGGAATGCGTCCTGCAGTCGGGGGTCGTTGAGGAGGTGGACCAGTTCTGCGAGCCGGACCGGATCACAGACGACCTTGTCGAGGTTGACGCCGAAGAAGGCGATGTCACTCTTGAACGGCTTCAGCAGGAGGGGCTTGTTCTCGTAGAAGTCGCGCTTTCCCAGCTCGAGGAAGCGTCCACCGGGCCGCAGGAGTTCGAGGCCGCGTGTGATGGCCTCTCCGGCCAGGGAGTTGAGAACGACATCGACGCCGAGGCCCTCGGTGAGGGAGCGGACGTGCTCGGCGAAGGCGAGCGTGCGGGAGTCGAGGACGTGCTCGATGCCGTGTGCGGTGAGGTAGTTGCGCTTGATCTCGCTGCCTGCTGTGGCGATGACCTTGGCGCCGCGGGCGGTGGCGTAGCGGATGGCGGCGAGTCCGACGCCGCCAGCCGCGCCGTGGACGAGGACGGTCTCGCCGGGCTGGAGTCGTGCCAGGGTGCCCAGACTGTAGGCGACGGTGGAATGGGCCACCGGCATGGTGGCCCCCTCGGTGAAGGTGACGTGATCCGGTAGCGGGAAGAGCCCTTCGCACGGAGCCACCGTGTGGGAGCCCAGGGACGCGAACGCCAGCCCGGCGACCCGGTCACCCGGCTGGAACCGCGTCACACCGTCGCCCGCGGCTACGACCACGCCCGCGCACTCCATCCCGTAGCCGCGGGATGCGAGGCCCTCGGCGTCCTCGGCCGGCATCAGACCGGTGCTCCGCAGGACGTCGCGGTAATTGAGGCCGGCTGCTCGGACCTCGATGAGGACCTCCCCGGCGCCGGGCCGGGGCCGCGCCCTCTCCTTCCAGACGAGTTCATAGGACAGGCCTGGACTGCGGACTTCAAGGGTGTACGACTGGCCTTCGGACGCCGGTCGTGTCGAGGGCCGTACCTGTTCGCGGACCACGAATCGGCCCTGACGGGTCAGCACGATCTCGTCCTCGTCCGTGGGCGTCCACAGTTCCCGGGCCAGACGGCGGGCGTCCTGGCCGGTATCGGCGCAGCGGGCGAGGGACAGGCGCCGGTACTGGGTCTGCGGATGTTCGTTGGCCAGGCAGCGCACCAAGCCCCAGGCCGCGGCATCGGCCGGCTGCTCGATGTCGCAGCCGGACTCGACGGCCCCGCTGGGCCGGGTGACCAGCCACAGCCGGGCCCTCGAGCTACCGGGGTTCCGCCGGTCCAGGGCGGCGACGCAGGCCCGGAGGGTCTCCGCTCGCTGAACGGCGTCGGAAACGAGGTCGTCAGGGTGACGGGCAGCCTTCTCGGCGAGGAGTAGGACGATCGCCGGTGTCCTGCCGTCGGTGGTCTCCAGCAGCGCTTCCCAAGCCTGAGCGGTGTCGGGTGCGAGAACGGGCCGAGCCGTACGTCCTCCCCAGGAGGTGAGGGTGCCGGTGAGCGCCTGGGCGAGGGGCAGCTCGGTCTCGGATTCCGCGGTCACGAGGAAGAGGGCGTCCGGCGTCGTGGGGCGCGAGGGCTCGGGGGCCACCCGGTCCGGTCCGGTGGCGACGGTTGCCAGCAGGACCGAGATGTCATCGCGAGCGGGGGCTTGGTCGTCTCCGGTCTGCTCGACATGGGCGAAGCCGCACTGGCGCAGCAAACCGGGCCACTGCCCGCGGGGCAGCAGCACGGAGTGGGGGCGTAGGGCGGTGTCGGTGTTGCTCCAGTAGCTCTCAAGGGTGCCGAAGAGCGGAGCGAAGACCTCCGGGGTGTGCATCTCCGTGGCGAGCAGGGCTCCGCCGGGGGCGAGCAGACCGGACAGCCGCCGCAGGGCCGGTGCGAGGTCAGTGGCGGTGTGCAGGGAGAACCCGGCTACGACGAGATCGAACGAACCGGCGGCGAAGCCCTGTTCGGCCGGATCGAGGTCGAGGTCGTAGGTCCGGTAGTCGAGGAAGTCGTGCGCCGCGAATCGGGTGCGGGCCCGCGCGAAGAAGAACGGCGAGGTGTCGGTGAAGCAGTAGCGGGTCCGCTCCGGATGTAGCACGGGCAGGAGCGCGGCAGTCAGGCTGCCCGTGCCGGCGCCGACTTCGAGGATCCTCAGGGGCCGGTCCTCGGGCCATTCGGACACGATCTGCTCCAGCAGTGTCCGGGCGAGGCGGCCGTAGAAGCGGGAGATCGGCCCGATGTTGTAGAACTGCTCCACCACGTTGGACACGCCCTCGTCCACCAGCAACTCCAGCGGGTCGCAGCCACCGCGCAGAACGTCGGCCAGGTGGGCGCCGTTGTGGGCGATCCACGCGTGCGAGATCACGTCATGGGGGAATCCGTCCGTGTAGGTGAGGTGTGCAGCCACTGTTGTGGGCGGGGCCGGTGTGAACGTGTGACGGCCGTCAAGGCCGCGGTCGAGGATGCCGTAGCGCTCCATCATCGGCGCCGTCATTTCCCACAGCTGCCGGTGCCGATCCAGGGCTCCGTGTGTGACGAGATCGTCGAACGTGAACGACGCAGCGGGATCGGGCAGCAGGGAAGCCACCGCCGCGGCCATCTGGCGGGCGAACAGATCACTGGTCGTTTCGCGGAACGACGCGTAGCGCAGCTCTCGGCAGGCCGATCGGGCCTGGACGATCCGCGCGGCGCAGGCCTCGAGTACGCGAGAGGGGAGCGGCATGGGGGAAAGGGATGTGTCGGCGTTGTGCGGTGCGGCGCGCAGGACCGTGTGCTGAACGGCCACCGGATGGGAGCGGGAACCGGTGAAACGGCGCAGGCGGCAGCCGTCGAGCCGGATCGTGACGGTGCCGTCCGGGTCGGCCACGGTGACGTCCCAGCAGACCTCGTTGCCGGTGCGCGAGCGTTCCCGGACCGCGATGACGCCGTCCGGAGCAGGGGTGGACCATACGCGGACCGCGTCCACGGCGGCCGGGAGGTAGGCCTGCCCCTCGGCCACCAGGTCGGCCAGCAGGGGGAGACCGGCCTGCAGGGCGCCGTCAAGGAGGGACGGGTGAACGTGGTAGGGCCCTGCGGGTGCCAGGTGCGTGTACTGGGCCAGGACCTCTCCGGCACCCGCGTGCAGCCGGGTCAGGACGCGGAAGGACGGCCCGTAGGTCAGGCCCGAGTCCTCACAGGCGACGTAGTGCTCCTCGGCGGTCACTTCCCTGCTGCAGCGCGTGCGCCATGCGTCGAGGGGCAGCGGGCCGGGCCGTGAGGCCAGGAGTCGACGCACTCGGGCCCGGGCGTGCGTGCGGGGCTCGCCGGCATCGTCGTCGGTGCAGGCGACCAAAAGAGTGCCGTCGTCCGGGCTGAGGGACGTGTGTACCGTGAGCGCGCCGGGATCCGTCCAGGGCACGATCAGCGCGGTGTGGATGTCGAGGTGCTCGACCTCGGCCGGTGCGTCGAACAGCAGCCGGCCGGCTGCCAGTGCCATCTCGACGTACCCGGCGGCGGGTAGGACGACGCTGCCGCCCACCCGGTGGTCGGCCAACCAGGGGGTGAGGGCGGGTTGGACGCGTGCGGACCACAGCGGGGTCGGCGCCGGTACGCGGCTGCCGAGCAGCGGGTGCTGCAGCGGGGGGTGGAGCCGCTCCTTGGGTACGGTCCAGTGCCGCTCCCGCTGCCAGGGGTAGGCGGGCAGGTCGGTCACCCGTCCCGGGTGGGGGAAGTAGCGGGACCAGTCGGTGTGCGCGCCCGCGGCCAGGAGGACCTCCCGGGCGGTGGTCATGGCCCGTGGGCCGTTGCCGTCCCGGTGCAGCGTAGGTACGACGACCGTGGGCAGTTCCGGGCGTTCGTCCGTGATCCGCCGCAGGTAGGTGCGCAGCACGGGGTGAGGGCCGATCTCCAGGAAGATGTCCGCGCCCTCGGAGACCGCCCCCTCGACGGCCTGCGCGAATGCGACGGGCCGCCGGATGTTGTCCCACCAGTGGTTCGCGTCCAGTTCACCGCCGGGCATGCGGGCCCCGGTCACGGTGGAACAGAAGGCGATGTCGGCAGGGTGCTGCATGAGGTCCTTCAGCGCCGCCGTCAAAGGCTCGCGCTGCGCGTCCATGGCGCGGCTGTGGAAGGCGTAGTCCAGACCCAGGTCACGGAAGAAGACGCCCTGCTCGGTCAACTCCTTGCCGAGAGCGGCCAGTGCCTCGGCGTCTCCGGCCACGGTGACGTCCGAAGCGCTGTTGACGCCCGCGATCTCCAGCTTCCCGTCGAACCTTGTGAGCAGTCGGGCGGCCCGGTCGGGGGCCAGGCCGACGGCGGCCATGCGTCCAGTTCCGGCCGTGGCCGCCTGCGCCCGGCTGCGGGCCGAGATGACCAGGGCCGCCTGCGCGAGGGTGAGCGCTCCTGCCGCGTGGGCGGCGGCGACCTCGCCGACGCTGTGGCCCAGCACGACGGTTGGTTCCACACCCTGCGTACGGAGCATCTCGGTGAGGCCGACCTGGACGGCGAACAGCAGCGGCTGGGCGATCTCGGTCGCGGCCAGCCGCCACTGCCCGGCCGGCAGCGTGAGGTAGTCGGCGACCGACCAGCCCAGCAGCGGTGCCAGCTCCGCATCGACACCTCGCACAGCGCTGCGGAAGACCTCATTGCCGGCCATCAGGTCCGCGGCCATGCCGGCCCACTGCGAGCCGTTTCCCGAGTACACGAAAGCGACCCGCCCACCCACCGCGGCCGCCACTGACTCCTTTGCGCTGCCCTCGGCGAGCGCGGTGAACCGCCGTGCGCCCTCTGCGGCCGTCGCGGCCAGGACGACGGCCCGCTGTTCGTGCCGTCCTCGCCGCCGACAGGAGGTGTAGGCGATGTCGTACAGCTCCTCGGCGCCGGCACCCTGCAAACGGGTCGCCATCCGGACGGCCGCTTCTGCCAGCGCCGTCTTCGTACGGGCGCTGACGAGGACCGGCAGGCCTTCCGGCGGCACGCGGATCGCCGAGCCCGGATCCGGCTGCCGGGGCGGCGCGGTGACGACGACGTGCGCGTTCGCTCCTCCGAAGCCGAAGGAGTTGACCCCCACGACGGGCCGCGCTGCCTCGGCGAGGGCCCGGTTCTCGGTGACGAGGTCGATGCCGAGCCCGGTGAAGTCGATCGCCGGATTGGGGTTCTCGGAGTGCAGGGACGCGGGAATCGTCCGGTGCCGCAGGACGAGCAGGGCCTTGCACAGCCCGGCGATGCCGGAGGCTGGCTCCAGGTGCCCCAGGTTGCTCTTCACCGAGCCGATCGGGAGCGGCCCCGTGAACCTGCGCATGCCCAGCGCCTGTCCGATCGCCCTGGCCTCCAGCGGGTCACCGACCGCTGTCCCCGTGCCGTGGGCCTCCAGGTACACCAGCTCGTTGGGATGCACCCCCGCCTGCGCGTAGACCCGGCGGAGCAGGTCTTCCTGCGCTTCGGCGCTGGGCAGTGACAAACCCATGGTCCGCCCGTCGCAGTTGGTGCCGCTGCCCAGGATGACACCGAGGATCCGGTCGCCGTCGGCCCGGGCGTCGGCCAGGCGCTTCAGCAGCACCATGGCACCGCCCTCGGCCCGGACGAACCCGTCTGCATCGGCGGAGAACGACGCGCACCTGCCGCGCCGGGACAGCAGGGAAGCCTGGGAGAAGCCCACGTAGTGATGCGGCATGAGCAACACGTTCGCGCCGCCGGCGAGCGCCGTGCGGCTGCTGCCGTCCCACAGCGTGCGGCAGGCCCGGTCGAGGGCGACCAGCGAAGATGAGCAGGCGGTGTCGACGGCCATGCTCGGGCCGCGCAGGTCAAAGGTGTACGAGATCCGGTTGGCCGCGATGGACGATGCCCCGCCGGACATCGTGTAGGCGTTCATGCCCCTCGCGTTCGAGTGGTGGAGGCTCGCGTAACTGGCGTCGGAGATGCCGATGTAGACCGCGGTGTCCGTTCCGGCCAGCCGCTGCGGAGCGACCGCCGCGTCGTCGAGTGCCTCGGCCGCCAGTTCCAGCAGCAGCCGGTGCTGAGGATCCATGTGCGCGGCTTCCTTCGGAGAGATACCGAAGTGAGCGGCGTCAAAGGTGGCGATCTCCTCCAGGAAGCCGCCCGCCGCCGTGTACGTCTTGCCCACACGGGGCATCTCGGTGTCCAGGAACCGATCGGTGTCGAACCGGTCGGCCGGCATCTCGGTGACCAGGTCCCGCCCCTCCTGCAGGGCGCCCCACAGCTCGTCCATCCCGGTGATGCCGCCGGGCAGACGGCAGGACACTCCGACGACAGCGATCGCACGCTCGTCATGAGCGGCCGTTTCCTGGTACATGAAGCGCCTTCCTGGGCAGAACCGGCAAACCAACGAACCGGTACGCACCGTAACGACACCTGAGGTGCGTCCAGGACGGAAAACCCCATCGTTCGGCCCGGGCCGATTCCTTTCACCCCATCCGGTGGCGCCTCGAACTGGCCACCCCAACTGCACGTTCGGGTGAACGCCGACTTACCGCGGCATCGAACGGCGCCTCATCCACCGCAAGCACGTAGCGTCACCACTCTCGACGTCTCGCTCCTGCTCGTGCCGAGGAGGCACCTTGTCCATCCTGATCACCGGTGCCACCGGATTCCTCGGCTGCCGTCTCGTCCGCGAACTCCTGGCACGCCCGGGCACCGAACCGGTGACGGTGTTGGGACGCGGCACCGAGGCCGACCTGCGCGCCCGCACCGAAGCCGCGATCGCCTGGCTCGACGCACCGCCCCTGCCGCAGGCCGCCTTGGGACGACTGCGATTCGTCAGCGGTGACATCACCAAGCCCGGCTTGGGCCTGAAGCAGGGCACCCGGGACCGGGTGACCGACGGGCTGACGCAGATCTGGCACAGCGCCGCCCTGCTCCACCTCGACGGCGATCCGGTTCCTCTGCACCGCACCAACGTTCTGGGTACCCGCCACGTCCTCGACCTTGCCGACCACGCCCCGAGTGCCCGCCTGGTGCACGTCAGCACCGCGTACGTGGCGGGCCGGCGGCGCACCGGCCACATCCTCGAAGACGACCTGAGCGAGGACGACGGCTTCCACTGCGCCTACGAGGAGACCAAGTACACTGCCGAGACCGCTGTTCACGCCTGGGCCCGCATCCGTTCGCGTACCGCACTGATCCTGCGGCCCAGCCTGCTCACCGCCGACCGTCCCACGCCTGAGGGGCTGCCCCGCCAGCCCCTCGACACCCTCACCCACCTCATCGAGGTTCAGACGCACTCGTGGCCGCTCCGTACAAGGGGCTTCACCACGGGGACCGGGCAAGGCCGGGGACGCGGCGACACCCTGCACGTGCGCCTCCTCGCAGACCCCGATGGATCCCTCAATCTGCTCCAAGCCGACTTCGCCGCCCACGCCATGGTCCGCGCCGCCGAGGGCCCACTCGGCGAGCAACCGGTGCGCACCCTGCACCTGACGCATCCTCAGAACACTTCCCTGAGGACTCTCCTGGGCGCCATCGAACGCCGCTTCCCCTTCATGACCGTGCTGCCGGTGGACGAGATCCCCGACCCGACGCGGGTGGAGGCACTCTCTACCCAGCAGGCGGGTCCGTTCCTCGGCTACTTCACGCAGCGCCGCACCTACGACCGGACCCACCTGCTCGAAGCCACCCACGGCCTCGCCGACCCCAAGCCCATCGACGAGGACTACCTCCTACGCGCCCTGCAACCCGTCGGCGCTGTCAATGCATGACACCACCCAGGCGCACACCATGCCGACCGTCCGTATGGCCGACGGAGCTGCACCGCAAGGGGCCACATCGAGGCTGTCCGCTACACGCCAGCGGTTCTGTCGAAAGCATGCTGGATGAGGCGGGCGAAGCTCGGCTACCAGCTCGTGTACACGGACGCCCCGGGCTCCGCGGCCAAGCAGGTCGCGGACGTGAAGTCGATGATCGCGCGAGCGTCGACCTGATCTTCCTGTCGCCCCGCGAGGAGAAGCCGCTGATCCCGGCCATCATGGCAGCCAAGCACGCCGGCATCCCCGTCATCCGCCGCCGGACCGACGTCGTCGGCATCTTCCCCGACCGCACCGCCGTCATCCGGCTGATCGGCGCGGTCCTGGCCGAGCAGAACGACGAGTGGACCGAGGCCCGCCGCCACATGGGCCGCGAACTCCTCGCCAAGACCCGCCTCCACCCGATCGACTCGGAAACCGACGAACCCGCCATCCCGACCGAACTCACCGCATAGCCTCAAAGACGAGATCACCGAGTGGCCGTCGATACACCACTCCAGCGGACGTGACCTGATCCGTTCCCCGCACCCAGCTCCCGCGAACCGACGAATCCATTCTCCGCATCACAACCAGCCTTAGGCCAAGGCTAGTTGCGGTTCATGGCGTTGGGTCCGTCAGTCTGGTTCGCGGGCCGGCGCCGGGGTGCGGGCGGAGACAGATCCGTGCCTGCGTCGCCTCTGGCAGGTATCGGGGCTGGCCGCCCGCAACGACGCCCACCCTGTCGCCCGGAGCCTGCTATGCCTGACCCGGCGACCTTCCCGTTCGGTCGTGTCACCCGCCGGAATCTGGTCCGTCACTGGTCCGGGAGACCTGGCTGATCAGTTCCCGTCGATACTCAGTGTGACGATTCGGCATCGACTGGTGTCCGACTCAGAAGGGCGGGCGGCAGCCAACGCGGTCGTTCGCCGGCTTCATGGGCTCGTCATGCGGCGAGGGTGGTGTTGAGGATGGCCGCTGCCTGTCCGATGGAGCCGGGCATGAGGTGGCGGTAGATCTTGAAGGTGATCTCCAGGGTCTTGTGGCCCATCCATTCGGCGACGTCGGTGATGGGGATGTGGTGGGCGAGGCAGTTGGAGGCGAAGAAGTGGCGGAAGCTGTAGAGGACCAGGCCGTCGGGCATGTCGAGGGTCTGGGTCCGCCTGAGCTGCTGCCACCGGTTGTTGAGGAGGTACGTGGGGTAGGGCCGGCTGCGGTCCTGTGGATGGCGGATGAGGTAGCCGTCCACCGCTCCGTGCGTCTCGGCGTATCGCTCGATGGTCTCCCTCACGCGCGGCGGGAGGGGGACGTCCCGGTACTCGCCCTTCTTGCGGTGCTTGAGGCGGTCGTAGTCCTTGGTGGTGCGGTTGACCTGTTCGGTGACGCGGTAGGTGTCGTCGGCCACGATGTTGTTGAGGTTGACGGCTACCGCTTCGCCGTTGCGCAGTCCGCATCCGCTCATGAGGTCGACGACCAGCTCGAAGGTGTCGTCGCCGGCGGTGCGCAGGGCGCGGAGCTGTTCGGGGGTGGGGATGACGGCTCGTTTGGGGTCGTACACGGGTGCCTGGACGCCGAGGAGGGGGCTGTCGGGGTAGAGGCCGAGGCGGTTGGCGTCGAGCAGGATGGCCTTGAGTTTGTCGAAGGCGTTGGACTCGGTGGCCAGGCCCGTGCCACTGCGTTCCATGGTGCGGATGAAGTACTCGACGACCTTGTGGTCGAAGGAGTCCATGCGGCGGGTGCCCAGGGCCGGGAAGAGGTGGTGGTGGAGGAGGGAGTCGAGGTGGATGAGTGAGGCCGGCGCGAGGTGGCGCTGTCCATGCTTCCACTCCTTGGCGTAGGCGCGGAAGGTCATGGGGCCGTACTTTGCGATGCGCTCCGCCTTGGGCTGGTTGGTTGGCGCCGACCTTCGCTCGTTGTAGATGGCCACCAAACGGGTTATGGCGGCGTCCTGGTTGGCGAACCCGGATTCCTCCTGCTGGCGGCCCCTGGCGTTGCGGTAGCGGATCTTGTACGGGTGCTGGCAGCGGGGCCAGTACGACTCCGAGTGCCCGCACTCCTTGAAGACCTTGCCCATGCCGTGGGGGAGGATCGTGGTTGCCATCGTCGTGCAGCTCCTCGGACCAATGCTGACAGTTTGCTGACTGTCGGCCATCCGATACCCCTCTGACCTGCGAAAACACGTCCGAGTCGAAAAATGTTCTGGAATTGGGTCCTGAGAGATCATGAAGAGGTCATTCAGGCCCGCGAAGACTGGATGCACGGGACCCGATTCGGCGAGGTCAAGGGCTATGACGGGCCGCCGATCCCGGCCCCCGAGATTCCCCCAACTCACTTGAAGCCGCGGGGTCGTGTGCGATGACCATGTTTTGAGTCGGGGATCGGTGTGGGGCACCTCGTCGCAGTCGGAGAGGGCTCTGCATGTTGGGGCGATCGATGCAGGTCAATCGCACTTCGAGCGCTTAGAGAACGTCCGTGTCGTTCTCGCCTCTGGCAGTTCGCGATCAGTGTGGGGAAACCGATGCTGACCCGATGCTGAGTTTTCAGTTGAAGATTGGCCCCGCGTGGCAGTGGCTGTCAGTTGCTGATCCGATCGTGCCGCGCGTGGCCGTCGGGGTGGTGGCCCGGCTTCCCCGCGTGGCGCCGTGAGCTGGCTCCTGTGCCGCTGGAGCTGCGGGCAACGCTCGGATGGGAGGCGCCCCGCCCCGTTGTCGGATTCCCACAATTGCCAGGGCGGGAGCGTGATGTCGGGTGAGGGGTTGGCATGGCCTCCGCCACCCTCATAGGCGTCGGCCGCCCCGCCCGCGACGCCGCACGCGAGATCTCCGCCTTCCTCTGAACTGTCCATGACCGCGCCCACCGCGCCCGGACGCGGTCCTGGGCGTCGACAGCTGTGAGCCGCAGGCTTGACCTTCGAGTCGGGTTGAAGGTTTACGTTCGAGGCATGAGCACACTGCGCATATCGCAGCTGGCCGAACGCTCCGGCGTACCGGCCTCCACGCTGCGGTTCTACGAGACGGCCGGGCTGCTGCCCGCCGAGCGGACGACGTCCGGCTACCGACAGTACGGGCCGGACGCGGTGGAGCGGCTGGCGTTCATCTCCTCCGCGAAGCTGCTCGGGCTGGCGCTGGAGGACATTCGCGACCTGCTTGATGTACGGGACGAGGGGGTGTGCGCCGCGGTGCGGGCACGGATGGTGCCCCTGGTCGCCGGACGGATCGCGGACGCGGACCGCCGTGCGGCCGAGCTGGCCGCGTTCTCCGCCCGACTCGCCGATGTTCACCGGCAGCTGTCCGGGCCGGCGCCGTCCGGCGGGTGCAGCCCGGGCTGCGGCTGCACCACCACCGAGCAGGCCCCGGCAGCGGGGCCCGTCCTGGTCGAACTCTCACCTACCCGCCCCAACGCCGACGCGGCCGACGAGCCGTGGCGCGAGGCACCAGTGGCCTGCACGCTCGACGGGGCCGAGCTCGGCGAGCGCACCGCCCAGTGGCAGGCACTGATCACGCGGGCCACCGGCCGAGAGGAGATCACCGACGGGGTGCGCCTGGTCTTCCCCAGCGCCCCGGAGGTGGCCGCCGAACTCGCCGCCCTCGCGGCGGCTGAGCAGGACTGCTGTGCGTTCTTCGACTTCACCCTGAATCTCGCCCCCGCCCGCCTGACGCTGACGGTGCGGGCGCCCGAAGCGGCAGGTTTCCTGCTCGCCGAGCTGTTCGGAGCTACTGTATGAACCCCGAGACGAAGTCCTCCGGCAAGTCCCTCCTCGGAGTCGGCGGCCTCGCCGCTCTGGCCTGCGCGGCCTGCTGCATCGGCCCGATCATGGCCTTCCTCGGCGGGCTGGGAGTCCTCTCCGCCATCGGCGCCCTGTGGGTACCCGCTCTGGCCGCCGTCACCGTCGCTGCCGTTGCCGCCGCGGTGTGGGTACTGCGTCGGCGCCGCCGGGCTGCCGCGTGCACGACCGCGCCGGGCCCGGTGGACCTGGGCCTGCCCACTCCGCCGCCCAGGTAAGGGCGCGCCCGCTTGCCACAATGACCAGGCCCAGCCAGGGCCGTCGCACGATCAGCACGGACGTACCGCAAGGAGTCAGCAGGGTGCCGCAGGAACCGCAGGGTCTGGTCGCACGTATGGAGCAGCACCAGATTGCGATCTACCTCGGTGCCATGGCCCTGGGTGCGCTCCTCGGCTGGGCAGCGCCCTCCGCCGGTCCGGGACTCGAGCACGCCATCAACCCCGTCCTCGGGGCGCTGTTGGTAGTGACGTTCCTCCAGGTTCCGGCCGCCGACCTGTCCCGCTCCCTGCGTGACGGCCGGTTCCTGTCCGCGGCCTTGGTCGTGAACTTCGCCGTCGTCCCGCTGGTCGTCGCCGCGATGTTCACCTTCCTCCCCGCCGACCAGGCCGTACGCATCGGCGTCCTGCTGGTGCTGCTCTGCCCGTGCGTGGACTACGTGATCGTCTTCAGCGGCCTGGCCGGCGGTGACAGCTGGCGCCTCCTGGCCGCGAGCCCGCTGCTGCTCGTCGCCCAGATGCTGCTCCTGCCCGGCCTGCTGTATCTGTTCCTGGGCCCGGACCTCGCCGACATCGTCGAGGTAGGCCCGTTCCTGGAAGCCTTCCTCTTCCTCATCGTGATCCCCCTCGCGCTGGCCTGGGCCCTCCAGGCCTGGGCGGGACGCGCACCGGCCGGACAGAAAGTGTCGGACGCGGGCACGACGAGGATGGTGCCGCTGATGGCCGCCACCCTCATCACCGTCGTCGCCTCCCAGATCCCGAAGCTCGGGGGCAGCCTCGGCGACGTCGCCGCCGTCATCCCCTTCTACGCCGCGTTCCTCGCGATCATGGCTTTCGCCGGACGGGGCGTCGCCCGCCTCTTCCGCCTCGAAGCACCCGCAGCACGGGCGGTCGTCTTCACCGGCGCGACCCGCAACTCCCTGGTCGTCCTGCCCCTGGCCCTCGCGCTGCCCGACGACCTTGCGGTCGCCGCCGCCGTCGTCGTGGTCACCCAGACCCTGGTCGAGGTCATCGTCATGGTGGTCTACGTACGCCTCGTTCCCCGCCTTGTGCCCGCGGACACCGCCACGCCCGTCGGCGTCAGCTGATCCGTGGGCTACGACGCTCAAGGAGGACCACGCCCCGCTAGATGCCGTGGTGGCCGCCGATCCGCACGCTCATGAAGAGGGAGGCCGGCGGAGTTCTCAGGGAAGAGCCCGGACTGGATCCGCCGCCCGAGCCGACTCCAGTGGAGCCGCAAAAAGCTGGCGCGCCAAACCGCAGCTGCTGACGGTGGTGCGGACGTACACGGAGTGCTCGACCACGCCTGCGTGACCCGGGCGGACGGCTGGCTCTGCGATCCGGATCGGATACCTGCTCTCGGGGAGGTGGACGTACCCGCCGATGCGGCGAGGGTGGCCGCCGAGGTGCTGCCCCGGCGCCCTCCTGACGTTGCCCGGAGCGCACGCGGAGTTGCTCACTCACCTGGCTGGGCAGATCGCAGATCATCCTGCAATTGCTAGTCATATTGAGCATTAGCGATCGCATAAGCCAGCTGCTTTGGTGATTTCTTGCGCAACTGCGGTGCGAATCACCGGGAATGATTTGGCGGTCACGATTTGCATCTCGCGGTCTGCGAGCCCTTCGGCGTGGAGTGACGTCGCGTATGGGCAGGCCAGCGGCTCGTGTCCCCCCTCGTCGGTGTTTTCCTCCTAATTCTCGGCCGGGTGTTTCCGGAGCTTGTGTGGGAGTCGCCGAATTTGGATCTGCCCTCTTGTGCTCGGATGGTGGCGGGCCGCTATCTTCCTGGCATGGCTGGTGAACGGGTACGTGAGCGGCGGCTGGCTTTGCGCTGGTCGCAGGAGGAGTTGGCGGCTGCTGCGGGTGTGTCGCGGCAGTCGGTCGCGGCGGTGGAGTCCGGGCGGCAGGTTCCTTCGGTAACGGCTGCGCTCGGGCTTGCTGCGGCGTTCGGCTGCACGGTGGAGGAGCTGTTCGCCCCGTCCGCGCCGGACACCTTCGCCCCGGTGATGGCCGACGAAGGCCGGCCGGAGGTGGGTACGCCGCTGGCGGTGGCCCGGGTCGGTGAGAACCAGGTATGGGCGCCGCTCGGTGAGAGCGACGGGCACGGATTCACACTGGCCGACGCCGTCTGGGCCGAGCGCGGGCCGCAGTTGCTGGACGGTGCGTCGGTCGACGGATTCGTGGTCGCGGGCTGCGAGCCCGCGCTCGGCATGGCCGCTGCTGCGGCTCCCGGCCGCGGTCCCGGGCGCCTGGTGGTGGTGCACGCTTCCTCAGGCCGGTCGATGGCCGCGCTCGCCGCCGGCCGGGCGCACGCTGCGGTCGTTCACGGCCCGGCAGGCGAACTCCCGCCGGTGCCTGAGGGCGTGGCGCGGTGGGAGCTTGCGCGTTGGCCGGTGGGTCTCGCTCATGACGGGCCCGCGCCTGCCCTGTCCGCGATCGGTACCGGCCTCGTGCCGGTCGCCCACCGTGACGCGCAGGCCGGTTCCGAGCAGGCGCTGCTGCGGACCCTGGCCGCCGCCGGTGCTCCTGACCAGGTAGCCGGGCCCGTGGTGTCGGGGCACCTGGCCTCGGCGCGGATGACTGCGGCCGGGCAGGTGGCGGCGGGAATCACCACGGCCGCCGCCGCGGCGTCGGTCGGTTTGGACTTCTCCCCGTGGGAGGAGCACGTCGTGCAGCTGTGGGTGGACCGGCGGTTCGTCGAACACCCCGGTATGTCGACGCTGTTGCAGGTGTGGTGCTCGCCGCGGGTGAGTGCCCAGTTGCGCCGACTGGGCGGATACACGCTCACCGGCGCCGGACAAGAGGTGAACGCGTGATCGACGTGGCATCAGACAAGGCACTGGCCGGGGCCGCGCGGTCGCGGTCGGCACCGCTGGTCTTCGGGGCCGGCGCCATGGTGGGCGTGCTCGGCGGCATGATCGGCCTGGGCGGTGCCGAGTTCCGGCTGCCGCTGCTGATCAGCATGTTCGGCTTCGCCGCCCTGTCGGCCGTCATCCTGAACAAGGCGATGAGCCTGGTCGTCGTCATCACCGCCCTGCCCGCGCGGCTCGCCGCCGTCTCGTTCGCCGACCTCGGGGCCCACTGGTCGATCGCGGTCAACCTCCTGGCCGGCAGCCTCCTCGGCGCCTGGGCCGGAGCCTCGTGGGCGGTACGGATGCGCTCCGCCACCCTCTACAAAGTCCTCGCCGTCCTCATGGTCGCCATGGCTGCCGCCCTGGTGATCACCCACACCACCGCCGTCGGAACCCTGGACCTGCCGGGCCCGGTCCAAATCGTGGCGGGCGTGGTGGCCGGGTTCGGCATCGGCGTGGTCGCGGCCATCATGGGCGTCGCCGGCGGCGAGCTGCTGATCCCTACGATCGTGCTGCTGTTCGGCGCCGACATCAAGCTCGCCGGGAGCCTGTCCCTGCTGGTGTCGCTGCCCACCATGCTGGTCGCGTTCGCCCGCTACAGCCGCGACGGCAGCTTCGCCGTCCTGGGCTCCAACCTGCGCTTCGCCGCCCTCATGGCCGGCGGCTCCATCGCCGGAGCGCTTCTCGGTGGGCTCCTGCTCGGAGTGATCCCGGACGTCGTCCTGATCCCCGGCCTCGCGCTGATCCTGCTGATCTCGGCCGTCAAGGTCGCCCGCCACAAGTAGGCCCAGCCCGTAGGAGCAAGAGAGGTGCCTCCGTGCGGGGCACCCCTGGTCTGCGGCGGGGAGCGAAAGGCAACGGCACATGCCGCACTACACGTTGAGCCAGGCCGCGCGCCTGCTGGGGGTCAGCCCCGACACCGCCCGCGCTGGGCCGACGCGGGGAAGTTCCCCGCCCACCGGGAAGGGGGCGACGGCGCGGGCCGACGCCTCATCGACGGCCGCGACCTCGCCGCGTTCGCCGTCGACCTCGCCAACCGCGCACCGGATGACGATGAAGCGGTCCACAGCTCCGTGCGGAACTCGTTCCCGGGCATCATCACCGCCGTCAAGCTCGGCGACGTGACCGCCCAGGTGGAGATCCAGGCAGGCCCCCACCGCCTGGTCTCCCTGCTGACCCGGGAAGCCGTCGAAGAGATGGAACTGAAGGTGGGCATGCAAGCAACCGCCCGAATCAAGTCCACCAGCGTCCACATCGACCACGGCTGACGCGGGCCACCCCCAAGCCCCAGACCTCAACTCTCTACGCGCCCTGGCGCACCCGATCCGATCTCTGCCAAGGACTGCCTGTGATGTTCCGTGGTCGCCCGACAAGCGGCACCCGCCCCTCGATAGCCCTGGTGCTGCCCGCGCTGCTGGCCGTCGCGTTCCTGCTGGTCCCGCTCGTCGGCATCCTGGTCCGCACCCAGTGGGGCGACCTCGGCACCCACCTCAGCAGCCCCGGTGTGGTCGAAGCCCTCAAGCTATCGCTGATCACTTCCTTCGCCGCGCTCGGTCTGTCGTTGCTCATGGGCGTCCCGCTGGCGTGGCTGCTGGCCCGGGTCGATTTCCCTGGGAAGGCGTTCGTACGGACGCTGGTGCTGCTGCCGATGGTGCTGCCCCCGACTGTCGGCGGTGTCGCCCTGCTCCTCGGGTTCGGACGGCGCGGACTGCTGGGGCCGTGGCTGGAGGACACCTTCGGGATCGTGTTCCCCTTCCACATCTCCGGCGCGGTCCTCGCGGCGACGTTCGTGGCGATGCCGTTCCTCGTCATCAGCCTCGAAGGCACCATCGCCGGTCTCAAGCGCTCCTACGAGGAGACCGCTTCCTCCCTCGGCGCCACCCCGGTGCGGGTGTTCTTCACTGTCACCCTGCCCATGGTCGCCCCAGGCCTCGCCGCGGGCGCCGCCCTATCGTGGGCCCGCGCGCTCGGGGAGTTCGGGGCGACCATCACCTTCGCCGGGAACCTGCCCGGCTCCACCCAGACCCTCCCTCTCCAGGTCTACCTCCTCCTCCAGGACGCCCCCGAGGCTGCCACTTCCGTCTCCCTGCTCCTCCTCGCCATCGCCATGGCCGTCCTGATCGGCCTGCGGGGCCGCTGGACCGGCCAGGCCGGCCGCCCCCGCACCACCACGGCCAAGCCCGAACCCGCCGGCGCGGTTCTGGCGACCACCGACGAACCCCCCGCACCCGCGCGGAAGACGGAGCCCTGGCCGCTGCACGCGACCGTGACGGGCTTCAACGAGCTCACCCTGGATGCCGAGCCGGGCACCACCATCGCTGTCGTCGGCGAGAACGGTGCAGGCAAGACCACCCTGCTGCGGGCTCTGCTCGGCCTGACCCCCCGTTCCCACGCCGCGCTGAAGCTCGGCGACCTCGACGTCACCGCCCTGCCCCCGCACAAGCGCCAGGTCGCCTGGGTGCCGCAGGACGGCGCCCTCTTCCCCCACCTCAACGCGCTGGCCAACACCGCCTACGGGCTGCGCGCCCACGGCATGCCGAAGGCCGAGGCACGGATCGAGGCCCGCCGCTGGCTCGGCCAGCTCGGCGTCGGCCACCTCGCCCACCGCAAGCCCGCCGAACTCTCCGGCGGCCAGGCCCAACGCGTCGCCCTCGCCCGCGCCCTCGCAGCCCGGCCCCGCCTGCTGCTCCTCGACGAACCCCTCGCCGCCCTCGACCGGACCACCCGCGCCCACGTACGCCACACCCTGCGCCGCCATCTCGCCGGCTTCGGCGGCGTCTGCCTGATCGTCACCCACGACCCGGTCGAGGCAGTCTCGCTGACGGACCGTGTCCTCGTCCTCGCCGACGGCCGCACGCTCCAGGACGCCCCACCCTCCGAGGTCACCCGTCACCCGCGCTCGCCGTGGGTGGCCCGCATGCTCGGTCGCAACGCCTGGCCCTGCACCGCCACCCCCGACGGTCTTCGCCTCGAAGACGGCGGCATCCTGATCGCCGCCGACGCGCTCCCCAAAGGCGCCGACGGGCTCGCGATCATCGCCCCGGAATCGGTGTCCCTGCACCGCGACCAGCCCACCGGCAGCCCCCGCAACGTCTGGCCCGGCACCGTACGCGAGATCACCGCCGTCGGCAGCCGCCTGCGGATCCTGATCACCTCAGAGAAGGCCCCCGACCTCATCGCCGAGATCACCCCCCAGGCCGCCGCCGACCTCAACCTCGCCGACGGCACGGACATCTGGGCAAGCCTCAAGGCCACCGAGATCAACCTCGTGGAACTCTGACCGCGCCCGGCGGGCGACTACACGGCCCGACTCGTCGACTAGATCGCAGCCGATGGGATGAGGCCCGCACCTGGGTAAGCCATCGGGTGCGGGCCCTCATCCATGCAGATTCCGGCTTGGGCCTCAGGTGATGGCGCGGCTGCGACGCTCGAGGAGGACGACGTCGCGCCAGCGGCCGTGGTGGAGGCCGATGTGTTCGCGGGTGCCGATGACGCGGAAGCCGGCGCGCTGGTGGAGGGCGAGGCTGGCGGTGTTCTCGGGGAAGACGCCGGACTGGATGGTCCAGATGCCGGCTGCCTCGGTGGAGGAGATGAGCACGCCGAGGAGTGCGCGGGCGACGCCCTGGCCGCGGGCCGCTGGATGCACGTACACGGAGTGCTCGACGACACCCGAGTACGCGCAGCGATCGGAGACGCGGCTGGCCGCGATCCAGCCGAGGACTTGCTCCCTGCTGCTGTCCGTGGCGACGAAGCGGTGCTCGGGGAGTTTGGCCGTGTCGAACGCCGCCCAGCCGGGCGTTCGGGTTTCGAAGGTTGCGTTGCCCTCGTCGATGCCGGCTTGGTAGATCGCCAGAACCTGCTGGGCGTGGTTCGCGGTCATAGCGGTGATGTTCACGGCTGCCCCAGGATGGCTCGTACGGCTGCCGGGAAGCAGTCGAGGCAGGCGGCGTTGACCGCGTACTGGTTGCTGGTTCCGCTCCGCTCGGGGAGCGCGAAGCGTACCTCGGCCAGCACCTTGAGGTGGTGTGACACCGTTGACTGGCCGATCGGCAGCCGGTCGGTGATCTCGCCGACGGCCATCGGGCGTCCTTCGGACGCGAGCAGGTGCAGCAGCCGGACCCGCATGGGATCGCCGAGGGCCTTGAACCAGCCTGCATATGTGGTGGCGTCGTCGTCGGTCAGCACGCGCGCGTGCTGTGCAGTCTCTTCCATCGATAGTCGACGATAGTCGATGAATGAGCTCAGCGGGTGGAAGTCATAGTTTCGATGGATCTCTAAGTTGACGTTCGTCGATTTAAGGCGCAGGGTTGATTTCGTAGATGTCGAATCAGTTCATCGAGGAGGCGCATCATGACCAATGACTCCGACCTGCGGGAGACCGTCCGTGCCGGCTACGCCGCGGCTGCCCTGCGGGTCGGCGAGGGCGCCACGGCCTGTTGTGGCTCGGGGGGTGTGGAGATCGACGAGAACTTCGGGTCGGGGCTGTACGGCGAGTCGGAACGAGAATCGCTGCCTGCCGAAGCCGTCGCGGCTTCCCTGGGCTGCGGGAACCCGCTCGCGGTCGCCGAGCTGCACGAAGGGGAGCGCGTGCTCGACCTCGGTTCAGGCGGCGGGATCGACGTGCTGCTGTCCGCCCGCCGGGTGGGAGCGACCGGCAGGGCCTACGGGCTGGACATGACCGAGGAGATGCTCGCCCTCGCACTGGCCAATGCCCGGAAGGCGGGAGCGAAGAACGTCGAGTTCCTCAAGGGAACCATCGAAGCGATCCCGCTGCCGGCCGGCACGATCGACGTCGTCATCTCCAACTGCGTGATCAACCTGTCGGTCGACAAGCCCGCGGTCTTCGCCGAGACGTACCGGGTGCTCGTGCCCGGTGGCCGGATCGGGATCTCGGACGTCGTGGCCGACGACCGGCTGTCGCCCGCGGAGAGGGCGGAGCGGGGCGACTACGTCGGCTGTATCGCCGGAGCGCTGTCGTTCGCCGAGTACCGCCAGGGCCTCGAGGACGCAGGCTTCACTGGTGTTGAGATCACCCCGACCCACTCGGTTGCCGACGGCATGCACTCGGCGATCGTGCGCGCGGTGAAGCCGGCCCACGCCGAGCTTCCCATCGTCACGGCGAACGCCCCGACTGGGGCATCCTGTTGCGGCTGACCGGGCGGGGCCCGTCCGCCGGTACGGGCACCACGGCCGTCGCTGTTCGGCCGGAAGGTCAGCTCCCGCCCAACGTGAGCTGGTCGTAGTGGAAGTCGAAGTGCTGGGCGGGGTAGCGGTACACGTCGGCGAGGGTCATCCAGTCCTTGAAGAACGGGTCCCAGCGGGTGGGGTAGTGCATGCCGCGGGCCAGTTCGGCGTCGGATTCGCCGTCGAGGTGCCGGTGCAGGGAGGCGATGATGCGGTCGAACGCGGCACCCATCCGGCGACGGCTGTACATCTTGGCCGCGCCGCAGGGGCCGGCGTAGTTGATCAGGTCGAACGGGACGGTGCCTGCGTTCAGCAGGTGGGCGAAGACCCTGCTGAAGCTGTGGGGGAGCCGCCCGAAGACGTACGTCAGGGCGATCAGCGCTCGGACGACCATGTAGCCGAAGAGCATGTGCCACAGCAACTGCTTGTTGGTCCAGCGAGTGTCGTCGGTACGTCTCGCGAGCTCCGCCTCGGTCGCGGTGTCGAGCAGGCGGTGGAAGGCTAGGCGGACGCGCTCGCAGTCGCGGTGGACTGAATCCCGGTCCATCCCATGGGTGTCCGTCATGATCGCCCTCCTGCCCTCTGCTACGTGGCGCGTTCGCCAGGGTGTCCGCTCCCGAGGGGATGACGCGATCACTTCCACATCGAGTATGCCGGGCACTCGACGGGGGCGAACAGGAGCTTTCCTCTGCAGGGCGAGAGCGGCGCTGCCCCCTGGACCCGTCGCGGATCAAGGGGCAGCGGCCTTGCTGCGCCTCAGGCGTTGAGGAAGGCGTCCAGCTCGCGCTCCAGTGCCGCCTTCGGCTTGGCGCCGACGATGGTCTTGGAGACCTGTCCGCCGACGAAGACGTTCATCGTCGGGATGGACAGGACGCCGTACGCGGCGGCCGTCTCCGGGTTCTCGTCGATGTTGAGCTTGACGATCTTGATCTTCTCGCCGTGCTGGGCGGCGATGGCCTCCAGCGACGGGGCGAGCTGGCGGCAGGGGCCGCACCAGGGGGCCCGGAAGTCGACGAGTACGGGTGTCTCGCTCTGCAGGACGTCCTCGAGGAAGGACGCGTCGGTCACGCTCTTGAGGGCCATGATGCGGCCTCCTCTCGTGGGGTGGTTGTACTTACCGCGCGTCGGCGAGGGCGGCGAGGTACCGCTCGGCGTCGAGTGCGGCGGAGCAGCCGGATCCGGCTGCGGTGATGGCCTGGCGGTAGGTGTGGTCGACCACGTCGCCCGCTGCGAACACGCCGGGGAGGTTGGTCCGCGTGGACGGAGACTGGACCTTGAGGTACCCCTCGGAGTCCAGGTCCAGCTGCCCGGTGAACAGCTCCGAACGCGGGTCGTGCCCGATCGCGATGAACAGGCCCGTCACGTCGAGGTGCCGGAGCTCCTCGGTGATGTTGTTGCGCACGGTCAGCCCGGAGAGCTTGCCGTCCTTCTCCTCCAGCTCGGTGATCTCGCTGTCGAAGATGAAGGAGATCTTGTCGTCCGTGAAGGCGCGGTTCTGCATGACCTGGGAGGCCCGCAGCATGGAGCGCCGGTGGATGACGGTGACCGAGCGGGCGAAGCGGGTGAGGAAGGTGGCTTCCTCCATGGCGGTGTCGCCGCCGCCGACCACGACGATGTCGCGGTCGCGGAAGAAGAACCCGTCGCAGGTCGCGCACCAGGAGACGCCGCGTCCGGAGAGCTCGTCCTCCTTGGGTAGGCCGAGCTTGCGGTAACCGGAGCCGGTCGCGATGATCACGGCCTTCGCCCGGTGGACGGTGCCCTCGGAGTCGGTGACCGTCTTGATGTCGCCGGTCAGGTCGACCGAGACGATGTCGTCGTCGATCATCTCGGCGCCGAAGCGCTCGGCCTGGGCCCGCATGTTCTCCATGAGGACCGGGCCGTCGACGCCCTCGGGGAAACCCGGGAAGTTCTCGACCTCGGTGGTCGTCGTCAGCGAGCCGCCGACGAAGATCGCACCACCGTAGACCAGCGGCTCCAGGTTCGCGCGCGCCGTGTAGAGGGCGGCGGTGTACCCCGCGGGGCCGGAGCCGATGATGATGACGTTGCGTATGCCCCCCGCCGCGCTCACGCCGCCGGCTCCGGGGCGATCTCCGCGATCAGGCCCTCGACGAGCTTCTTGATCTCGTCGCGGATCGGGCGGACGGCCTCCACACCCTGGCCGGCCGGGTCCTCGAGCTTCCAGTCCAGGTAGCGCTTGCCCGGGAAGACGGGGCAGGTGTCGCCGCAGCCCATCGTGATGCAGACGTCGGAGGCCTTGACCGCGTCGACGGTGAGGATCTTCGGGGTCTCTGCGGACATGTCGATGCCGACCTCGCGCATGGCCTCGACGGCGGCGGGGTTGACCGAGTCGGCGGGGGCGGAGCCGGCCGAGCGGACCTCGACACGGTCCCCGGCCAGGTGGGACAGCCAGGCAGCGGCCATCTGGGAGCGGCCGGCGTTGTGCACGCAGACGAACAGGACAGAAGGCTTGTCGGACACGGCAGGTCTCTTCTCAAGGCAGAAATGCGGCGCGCATCAGCACCGGGTGGTGTCAGCCACCACTGATGTGAGAGTATCAGCCCATGATGACGTCAGTCGACACTGAACTGATTCGGGTACTGGCAGACCCGCTCAGGTTCCAGATCGTGACCCTCCTCGCCAAGGAGACGCTCTGCACCACCCACCTCGTGGAGGAGACGGGTGCCAAGCAGACCAACCTCTCGAACCACCTGAAGGTGCTGAGAGAGGCCGGGATCGTGGAGACGGAGCCATGCGGGAGATTCATCTACTACCGCCTGCGCCCGGAAGTCATCGAAGGCATCGCCGGTCAGTTCGCCGACCTCGCCCAGACCGCGCGTGCCACCGCCGAAGCGAACCTCAAGCGGTCCTGCCCATAACCCGCTTTTAGCCTCACCTGCCCGAGGAGAACCGTTGTCCGTCACCGAGCCCGTCGGCACCGCCCCCGCAGCGGAGACCGTCATAGCCGCCGACGCGCCCCAGCCTGCGCCTGGTGCCACCCCGCCCCGTACCCCGCTGATCGCCCGTGCGGCCGCCGAGATCGTCGGCACCGCCGCCCTGGTGGCGATCGTGGTCGGCTCCGGCATCCAGGCCACGAAACTGACCCAGGACGTGGCCCTCCAGCTGCTGGCCAACTCCACCGCGACGGTGTTCGGCCTCGGCGTTCTGATCGCCCTCCTCGGCCCGGTCTCCGGCGCCCACTTCAACCCGGCCGTCACGCTGGCCGAGTGGTGGACCGCCCGCCGCGGCGGCGCCGGCGTGAACGTTCGCGAGCTGGCCGTGTACGTCCCCTCGCAGATCGTCGGCGCGATCGCGGGCGCGATCCTGGCCGACGCGATGTTCGGCGAGCCGCTGGTGAAGTGGTCCACCCACGACCGCTCGGCGGGGAACCTGTTGCTCGGCGAGGTCGTTGCGACCGCCGGCCTGATCCTGCTGATCTTCGGCCTGGCGCGGACGGACCGCCTGCGCTTCGCCCCGGTCGCCGTGGCCTCGTACATCGGCGCCGCGTACTGGTTCACCTCCTCCACGTCCTTCGCGAACCCGGCCGTGACGATCGGCCGCGCGTTCACGGACACCTTCGCGGGCATCGCCCCGTCCTCGGTGGCCGGCTTCATCGGCATGCAGCTGGTCGGCGTCGTGGTGGGCCTGGCGCTGGTGGCCGTCATCTTCATGCGCGGCAAGACCGAACAGGATCAGCCCGCCGCATGACGCAGCGCACGGATGTGGTGGTGATCGGCGGCGGCCAGTCCGGGCTCGCCGCTGGTTACCACCTGCGCCGCCTGGGCGTCGAGCACGTCATCCTGGACGCCCAGACGGCGCCCGGAGGAGCCTGGCAGCACACTTGGGACTCCCTGCGCCTCTTCTCCCCGGCTGCCTACTCGTCCCTGCCCGGCCGCCTCATGCCGGTCCAGGCCGACGAGGTCTACCCAGACGCGCAGCACGTCGTGTCGTACCTCGCCGACTACGAGAAGCGGTACGAGCTCCCGGTCCAGCGCGGCGTGTGGGTCGAGGCGGTCCACCGTGACGCTGTGTTCCTGCGGGTCGAGACGGATTCCGGCGCCTGGCAGGCCCGCGCTGTCGTCAGCGCCACGGGTACGTGGACGCGCCCCTTCCTCCCCGCCGTGCCCGGGCGCCGCGAGTTCGCGGGGCGCCAGCTCCACACCGTCCAGTACAGCAACCCGGCCGAGTTCGCCGGGCAGCGCGTGATCGTGGTGGGTGGCGGCAACTCAGGGGCCCAGATCGCCGCTGATCTCGCCGGTACGGCCGACCTGACCTGGGTGACGCAGCGGCCGCCCCGTTACCTCCCGGACGAGATCGACGGCCGCGCCCTCTTCGACGCCGCAACCGCCCGCCGCCAGGCGCTGGACGCCGGCCGCACAGACACCGGTGGCGTCGCTTCGCTCGGCGACATCGTCGCTGTCCCGCCCGTGCGCGCGGCCCGTGACGCTGGACTCCTCGCCGCTTCACCGATGTTCACCCGCCTCACCGCCGAGGGTGTCGTCTGGGCCGACGGTACGGAGTCGCCGGCCGACGCGGTCATCTGGTGCACCGGCTTCCGCCCCGCGTTGGCCCACTTCGCCTCGATGCGCCTGCGCGGCACCCGCGGCCACATCGCCACGATCGGCACCCGCGCGGTCGACGAGCCCCGCCTGCACCTGCTGGGCTACGGTGACTGGACCGGCCCCGCCTCCGCCACCCTCATCGGTGTCGGCCGCCCGGCCCGCGAAGCCGCCCGCGAGATCGCCCAGCTGCTGAGCGCGTGAACCGCACCCCGCGCGTCTTCTTCATGGGGAGACGCCGGGGCGCAGTTCACGTACATGGGCCTGTCAGCGGGTCCGGGCCGCGGCGCACTGGAAGCAGTGCACGGTTCGCGCGGGCTTCTCGCTCGGCGGCGGGAGAAGAGGTCGACGCCCGACCGCGTGTGCGGTCACACGTGCATGGTTGACGCACACGGCGGCTCCGCAGTCGTAGGGCGAATGCGACCGGCAGACGCTGGAAGGAAGGGGAACGGGCCCAGCTCGCGTGTCGGAGCTGGGCCCGTTCGATCGGGTCGGGGTAAAGCTGGGGTCGTCAGTTACCTGCTGCGCGGGACAGCAGCTGGGCCATCGCTGCCAGGACCGAGGGCTCCACGCGGTAGTACACCCAGGTGCCGCGCCGCTCGGAGGAGAGCAGTCCGGCTTCCTTCAGCTTCTTCAGGTGATGGGACACCGTCGGCTGCGAGACGCCCACGTCGGAGATATCGCAGACGCACGCCTCTCCGCCCTCGTGGGAGGCAACGGCCGAGAACAGGCGCAGGCGCACCGGGTCGCCCAGAGCCTTGAACATCGTGGCCGTGCGCTCCGCCTCGGCCGCGGTCAGCGGGCGCTCGGTCAGCGGCGGGCAGCACGGCACGACGGCCTCCGGCTCCAGCAGCGGCAGCACGTTCACATTCGACATACGTCTATGTTGACACACGTCGAACCAATGCGCCCAGGCGCTCAGCGCCTGAGCTCAGCGGCCAGGCGATGCGCGATCCGTGTGGCGTCCCGTCCGACGCCGCGCAGGGAGTTCGACGACAGCGTGCGCTGGCATTCCAGGCCTGCGAACGCAAGGCGGTCGTGCGTGAGATTCCGTTGCGGTGAAGAGGGCGGGCCGTCTTGGCTTCGAGCGCATTGAGCGGGGCGAGGTACGGCAGGTGGGGTCGGTAGCCGGTGGCAAGGATGATCGTGTCCACCTCCTCCCCGCTTCCGTCCGTCCATGTGACGTCCTTGCCGTCTGCCGAGGCGAAGAGGGGGCGGCGGTCCGGCGCGCCGGCGGTGACCGCGGCCCTGTAGCGGCCGGTGTCGAAGACCGGCTGGGTGGGAGGTGTGCGGAGGAGACGGCCCACAGGTGCCGAGTCGACGCCGGAGCGGACGAGCCAGAAGTGCATGTCGCGCCCGAGGATGCGCTGGGGCGCGAATCGGATCGGGTTGCGGCTGGCCAGCGTCACCCTGGCCGAAGAGGCCAGCTCGAAGGCGATCTGCACTGCCGTGTTCCCGGCCCCCACCACGATCACCCGCCGGCCGGCGAACGAGTCCGGACTGCGGTAGTCGGCCGAGTGCAGCACCTGCCCCGTGTACCGGCCGATTCCCGGGAGTGCGGGCCTGTGAGGGCTGCCGAAGCTCCCCGAGGCCGCCACGACTGCCTGGGTCGCCAGCCTCTCACCGCTCTCCAGGGCGACCGCGAAGCCGTTGCCGTCCTCGCGAACCTCCGTGACCCGGGTGGCCGTGCGGATGTCGGCATCGAGGTGCGCTGCGTAGGCGGTCAGATAGGCGACGACCTCGTCCCGGTGCGGGTAGCGGTCTGGGTTCCCGCCGCCGAAAGGCAGCCCGGGGAGGGAGCTGAAGCGGGCCGGGGAGAAGAGCGTGAGGCTGTCGTAGTACCGAGGCCATGACCCCGCCGACTGGTCGGATGCCTCCAGGACGACCGGCTTGAGCCCTCGTCTCAGCATGGCGTGTGCCGTGGCGAGTCCAGCCTGACCCGCGCCGATTACGACAACATCTGCGTGTTCCATCAACGATCTTCCGTTTCGATGAATGTCTATGTTGACGTCTATCGATACAGGTGTCATGCTGATCGCGCAAGCCATCGACGAACGTCGAAACACCAGGGAGTCGTCATGAACGAGCCGGTCACCCCCACCGGCCCCAGCCACGCCGAGGCGGCGGGCTCCTGTTGCGGCCCCGCGCCGGCCGCGCCCACCGCAGAGGTGGCTCCCGCCGAGTCCTCACCGTGTTGTGGCACCAGCGAGGGCGCGGAAGCCGCCGGAGCCTGCTGCGACCCGAAGGCCAAGCGCGAAGCCGTCGCCACCGGTGCCGGCTGCTGCTGACCCGCTCCCCGCCCCCGTCCACCTGCCTGTAAGAAGACCCGGAGACCTGTCATGAGCGAGAACACCACCGAGCTGCCCGTCGTCGTCATCGGGGCCGGCCCCGCCGGACTCGCGGCCGCCGCCCACCTCGTCGACCGCGGCCTGGAGCCCCTCGTCCTGGAAGCCGGGACCACCGCCGGATCCGCCGTCCGTGAGTGGGCGCACGTGCGGCTGTTCTCCCGCTGGGGTGAGGTCGTCGACCCGGCCGCCGAGAAGCTCCTCGCCCCGACCGGCTGGGTCAAGCCCGAAGAGGACACCTACCCCTCCGGCGGCGACTGGGCCGAGCAGTACCTCCAGCCGCTGGCCGACGTCCTGGGCGAGCAGGTGCGCTACGACGCACGCGTCACCGGCGTCTCCCGCACCGGCCGGGACCGCATCGTCGACGCCGACCGCGAGGGCCAGCCCTTCGTCGTCCACTACGAGAACGCCGACGGCCACGAGCAGCGGATCTTCGCCCGCGCGGTCATCGACGCCTCCGGGACCTGGTCCACCCCCAGCCCCGCCGGCGGCAGCGGCCTGGCCGCCCTCGGCGAGAAGGCCGCCGGGGACCGGATCAGCTACCGCGTCCCGGACCTGAAGGACCAGGCCGTCCGGGCCCGGTACGCGGGCAAGCGCACCGCGGTCATCGGCTCCGGCGCCTCCGCCTTCACCGCGCTCGCCTACCTCGCCGACCTCGCCAAGTCCGAGGACGGCAAGGGCACGCACGCCACGTGGATCCTGCGCCGCGGTATTTCCGGGTCGACCTTCGGCGGCGGCGAAGCCGACCAGCTGCCCGCCCGCGGCGCCCTCGGCCTGGCGGCCAAGGCGGCGGTCGACGGCGGGTATGCCGACGCGGTCACCGGGTTCCGCACCGACGCCTTCGAGCGCACCGAAGACGGCCGCGTGGTCCTCATCGGCGAGGACGGCCGCCGCCTCGACCCGGTGGACGAGGTCATCGTCCTCACGGGCTTCCGCCCCGACCTGTCCTTCCTGGACGAGCTGCGCCTCGGCCTGGACGAGCGCCTGCAGGCCCCGGTGGAGCTGGCTCCGCTGATCGACCCGAACCAGCACTCCTGCGGCACGGTCTACCCGCACGGCGTGATCGAGCTCTCCCACCCGGAGAAGGACGTCTACCTCGTCGGCATGAAGTCCTACGGCCGCGCCCCGACCTTCCTCGCGATGACCGGCTACGAGCAGGTCCGCTCCATCGCTGCCGCCCTCGCCGGTGACCAGGAAGCCGCCGAGCGCGTCGAACTCACCCTTCCCGAGACGGGCGTGTGCGGCGGTGCGGGTCTCTTCGACGAGCCCGCAGCCGCGGAGGAGACCGGTGGCGGCTGCTGCGCGGCCCCGGCCACCCTCACCATCGGCGCCGCGCCCGTTGCCTCCGGCGGCTGCTGAACGTGCCCGACACCCAGGCCAGTGTGGCCGCGACCGGAACGGGGGTCCGGTCGCGGCCACGGGCCGTCCTGCCCGCCCTCTGCCTCACCCAGATAGCCAGTTGGGGCATCGTCTACTACGCCTTCCTCGTCCTGAATCCGGCCATTACCGCCGACACCGGCTGGAGCACCGGAGCGACAACCGCCGCGTTCTCCGCGGCGCTCGTCGTTTCCGCCGTCGCCGGCATCTACGTCGGGCGTGTTCTGGACCACCGAGGGCCCCGCATCGTCATGACCGCGGGTTCCGTCCTCGGTGTGCTGAGCCTGCTCGTGATCGCCGCAGCCCCCAACCTGGCCGTCTTCTTCACTGGTTGGCTGCTCGCCGGAATGGCGATGGCCGCGATCCTCTACCAGCCCGCCTTCGCCGCCCTCACCCGCTGGTGGGCCCCGGACCACGTCCGCGCACTGACCGTCGTCACCCTCGCAGGCGGGCTGGCATCCACGGTCTTCGCGCCCCTGACTGCGATCCTCGCCGACCACATGTCCTGGCGCGCCACGTACGTGGTCCTCGCAGGCATCCTCGCGGCCCTGACCGTCCCGGCCCACGCTTTCGCCCTGAAAGCCCCGTGGCCGCCGGCCCCGCCGAGCCCGCCGCACGTCACCGGCGGCCACGAGCACGTCGTGCGCAGCCGGGCGTTCTGGATGCTGGCCGTCACCTTCACACTGTCCGCGTTCGCGATGTACGCCGTCGTGATCGGCCTCGTCCCCCTCCTCCTGGAGCGCGGCTACACCACCACCGAAGCCGCATGGGCCCTCGGGCTCGGCGGCGCCGGCCAGACCCTCGGCCGGACCCTGTACGCGGCCCTCGCCCGCCACTTGGGCGTCACCGCCCGCACCGTCACCCTGATCGCCCTCGGTGCCCTCACCACTGGCGCACTCGCAAATGTGGTCGGCCCCTACGCCCTACTCGTCGCCGTATCAGTCGTCGCGGGCGTGGTCCGCGGCAACCTCACCCTCCTGCAGGCCACTGCCGTCACCGATCGCTGGGGCGCCACCCACTACGGGCGGCTCTCCGGCCTCCTCGGCGCGCCGGCCCACGCAGCTGCCGCCCTCGCCCCCTTCGCCGGCGCCCTCCTCGCGCAGCCGCTCGGCGGATACCCCGCGTTGTTCCTCCTGCTGACCGGCCTCTCCGTTACCGCCGCCGTCACAGCTTTCGGGGCCGGCACGGAACAGCCCCGAAGGCGTACTTCGGACGGACTGCGGCGGAAATAGCCCTGGGCCTCGTGTCGTTGCACCCCGGCACGTGAGACAAGGGGGTGTCGAGCCTGAAGCTGTTCCACACGACAGGTGGCGTCAGCGAGGTCACACCGAGGTTGGCTGACGCTGAGGCAGATGTGCAGAGCTTGGTCGAGGCGCCGAGGCTCTGGCTGTTCGGGGTGAGCCATGTGCTGCTCGGCACGTTGGCGGGCTGATGCCGGTCTGGGGCGGCGGCCGCTCGATCAGCGGTTGCCTGTCCAGACGATGCGGTCGGCGAAGCCTCCGCGCTGGTCGGCCTTGTCCTGGCGGATCTTCTCCAGCTGTTGCTGGTCGATGCCGTAGTCGGCGGCCAGGGCGTAGACGACCTCCATGACGTCGGCGAGCTCGTCCGGCGCTGTGGTCGCGTCCGCCTCCTGGACTTCGCGGACCTCCTCGGACAGCTTCGCGTGGAGACGGGCCCGGTATTCCGCCGGCTCCGCCACGTAGACCTTGGGCTCGAATCCGTCTTCGCGGATGATCTCCGGAATTCGGTCCCGGACCAGCTTGCCTTCGAGCAGCACGTTCTCTCCCGCACCAGTTCGCCTGTGGCAGGCAGCTTGCCCACCATCGTGTTGTCGGAGCCTAGAGACGGCGCCTCGTGCGCCGCCGTGAGAACCACAAAATCCCACCCGATGCATTCACCCGGGCGCTCACTCCCGACGACAGTGGTCACCTGCCGCAGCGCGTCTTCGGCCCAGAGCCTCGTTCCCGTCACGACCATCAAGTCGAATGTGCAGGGCGCGGCTCCTGCTCCGGATCCCGGTCAAGCCGCCAGAGTCGTGTTGAGAATTGCTGCTGCCTGTCCGATGGAGCCGGGCATGAGGTGGCGGTAGATCTTGAAGGTGATCTCCAGGGTCTTGTGGCCCATCCATTCGGCGACGTCGGTGATGGGGATGTGGTGGGCGAGGCAGTTGGAGGCGAAGAAGTGACGGAAGCTGTAGAGGACCAAACCCTCGGGCATGTCGAGGGTCTGGGTCCGCCTGAGCTGCTGCCACCGGTTGTTGAGGAGGTACGTGGGGTAGGGCCGGCTTCGGTCCTGTGGATGGCGGATGAGGTAGCCGTCGACCGTCCCGTGCGTCTCGGCGTATCGCTCGATGGTCTCCCTCACGCGGGGAGGGAGGGGGACGTCCCGGTACTCGCCCTTCTTGCGGTGCTTGAGGCGGTCGTAGTCCTTGGTGGTGCGGTTGACCTGTTCGGTGACGCGGTAGGTGTCGTCGGCCACGATGTTGTTGAGGTTGACGGCTGCTGCTTCGCCGTTGCGCAGTCCGCAGCCGCTCATGAGGTCGACGACCAACTCGAAGGTGTCGTCGCCGGCGGTCCGCAGCGCGCGGAGCTGCTCGGGGGTGGGGATGACGGCTCGTTTGGGGTCGTAGACGGGGGCCTGGACGCCGAGGAGGGGGCTGTCGGGGTAGAGGCCGAGGCGGTTGGCGTCGAGGAGGATGGCCTTGAGTTTGTCGAACGCGTTGGACTGGGTGGCCAGGCCCGTGCCACTGCGTTCCATCGTGCGGATGAAGTACTCGACGACCTTGTGGTCGAAGGAGTCCATGCGGCGGGTGCCCAGGGCCGGGAAGAGATGGTGGTGGAGGAGGGAGTCGAGGTGGATGAGCGACGCCGGCGCGAGGTGGCGCTGTCCCTGCTTCCACTCCTTGGCGTAGGCGCGGAAGGTCATGGGGCCGTACTTCGCGATCCGCTCCGCCTTCGGCTGGTTCGTCGGTGTCGACCTTCGCTCGTTGTAGATGGCCACCAAGCGAGTTATGGCGGCGTCCTGGTTGGCGAACCCGGATTCCTCCTGCTGGCGGCCCCTGGCGTTGCGGTAGCGGATCTTGTACGGATGCTGGCAGCGGGGCCAGTACGACTCCGAGTGCCCGCACTCCTTGAAGACCTTGCCCATGCCGTGGGGGAGGATCGTGGTTGCCATCGTCGTGCAGCTCCTCGGACCAATGCTGACAGTTTGCTGACTGTCGGCCATCCGGTAGCCTTCTGACCTGCGAAAACACGCCCGGGTCGAAAAATGTTCTGGAACTGGATTGGACGGTCACACGATGACATCGCGCAGGCCCGCGACGACTGGATGAACGGGACCCGATTCGGCGAGGTGAAGGGCTACGACGGCCCTCCGCTTCCTGCCCCCGAGCTGCCTCCGACTCACCTGAAGCCCAGAGGAAGGGTGCGCTGACCTGCTG
This sequence comes from Streptomyces sp. NPDC093225, assembly GCF_044753805.1. NCBI lineage: Bacteria > Bacillati > Actinomycetota > Actinomycetes > Kitasatosporales > Streptomycetaceae > Streptomyces > Streptomyces sp. NPDC093225. The sequence goes on from NZ_JBIVNX010000002.1 coordinate 380,421, forward strand.
TTTTGTGGGACTCGGGGGTGGGTGCGGTGCTTGCGCCCAGCCCTCCGCTCTTGGTTCGGCTACGACGCTCCGCAGGTGGCCAGTGCGGTTCGCGCCAGCGCGCGCAGCCAGGTGTGGGCGTGGTCGGTGTCGTAGCGCTGGTGCCATGACAGGCACACCGGTGCCGAGGGGAGTTCGAGCGGCACGGGAAGCACGGCCAGGCCGAGGTCGGCGGCCGCGGTGCGTGTGGTGACCTCGGGGACGGTGATCAGGAGGTCGGTGCCGCGCGCGAACTCCAGCGCGGCTGCTTCCGTGGGGGCGGCCGCCACCACGCGGCGGGTGAGGCCGAGCCGAGCGAGGGCGTCGTCGACGGCGTTCCCGAGGTTTCCGCGTCGCGAGACGGTGACGTGTTCAGCGGCGGCGTACTGCTGCGCGGTGACGGTTCGGGCGCGGGTGAGGGGGTGTCCCTGCCTCACGACGGCGACGAGGCGGGTCTCACCCACCTGCTCGGCGCGGATGTCGGGTGCGCTCGGGCGGTTGGCGTTCGCCTCCAGGTCGACCTCGCCGCGTCGCAGTTCGGGGGTGTCGGTGCTCGATTCCGCGACGAAGCGCAGTCGCACGCCCGGCGCCTGTCCGCGTACGGCCGCGAGCAGTGCGGGGCCGCCGAGGGCGACCAGGGAATCGTGCCAGCGGAGCGTGAAGGTGCGTTCCAGCGTTGCCGGATCGAGTTCACGGCTCGGTGCCAGTACGCCCCGGACCTGGTGGAGCAGCTCGTGCACCTGTTCCCGGACGGCGACCGCGTAGGGCGTCGGGGTCATGGTGCGGCCGGTGCGCACCAGGATCTGGTCCCCGGTCGTGCGCCGGATCCGCCCCAGGCTCCGGCTCATCGCGGGGGCGGTGACGTGCAGGCGTGCGGCCGCCCCGGCCACGCTGCCTTCTTCCAGCAGCGCGTCGAGCGCGGTGAGCAGATTCAAATCCAGTTGCATGGGAGTAATCCCAGGCGTGCTTGACATGCATTTGATGTTAACGGATGGGGTGCGTAGCGTCGTCACCACGGCCCGGGGCGGAACGCCCGCCCGGCCCGAAGCCCTCTTCAACCCCCCTTTCCTGGACGGGAGTTCCGCCATGTCCGAAACGCTGCAGAGCGCTGACGTCGCCGTCTCCGACACCGACCTGCTCGACCAGACCGCGGCCGCCGTGCGTGAGGCCGGTTCGGCACTGCGCGAGCGGTTCGGCGAGGTGGTCCCCTACCAGACCCGCGAAGAGCTGATGAGTGCGCTCGCCGCCAACGACGACACGGCCCTCGGCATCCTGCGCCCCCGCCTGACGAGCCTGCGCCCGGACGCCGGCTGGGTGGAGGACGAGCTGGACGGCGGCGCGCTGCCGTCCGGCGAGTGGTGGGTCGTGGATGCGGCCGAGGGCAACGTCAACCACCTGCACGCCCTGCCCGAATGGGCGGTGACCGCCACCCTGGTGCGCGACAACCGGCCGGTGCTCACCGCGGTCCACCTGCCGCTGACCGACCAGACCTACACCGCGCTCACCGGCGCGGGCGCCCACCTCGACGGCCGGCCCCTGCACGTCTCCCAGACCGCGGACCTCGGCCTGAGCGTCGTGGCCACCAGCCAGGCCCGGCCCGACGAGGACGAGAACGTCGTCCGGCGCGTCGGCTCCTCGATCACCGCGATGCTCTTCGACGCACTCGTCGTCCGCGTCGCCGTGCCCGCGACCCTGCACCTGCTGAACGTGGCAGCCGGCCGGCTCGACGCCTTCTGGCAGTTCGCGGGCGCCCGCGCGGACCTGCTGCCCGGCGCGCTCCTCGTCACCGAGGCCGGCGGACGGATCTCCGACGCCGAGGGCCGCCCCTGGACCCCGCAGAGCGCAGGCTTCCTGGCCGCTGCGCCCGGCGTCCACGCCCAGGCCGTCGCCACCCTCGCACGTTGACCGAACACCGCCCCACCCCGCACACGCGACGAAGGACCACACCCTCATGACCACGATCGCAGTACTCGGAAACGGCCGCGTCGGCGGCAATCTGGCCGCCGCCCTCACCCGCGCAGGGCACGAGGTGACCGTCGCGGACCGCACACCGGGCGCCGCCTCCGACGCCGCCCGACGCGCCCGGATCGTCATCAACGCCACCCCGGGCGCGGGCTCCCTGGAGCGGCTCGCCGCCCTGCGCGACGAACTGCGCGGCACTCTCCTCGTCGACGTCTCCAACGCCACCACGGACGGACCGGACGGCCTACCCGCCGACCTGCTCTACCCCGGCTCGAGCCTCGCCGAGCAACTCCAGGAGGCACTTCCCGAAACACACGTCGTCAAGACCCTCAACACCATGCTCTTCCCGGTGATGACCGCCCCGGCCGTACTCACCCAGACGCCCACCGTGTTCCTCTCCGGCGAGGACCCCCGGGCCAAGCAGACCGTCCGCGAACTCCTCACCGACCTCGGCTGGCACGACGAATGGATCACCGACCTCGGCGGGATCCGGACCGCCCGCGCAACGGAGGCCGCGATCCTGTTCGTTCCCGACGTGATCCGCTCCAGCGGATTCGCCCCCTTCGCGATCTCGATCACCCGCTGACCCCGGACCCGGCATCCCCCATCGGACGCGCGCACGCCCTCGACGATCGTCGCACCCTGTCGGAAACCGAGGAGATCGGAAAGCTCGGCAGCAGAGGACCCACGCCGCGATGTTCGGCGCAGGACCAGGCGGGGGATGCCGAAACGGTCCCGGTACCCGCGCAGCCACTCCGGACGGGCGGTGGTGGCCGCCTCCAGCAGACCGGGGTCCATGCGACGGCGACGATCTGGTCCGCCATGGTTGGGGGCGTGGTGGTCAGCGCGGTTGCCGCAGGCCTGCGAGGAGGAGTGCGACCAGGCGGCGCGCGTCGTAGCGGGGGTCGGTGTCGGTGCCGATGCAGAGGTTTCCGATGCCGCGCATGAGGTGGTAGGCGTCGAGGTCGGGGCGGGTCTCGCCGGCAGTGGCTGCGGCTTCGAGGAGCTGGGTGCACACCGGCAGCAGGCGGTCGAGGAAGTAGGCGTGCAGCGTCTCGAAGCCGGTGCTGTCGGCCTGCATCGCCGCGGCCAGGCCGTGCTTGGTGACCAGGAAGTCGACGAAGAGGTCGACCCAGCCTTCGAGGGCGGCAAAGGGTGTCGGGCCGGCTGCCAGCAGGGCCGGTCCGGCTTCGGCACAGGTGTCGACCTGGTGGCGGTAGACGGCGATGACGAGGTCGGCCCGGTTGGGGAAGTGCCGGTAGATGGTGCCCAGCCCGACGCCGGCCTTCGTGGCGATCTCGCGTACCGGTGCGTCCACGCCCGAGGTGGCGAAGACCTCGGCAGCGGCCTCCAGCAGGGTCTGCTGGTTGCGGCGGGCGTCCTTGCGCTTCGACCCGGCCGAACTTCCCGGGGGCTGCTGGCTGGCGGTCACTCTGGCACTCCGTTCAAGGAAACCGGCCTTGCGAACCGGAACCATGTTCCGTATCGTATGTGGAACAACGTTCCGTTTCATTCATGATGCCAGACCGGGTGGTCGGCGGCCAGGCCGCCGTCGCTTCGGGTGCTCCGCCGGAAATCCGGGGGAGTGCGCGAACTCCATGCCCGGCGTCAACGCTGCCGCCCAACCCGCGCGTTGCCCTCTCACCCCCAGCAGCGTCGGCGGTACCGCCACACGCCGGCACTCGCTTGACCAAGCCTCGAAATCTGATCGAAAGGCTTTCTCGTGTCCGACTCGATCCATGTTGATTCGCACGACTCCGCCGGCGCGCCCACCGCGGTGCTGTCCGTGAAGCCGCTCGTCCTGCCCGCCCCGGGCGCACGGGGTGAGGACCTCCAGGTCCGCGCCTCAGCCCCTGCGGTCGGCGATGAACTGCCCGTCGTCGTCTTCTCGCACGGCTTCGGCTGGTCGATGGACGGCTACGCCCCGCTGGCCGACCACTGGGCCGCACGCGGCTTCGTGGTGGTCCAGCCCACCCACCTCGACTCCCGGACGCTCGGCATCCCGGCAGAGGACCCGCGAACTCCCCGGATCTGGCGCCACCGGATCGAGGACGTCGTGCGCGTGCTGGACGGCATCGACGTGCTGGAGGCGTCCGTCCCCGGTCTCGCCGGGCGCGTCGACCGGACCCGTATCGCCGTCGCGGGACACTCCTGGGGAGCCCAGACGGTCAGTGCCCTGTTGGGTGCCCGCGTCCTTGACGCGGACGGCACGCCCGGCGAGGACATGTCCGACCCCCGCGTCACGGCGGGAGTGCTGCTGGCGCTGACCGGCCTGGGTGACGATCTGACGCCGTTCGCCGCCGAGCACTTCCCCTTCATGAAGCCGTCGTTCGACACCATGGCCGCCCCGGCCCTCATCGTCGCCGGTGACCAGGACCAGTCCCACCTGTCCACCCGCGGACCGGACTGGTTCACCGATCCCTACACCCACAGCCCCGCCGACAAGAGCCTGCTCACCCTGTTCGGCGCGCAGCACTCGCTCGGCGGCATCCCCGGTCACGAGGTCGCCGAGACCACCGACGAGAACCCGGCCCGCGTCGCCCTGATCCAGCACCTCACCACGGCGTTCCTGCGCAAGGCCCTGCTGGGCGACGACGCCGGCTGGAAGGCGGCAGCCACCGCCCTGGAGGAAGACCCCGCGCCGCTGGGGGAGCTGCGGAGCAAGTGAACAACCGCCCAGCCACCGACAATCGACGCCGATTCGCATAAGGACGCCTGATGATCCTCGTCACCGGAGGCCTCGGCTTCATCGGATCCCACACCGTGCGCGCCGTGCTCGACCAGGGCGAACGCTGCGTCGTGGTTCAGCGACGCGCCCACGAACTCCCGCCCGTGCTCGCCGGAGAACCGGTGAAGGTCGAGCGGGCGGACATCACCGATCGTGAGGCCCTGCTCGCCGTCGGCCGACGCCACGAGATCACCGGCATCGTCCATCTGGCCGGCTCCTACCCCTGGCCACCCGTCCCCGACGAGCCCGTCGAGGCGACCCGGCAAGCGCTCGGCGGGCTGCTGAACATCGCCGAGGCCGCGCAGGAGTGGGGCGTACGACGCCTCGGCGTCGCGAGCACGATCGGCGTGTACTTCGGTGCCGCGAACGACGGACTGCTGCGGGAGGACGCCCCGCTGTCGATGACCGCGGCCGTCTCCATCCCCACCTTCAAGAAGGTCGGCGAAATGCTCGGCGGCTTCCTCGCCGACACCACCGGCCTCGACATCGTCAACTACCGCATCTCCGGCACCTGGGGCCCGCTCGGCCACCTGGACCCCTTCTTCGCCGCGCCCGCCCTGGTCCACGCCGCCGCCCGCGGCACCACACCGGACCTCACCCACCTGGTTCACCCGTCCTCGGCCGAGGACGGGCTCGACCTCACCTACGTCAAGGACACCGGACGGGCCATCGCCCTCCTCCAACTCGCGGAGACCCTGAACCACCGCACCTACAACGTCGGATCCGGCCGGGCCACCACCAACGCCCAGATCAGCCGGGCCATCAAGAAGACGGTCCCCGACGCCCGGGTCGACCTCCCCACCGGAGGCACCACGCCCCACCTGGTCCTCGACATCAGCCGCCTCGAGGAAGACACCGGCTACCAGCCCGAGTACGACACCGAACGAGCCGCCGCCGACTACATCGCCTGGCTCCGCGCAGGCCACGACAGCTGACGGGCGCGGATGGCCGGCCCGCCGCGTCCCACAGGGCCACGCCGCAGGTTGCCTGGGAGGTGCGGGGTCCGCGAGGGGGCTGCCGGGGATCGTGGTGGCTGTGGGCCGCGATCCGTGCATGTTTCCTGGGCGCCCCGTCGTTTCGTGCCTTGACTCCCCTGGAGGGCAGTGCATTTCGGATATTCATTGACGTGGTTCTGACGTACTCTTAGCGCCTGGTGTGCCGGGAAGTCTGGTCGGCGGCCGGGTGCGCATGGGCTGGTCCATGAGCCCGGCTCTCGCCTGAAGGGCATCCCCGTGACCGCCATACAGCAGCCCCCCGCGCCCGTTCCGGGGCCCGGCGCCCGGCGCGGACCGCGCCGCTCGATCCTCTTCTTCGCCTTCGCCTTCGCGGTGATCGCCGACCCCGTGTCCTCGGTCGCGTACGCCATCGAGGCGGCCCTGCGCGCCCTGCACGGCGACCTCGCACTGCTGCTGCCGACGATGGCGCTGGTGGTGGGCCTGGTCGTGGTCGTCACCGCCAACTACTGGCAGCTCGTACGCCGCTTCCCCAAGGGCGGCGGAGCGGCCGCCGCGGCCGGGCGGGCCTTCGGGCCGCGCTCCCTGCTCCTGCTGGCCGCCGCGAGCTCCTCCTTCCAGGCGGGACCCGGGCTGCTCAAAGCGTTGGCGGGCCCGGAATTCGGAGCCGGTGTCCTGCCGAACGCACTGGGGCGGGTGAACCGGCACCACACCCCGTACTGGTCGGTCGTCGTCTACCTGGGGGCGGCCGCCGTGATCATCGTGGCGGCCGCAGGTGAGGAGCAGGAGCTGGTGCTCTTCTACGCGGTGGCGGTGTTCGTCAGCTTCTTCGTCGGCCTGCTGGCCATGACCCGCTTCGCCCGCACCGAGGGCAAGACCGCCCTGGCATGGGTCAACGGCCTCGCGGCCGCCGCGGTGGCCTTCACCCTGTTGGTGAACCTGCTGCGCGGCTGGCCGGTCCTGTCCCTGGCCGCCACCCTCGCCGTCGCCGCCGGGTTCTACGCGCGCTGGGTCCGGGTCGGCCGCCCCTCGGGCATCGAGGACGTCGAGGCGCGCGCCGAAGCCGATTGAGGAGAAGGGGGGGCGACACCCCCTGCGATCCCGTGACCCACGTCACATGCGGTTCCTGTCAGGAATCGGGGTGCTGTTCCGCTCAAGTCACCGAGAGCAAGTGAACGGACCGACAGGAGCGTCACATGAAGCACCGCATCGTCGTCCTCGGCGCCGGCTACGCCGGGGCCTACGCGGCCGGAACCCTGGCCCGCCGACTCTCCCCGGCGGACACGGAGATCACCGTGGTCAACGCCGAACGGGAGTTCGTCCAGCGGCTGCGGCTGCACCAGCTCGCGGCCGGCCAGGAGATCGAGGCCCCCCAGCTCGCCGACGTGTTCGCGGGCACGGGCATACGGCTGCGCCTGGCCCGCGTCACCGCCGTCGACCCCGAGCGCCAGGTCGTCGCCGTGGCCGACCCCGACGGCGGCGGGGAGCTCGGCTACGACACGCTGGTCTACGCTCTCGGCAGCCACGGCGCCGACCACGACGTCCCCGGAGTGGCCGAGTACGCCTTCGACGTCGCCGGCCGTCCGGCCGCGCTGCGCCTGCGAGAGCGCCTGGACGACCTGAGCAAGCGGGACGAGGGCGGGAGCGTCGTGGTCGTCGGCGACGGGCTGACCGGCATCGAGACCGCCACCGAGGTCGCCGAATCCCGGCCCGGCCTGTCGGTGTCACTGATCGCCCGCGGCGAGCTGGGCGCCCCGCTCTCCACCGGCGCCCGCGCCCACCTGCGCCGGGCCTGTGACCGGCTGGGCGTCACCGTCCGGGAGCACACCAGCGTCGAAGCCGTCGGAGCCACACGGGTGCTGTGCGCCGACGGCACCGTCCTGGCGTCCGACGCGACCGTGTGGACGGCCGGGTTCACGGTCACCCCGATCGCCGCCATGAGCGGGCTGGCGGTCACCCGGGACGGTCGGATCGTCGTCGACCGCACCATGCGGTCCGTCTCCCACGGCAACGTCTACGCCGCCGGCGACAGCGCCTACGCCCTCGGGGACAACGGCCGGCCACTGCCGATGTCCTGCGCATCGGCCGGCTACACCGGCCGGCAGGCCGTGAACGCGATCGTGGGACACCTGACCGGCCGCGAGATCGCGCACACCAAGCTGGAGTACGTGGGCAACCACATCGGCCTCGGGCGGCGGGACGGGATCCTGCAGATGGTCGACGGCGAAGCGCAGGCGAAGCCGAGGTACATGGGCGGCCGGAAGGCCGCGCGGATCAAGGCGGGCATCGTCAGGATGTCGCTGGGGGCCACCTCGCACCCGACCTTCGGCCTCCCCAAGGGCAAGCACCGCCTTGCCGCCGTACCGGATGCGTCGAACGAGAACGCGGTCGCGTGGCCGCGTAGGCGATAACTAGGGTGATCCGCGTGGACAGCACCATCGATCGCTTCGGCACCAGTCGGTTCGAGGCCAGCCGCAACCGGCTGGCCTCGTTGGCCTACCGGCTGCTGGGCTCCGCCAACGACGCGGAAGACGTGGTGCAGGACACGTTCCTGCACTGGCAGGCTGCCGACCGGCTGCGGATCAAGGTGCCGGAAGCCTGGCTGACCAAGGTCGCCACCAACCTGTGCCTCGACCGGCTACGCTCCGCACAGGTACGCCGCGAACGCACCGCCGGTGCCTGGCTGCCCGAACCGCTCCTCGACGGCGACCCGATGCTCGGCCCGGCCGACACCTTCGAGCAGCGGGAATCGGTCTCCCTGGCCGTGCTGACCCTCATGGAACGCCTGCCACCCCACGAGCGGGCCGTCTACGTCCTGCGCGAAGCGTTCTCCTACGGCCACGCCGAGATCGCCGAGATCCTCGACATCACCGAGTCCGCAAGCCAGCAGCACCTCCACCGGGCCCGACAGCGCATCACCGCCGCGCGCCGCGGCGGCGGCGAAGTCGACCGGGCGTCCGCCCGCAGGATCGTCGAGGAATTCCTCGCCGCCGCCTCCTCGGGCCGCACCGAACGCCTGGTGGCGCTGCTCACCGACGACGCGACCGCGATCTCCGACGGCGCCGGCGGTCTGGCCAAGACGCTGCTGCGGTACGACACCCCGCAGCGGATCGCCGCGATCGTACGGGCCGGCCTGACACCCACACCCGCGAAACGGCGACTTGCCGGCGGCACACCGGCCCTCCACTACGCGGTCGTCAACGGAGCTCCCGCACTCCTCTTCGTGGTCGGCGACCGGGTCGCCGGCTCCGTGACGTTCGACATCGCAGGCGGAAGGATCGCAACCGTGCGCGGCATCGCCGCCCCCGCCCGCCTCGTCCGCCTCACCGAAGCCTGGCGGCAAGACGGACCGGACACGCCGCTCATCGCCCAGTGGTGACGGCCGTGAGCCCGGCGCACTCCGTGCGCTGCCATCCCACATCCGTAGCCATGACCGCACCGAGCCGGCGAAGAGCGTGGCGGTGATCAGCAGCCAGCGGCCGAGGAACACGTCGGCGGGCAGCGCTGTCGCCGCGGTGAAGTGGTCCACCCGGCCGAGGACCAGTGGCCACCATACGAGCAGCAGCAGGCCCGAGACGAACGCCGGGACGCGGACGTGGTTGATCCCGAGCGCCGTCGGGCGCTCGGCCGTGGAGGGGCCCCGTTGGGGGAAGAGCCGCTGAAGTCCGCGGTCCGCGAACGAATACAGGGGCAGCAGCACGAGATCGTGCAGCAGGGCGGCACCGACGAACCACATGGCCACGCCCCACGTGTCGCCGTCCAGGAGCCGGACCCCGGCATAGAGGGCGAGGGCGAAGGAGCACAGGGTCAGGGCGAGGTGCAGGGGCGAGGCACCGTAGCGGGCACGGAAGCGGTTCACGCCGGCTCCCCGAAGGTGAGGCGGCCCACCCATTTGGTGTTGTGGACACCGGGTGCGTTGGGGACGATGATCCGGGCCGGATAGCCGTGGTCGCGGGAGAGCACCGCCCCGTTGACCTCCACCGCCAGCAGGGAGCGGGCGTCGCGTACCTGGTTGGGAGGCGAGAACGACGGAACTGAACGACCCGCCGCTTCCCTTGGGCGACGACCGTGCGCTGGTCGTCGGATCGCCCGGGCGGCCCGGATGCGCAGCACCGAGATGCGTCCTGGAGGGTGGTTCCGAGAGGCGGCTGCCGAGGTGGCAGTGGTCGGGCGGTGTGTGACGGGCTGTGGCCGCGAGAAGAGGTGGCGGCCACAGCCCGGCGGCGGCCCCATCGGTGCTCGCCGCCTCGGGCTCATCCTGCCCGCCGTGCCGACCGCCGGCCCTCTTCGACGGACACCCGTGCGCCGGGGCAACTCTCCCGGACTAACCGGAGAGGGTGCCCCGGCTGTCTGGTGCCGGATACCGACGAGCCGACAGCAGGTCGTTTCGATCGGCTCGTACGGGTATGGCGACGCCGGCGAGAAGGCTTGACCGAAGCGTGGCGACGGGGGCGGAAGCCGACAGCTGTTACTTCGGCATGAGGACGGTGTCGATGATGTAGACGTTGGCGTTGGCGGTCTTCACGTTGCCGCAGACCACGGAAGCGGTGTCGTTGACCTTGTAGGCCTCGCCGGAGCCGGCGGCGGTGACCATGCCCTTCTGGAGGGTTTCGAAGGAGCCGTTCTCCAGCTGCTCGGGGGCGAGCCTCTGGCCGACGACGTGGTAAGTCAGGATCTTGGTGAGGGTGGCCTTGTCGGCGAGGACCTCGTCGAGGTCGGCCTTCGGGATCTTGGCGAAGGCGTCGTTGGTCGGGGCGAAGACGGTGATGTCCTTCGCATTGTTGAGGGTGTCGACGAGACCGGCCTGCTTGACCGCGGCGACCAGGGTGGACAGGGCCGGGTTGTTGGAGGCGGCGGTGGCGACGGGGTCCTTGGCCATGCCGTCGAAGGAACCGGCGCCCTCCTTGGGCACGCCGGCACAGGCCGGGCCGAAGGGCTGCTCACCGGTCTTGGCCCGATCCCCGGCAGCCGTGGTGGAGGCGGCCTCGGTGTCGCTGCCGGAGTCGGAGCAGGCGGCGAGGGTGAAGGGCAGCAGGGCGGCTGCGGCGACGGCGATCGCGGTACGGCGGATCTTCATGCTGCTCATGGCGAGTTCTCCTTGAAGTGGTTTCTGTTGGCGATGCGAACGGGCCGGCCTGAGGGCAGGTCCGGTGGTCAGGGGACGGTGACGAAGACGCTGTGCCGGCCGCTCGCCCCGTCGGGGATGGTGCGGGCGCGCTCTTCCGTCTGCACCGTTCCGGTGCCGTCGGTGGCGCGGACGGTGATGGTGTGTCCGCCGGGGGCGGCACGCCAGGGACGGGACCACTGCCGCCAGGTGTCGACGGTGTCCTGCACGGCGAGGTCGGCGTCCTGCCAGGGGCCGTCGTCGATGCGGACCTCGACGCGGGTGATACCGCGGTGCTGGGCCCAGGCGACGCCGGCGATCACGACGGTGCCGGCGCTGGGGCGGGCGAAGGGCTTGGGGGTGTCGATGCGGGCCTGGGTCTTGATCGGCGCCCGGCGCGCCCACTTGCGCCTGACCCAGTACGGGTCGTACGCGTCGAAGGTGGTGACCTCGATGTCGCTGATCCACTTGCAGGCGGACACGTAGCCGTACAGGCCCGGTACGAGCATCCGGACGGGAAAGCCGTGCTCGAACGGCAGCGGCTCACCGTTCATGCCGACGGCGAGCATCGCGTCGCGGCCGTCCATGACGTCCTCGACCGGTGAGCCGAGGGTCATGCCGTCCACGGAGCGGGCCACCAGCTGGTCGGCCGATCCGCCCTTCGACGGCGGCCTGACGCCGCACTCGGCGAGCAGGGCGGCGAGGGGGACGCCCAGCCAGCGGGCGTTGCCGATGTAGGGGCCGCCCACCTCGTTGGACACACACGTGAGGGTGATGTCGCGCTCGATCAGCGGACGGGCGAGGAGCTGGTCGAAGCTGTACGCACGGGGTCGGGCGACGCCGGTTCCGTGGATCCTCAGCCGCCAGGTGCCCGCGTCGACCCTGGGAACGACCAGGGCGGTGTCGACGCGGTAGAAGTCCCGGTTCGGTGTGGTGAAGGAGCTGATGCCGGGCACCTTCAGCTGGGCCCCTGCCGGGACCGCAGCGGCCGGAGAGGCGGGTGCCGGCAGGACGAGGGCGTCACGGGAGGCAACTGCGCCCCGGCCCTGCCGATTGACGAGGAACCGGCCGAGTGCACCCGCGGACGTGGCCGCGACGGTGGTGACGGCTGCCGCTGTCAGGAAGCCCCGCCTGCTCCATCCGGCCCCGCCGCTCTCGCCTCCGGCCGCCACGGGGGCGGCTCTGGACACCAGAAAGCCGAGGGCGAAGGCGCCCGCAACCCCTCCGGCGAGGGAGGGGAGCGCGTCACCGGTACCGGTGGAGTCCGGCCGATTCAGGGCCGCGGCCGCGCCGACGATCCCGAAGAACAGGGCGCCGGCGGCGGCAGCGCGGCGGTGGCGCAGGCCGAGCATGCCCAGAGCCATGGCGATGGCGGCGAGGACGACGAGGATCCCGAGCTGCAGGACGGCCTTGTCGTTCTCCCCGAACGTACGGATGGCGAAGTCCTTGACCGCGGCCGGCGTCCGGTCGATCACCGCCCCGCCCACCACGGTCACCGGACCCGCCGTCGGCCGGAGCAGCCCTGCGACCAGCTCGGAGACCGCGAGCGCCGTGAACGCGGCAAGGAGGCCGGCCAGCGCGCCCGCCGCGGCGCGGAGAAGGGTGGTGCGGAAGGGACTCACACCCGGCATTCGGCGGCATCCGCCCGGCGGATTGGTTCCTCACCCGAAAGAGTGACCCGCTCGCCTCGCGTGCCCAGGGCAAGGGAGTGGATGCCAACGGCCGGTGCTTTTTGTGAGAAAGCGCAATCCGTCGGGCGCTCCAGCGCGAATCCTCCGTACGAGGCCCCTCCGGCATCACCGGAACCCCGTTCCACCCCCTCCGCTCGGCCTGCTGTCACAGGGGCCGCTCTCACCACGAGGAAGCATCATGGACACCGCCATCGCATCCTGCGGGTGTCCGGCAACGCTGCACATCCCGCTCCCCCCAGGCGGGCAGGCAGCGTTCCACGCCCGTCGAACGGCGGCACGGATCATGGCCCTGCGGCCGGCGGCCTGCCCCCGGCCGGTCGCCGAGGACATCGTGCTCATCGTCTCCGAGCTCGTCACCAATGCGGTCCTGCACGCCGATGGCCCCTACGCGCTGACGTTCAGCCTGGAGGAGGGGCGGGCGGGAATCGCCGTGAGCGACGGATCAGCCGAACTCTCCGGGCGACGCAGTGGCAAGGCGCGGTCCGGGCAAGGAGGGCGCGGGCTGAACATCATCCGGGCCCTGGGCGCGGACCTGTTCGTCAGCCCCTGTGAACGCGGCAAGCAAGTCATCGCGGTCCTCACCTGGTAGCGGGGCGACGGGCCAGAAGGCGCTGCGGGTGGCTGTGCCGACAGCCACCCGCAGCCGCCCTGGCCCGTGGTTGCCCGCGCGTGAGGGAGCCGCCGAACGCCTTGCGGCTCCCTCCCCCGTGCCTTCGCCGCCGCGCGCCCGTCGGCTGGGCCGATGCGTCACGGTTCCCTCGCACGGGGTAACCGTCCGGGTCGTGGGTGACGAAATGCCCTCCCGTCCGCACCCCCGTCCGCTACGAAGAACAGCTGACACGCCCACCTGCTCCGGTGGCCGGGACGCCCTCGGGACGGTCCGGCCCTGTCTGAGCGCGAGAAGTCAAGGACCGGCATGCGATGGACACCCCGCCCCCCGACGGCCGCACCCGGCCGCCCCTTCGCCCTCTCGCCACGACCGGAGCAGCGCCGGTGAACCAACCGGTCCCCTTCGGCGCCGGCCCCGCAGCGGGGCGCGGTGATCTGGTCGAGATCGTTCGAGACGTCGCCCACGGCGACAAACAGGCCTTCTCCGTCCTCTACGACGCCCTCGCGCCCCTGGTGTTCGGGATCGTGACCAAAGTCGTACGCGACCGGGCCCAGTCCGAGGAGGTCGCCCAAGAGGTCATGATCGACCTGTGGCGGCAGGCCGCCCGCTACCGGCCCGACGCGGGCAGCGTCACCACGTGGGCCGCGACCATCGCCCACCGGCGGGCGGTGGACCGGGTCCGCTCCGCCCAAGCCGCCACCGACCGCGAACAGGCCCAGGCCGCCCGCGAGCACACCACCGCCTTCGACGAGGTGGCCGAGCAGGTCGAGACCCGCCTGGAGAGCGAACAGGTCCGGCGCTGCCTGCGCGGCCTGACCGAACTCCAGCGACAGGCGGTGACCCTGGCCTACTACCGGGGGCTCACCTACCGTGAAGTCGCCGAAGCCCTGCGCACACCGCTTCCCACCATCAAGACACGCATGCGCGACGGGCTCATCCGGCTCCGCGACTGCATGGGGGTGACCACATGAACCACCACACGTCCGACGCACACACCCTCGCCGCCGCCTACGCCCTGGGCGCCCTCGACCCCGCCGAACGCAAGGACTTCGAAGCCCACCTGGAGGCGTGCGAGGCGTGCCGGCAGGAGGCCGCGGAGTTCGGGGCGACCGCGGCACGCCTGGGAGCTGCGGCCTCCCAGCCGCCGCCCGCGGCAGTCAAGCCGCAGGTCATGGCCGCCATCGACGGCGTACGCCAGCTGCCCCCGCGCGTCCCCTCCACTGCCTCCGCACGCGCCGTCGGCGGCATGCTGCGCCGCGGGGCCCTGCCGCTGGCGCTGGCGGCCAGTGTGGCCGCTGCCGCCCTCGGCGGTGTCGCGCTGTGGCAGGCGCAGAACGGAGAGGACCTCAGGCGGCAGGCCCGCCAGGCGCAGCAGCAACTGGACGAGGTCAGCAGCGTCCTGGCCGCGCCCGATGCCCGCACCGTCCACGGACGGGCCGCCAACGGGGCCCTGACCACCGTCGTCGCATCCGACCGCCGGAACAAGGCCGTGTTCACCGCCGGCAACCTTCCCGCACCCGGAGTCGGCAAGACCTACCAGCTGTGGCTCGCCCAGGAGGGCACCATGCGCCCGGCCGGATTCATCGACCACGACGGCACGGTCGTCCTCAGCGGGAACCCGGCCGACGCGGGTGCGGTCGGCCTCACCCTCGAACCCGCCGGAGGATCACCCCGGCCCACCACCGTCCCCCTGCTCCTGATGACCCTTCCCACCTGACACGCAGGCCCCGCCGGACAGGCTCCGCGCGTCCCCGCAATGTGGCCGTCGTAGACGCGGGGGTGGCGGGCCTGGCCGCCGCGTACGTACTCGCGTCCTCGTGTCGGGTCACGCTGTACGAGGCGGACGACCGGCTCGGAAGGCCGTCCCGCCTGCCCACGCTGAGCCGTCGGCCGTACCCTCCTGGACGAGTCCGCAGGACGAGCGTGGACGTGCGGCTCCCGGGGCCCGGTCCCGCCGCTCACCGGAGGCGCGGAGGAGCAGCGCGGCACCCCGGTCCCTCACCGCGGATCCTTGGGCCCGCCGCGGTCCGGAGGAGGGTGCGGGCCTCCCGACGCCCGTCGACGGGACGTCGACGGGCGTCGGGAGGCCCTGCACGGACGTGCCGTCAGGGGCGGTGGGCCGCGCCGAACGCGCTCGCGGGCGCGGGGCCGGTCACAGCTGTCCCTGGTCCTTGAGGACGCGGCGGGCCTGGGCGAAGAGCATGCCCACGTTCACCGTCTTGCGGCAGACGACCACGGCCACGACCTCGTCGTCGCTCTCCACCCTGAGGAAGAGGTGCGCGAGGTTGTCGCTGTTGACGAGGATCTCCTGGAAGTAGTGCCGGTCGCTGACGACCCCGCGGCGCTCCTTGAAGATGCCCTCGATCATCAGCACGTTGCGGCCCTGGAACAGGTCGAGGGTGGCTGCCGCCAGCATGTCGAGCACCTCCGGCGGATGCGAGTCGACCGTCTCCACCGCCAGCAGCATGCCCGTGGACATGTCGATGACTCCCGCGGCCACGCAGTCCGGTACTTCGGCGCGCAAGGCCTTGACGATGCTCGAGACCCGCCCCGCCATGGTCTGCGGTGCTCTCGATTCCGACCCGCTCATCATGCTCCCTCTCCGGTTCCGTCGGTCTGTCCTGCCGCCCGGTACCGCGGAGCGGCCGCGTCCACCTCGGGTTCGGTGAGCAGGGTGGTGATGCGTTGGGCGGAGGCCTGGGCCTCGATGTGCAGGCGGGCGAGGTCCATGCCCGCGTCCCCGAGCACCCCGATCAGGGCCATCTCGCCGAGGGCGTGGGTGACGAGGTAGCCGTCGGTGAACCGGGACACCGTGTGGTGGAGCACGCCCCTGCTGGTCATGGAACCCGCCCGGCGGGCGATGTTGAGGGTCGCCGCGGTGAGGGCGGCCAGGCTCTCCGGTTCCGCGGTGTCGTCGGTCTCCGCGGTGATCAGCAGGCCGTCGACCGAGGCCACCACGACGTCGGTGACGCCGACGACCTGGTCCCTCAGTGTCCTCACCTCTGCTACCAGCTGGGCTTTCCTGGTTGTCACTGCTCTCCTGTCGTGTTCGTTCATGTGCGTGTGCCGCCGATGGCGCTCGGGGCCCGCCACCGGTACGTCCTGCGCGGCGCGCCGCGGGAGGCCCTAGTGACCGGCCGCCGGCCGGAGCGGCAGGACGTCGTTGACGCCGCTCGCCCCCGGGAGGCGGCGCGGCAGGCCGCCCGCGGTGGTGGCGGGTCCGACGAGGTGTTGCCCGGGCCGGGCGGGGACCACCGCTTCGACCAGCCCCTCCATCAGCAGCCGGGACACCTCCACCGCGACGGCGTACAGGCTGCGGCCGAGGAGGAACGCGATGTCCCTGGCGCTGCGCCGGCCGTTGAGCCGGAGCAGGACCTCCCGACGCTCTCCGGCGGCCGCGGTGTCCAGCGCCGCGGTGCCGGACTCGGTCCGGCAGAGCCGGGTGCGGAACGGTGAGAAGGGGTGGCGGCGCGAGACGAGGGCCCGGATCCGCCGTTCCGCCTCGAGTACCAGCCAGTCGGCTTCGATGGCCCGGGGGGCGGCCAGTCGACAGCCGTATGCGTCTCGGTCCAGGCTGAAACCGTCGATCCTGCCCATTCCGACGGCGAGGGCTCCGTCCAGTGCGGCCGCCACGCATATCAGCTGTAATTCCGCGGCACCGACCAGTTCGCGGGCGATGAGCTCGGCTCCGATGGCATGTCCTGCGGTACCGGACCTCGTGGCGGAGGCCCAGTCGGCTTCACTGAGACGGCCGGATCGCAGGAGCAGGGTTTCCGCCCCGGGCGCACCCGGAGAGACCACCTCGACGATGGCGCCGCCACTGAGATGGAAGGATCCGCCGGGGTCCCCGGCCACCTGCAGTGTGCCGGAGATCCGGTCCAGCGGCGCCTCGGTCAAAGCCCTGGCGAGTTCCAGCCCCATCACGTGCGACGGTTTCCTGAAGGCCGGTACATCAATTTCTGACATTCCCCTGCAATCGGCCGCGCTTTCCATGGACGCCCGTAACTGAAAATCCTGATGCGTCAGCCCGGGAAGAGATAGTCAGCCTAAAGGATTAATGCTCGGCGGGCGGCTTGACGTCCGTTTATTCGCGGCAAGTGAACTGTTGCGATCTGTTTAAATCTTCTTGGTTTCGGATTTGTCTTCTCTGATCGGAGGGCCTGCGCCTCCCGGGGTGTCCGCCACGGGCCGGCGGGGTGCGCCTTCCCGGCGGGTACGCCGCCCGGCCGCGTTGTTAGGCTGCGCGCCGTGAACGGGGATCTTGGGCTGCGTACGTTTCGGGTGGGTGAGATCCACGCCGAGTTGCGCGAGCTGCACATGGAGGACGACCTCGAGGGCATGATCGAGGGCACGCCTTACCTGCACCGTCGGTTCAGGATCAGGCAGTTGGAGAAGCGGCTGGCGGCGTCGCGGGGTCTGTACGTCCACGACCTGGACGGCATTCGGGCCGATGCGGCCGCGCGGGTGGACACCTGGCTGCCGCGGGTCAGGGTGCAGGCGAGGCTGACTGCGTACTGGCTGCCCGACGGCGTGATCGACGACGGGCACACCGAGCTGTCGGTGGTGTGGTTCCAGCACCCCGGCGAGGACCCCTTCGGCCGGTTGGCCGAGATCGTGCGACCGCTGGACTGGCCCGCGCTGGCCCGGTTCGAGGCGGATTACGACTAGGGGGAGTCCGATGGGTCGCCGTCTCGCTGCCCGCGGTGCGGCAACGCCCACGCCCAGTCCCTACAGTCACCGCATGGCCACCGAAGACGAGCCCCCGAGCCGGCCCGACATCGCCGCGATGCTCACCGACCAGACGAGCGCGTGCAAGCCGGCGCGCGAGGCCGTCGCCGCCGGCGCCGAGGTGCAGGTCTCGTACGAGTCGGTGCCCCAGTGGATGGTCCACGGGATCGCCGCGACGAGGCTGAGACGGTCGTCGGCCCGCGGCCTGCAGGAGACCGTCGGGCTCGAGGAGACCGTCGAGATCCTTGCACGGCACCGCGGCGAGCAACTGTGTGCCGGGACCGTCAAACCAGCGGACGGGGTCTGGTTCTTCAATCTGTACTTCGACGCCACCGGGACCGAGCTCTTGGCGTGCAGCGGTGTCAAACGCCCGCAGCGGCCCGGCGCGGAGGACTCGTCCGGGCCCTGAGCCGTCCGGTCGGTGGGTGGGTGGTGGCCGACGACACTGACGACACCGACGACACCGACGACTCGCCGTCAGTCGTGTCCCCGTGGTTCGTCGCCTGCCGTCCTGGCCTGCTTGCGGTAGGCCCCCGGTGGCGATCCGAAGTGTCGTTTGAACGCTTTGGCGAAGGCGAACTCCGACCCGTACCCCGTGTGCTGGGCGATGGTGCTCAGCGGGGTCGGCGAGCGGTGCAGCAACCGCGCCGCGGTGGCCATCCGCCAGTTGGTCAGGTACGTCAACGGCGGCTCGCCCACCACCGAGGCGAAGCGGCGGGCGAACGCGGCGCGGGACAGCCCGGCGCGGGTGCCGAGGGACTCCACGGTCCAGGGATGGCCGGGATCGTCGTGGATCGCCTTCAGGGCCGGGGCGACCGCCGGGTCGGTCAGCGCGGCCGCCCAGCCCCGGGTCCGCTCCTTCGGTAGTTCGGCGTACCACGACCGGAGGATGTACAGCAGCAGCAGATCGACGAGCGCCGTGACGACCGCGTCCGAGCCCGGCTGCGGCGTGTGGAACTCGGCGCACAGCTGATCGACCGCCGAGCGCAGCACCGGGTGGCGGCCGGGAACCGCGGGGAGGTGGACGACCTCCGGCAGGTCGCCGAACAGCGGATGCGGGCGGTCGACGTCGATCGCGTACGCGCCGCACACCAGCACCGTGTGCGGTCCCGGTCCGTCCACCGTGACCTGGCCGATCGGCGAGGAACGGTCCACACGGTCCGGTACGAAGTCCACCGGATCGCGGCCCGGCACGTCGCACAGGGTGTGTCCGCTGCCGCGCTGGAGGAACACGATGTCGCCGGGTCCGAGCGCGATCGGTCGGCCGTGCGGTGGCAGCAGGTGGCAGTGCCCTTCCACGACCACGTGGAATCCGGCGCCCGAGACGGGTTGGAACGTCAGGGCCCACGGGGCGTGCGCGTCGGTGCGAGTCACCATCGGGCGTCCCGTACGCAGGACTTCGAGGGTGTCGCTCAGGATGTCCATGGCGCCACTCTAGGGCTTGCGGGGCGAGACGATCTGACAGGGAATCGAGATCTTCGGCCATTCAACGTCTCGAGGCGGAGACGTACGTTCGTGGCGTGGCGGTTGCCGAACCCCGGCACCGCATCGACGAAGGAGCGGATCCCATGTCTCTGGCCGGCAAGAAGATCGTGATCATCGGTGGAACCTCCGGCATCGGCTTCGCCGTAGCCCGACAGGCCGTGGCGGCCGGCGCGGACGTCGTGGTCGCCTCCAGCAATCAGGACCGGGTGGACGCCGCGGCGAAGCGGTTGGGCGCGCCGGCCGAAGGCCGCCGCCTGGACGTCGCCGACGGCAACGCCATCGCCGCGTTCTTCGAGCAGGTCGGGGAGTTCGACCACCTCGTCTACACCGCGGGCGAATCCCTGCTGATCAAGCCGTTGGTCGACACCACCCCGCAGGAGGCCAGGGCCGTCTTCGAGCGCCGGTTCTGGGGCGCGTTCCTCTCCGCCCGGTACGCCGCACCGCGACTGCGCGACGGCGGCTCGATCACGTTCAGCTCCGGCGTCCTCGCGATCCGCCCGCTGTCCGGAACCGCACTCACGGCAGGCATCACCGGCGGCATCGAGGCCCTGTCCCGTGCGCTCGCCGTCGAACTCGCCCCTCTGCGCGTCAACGTGATCCAGCCCGGTGTGATCCGCACCGAGCTGTGGGACGGCAGTGTCCCGGATCCGGAGGCCTTCCTCCAGGGTGCCGGGTCCGAGCTGCTGACGCGGCGTGTCGGCACCGCAGAGGAAGCCGCGGCGGCCTACCTGTTCGTCCTGGCCAACGCCTACGTCACCGGCACCACGCTCGCGGTGGACGGTGGCGCGGCACTGGTGTGATGCGCGCGGGCGACGCGCTCCTTGCCGCGGCGTCGGCGAGGCGAGGCCGACCGGTCCAGGGGTCATGGCTTCTTGAATTGCAAATATCTGCAATTCAATAGATGCTATTGCTGTTGTGTCCGCAGATGGCCGGGTGCCGGGTGCCAGGTGGCCTGTGGGTGCGGCGCCTGGCGATTCCGGGAGCTGAAGGGTGCGAGACGGTGGCGGTTCCGCTGCATCAGGCGAAGGCCGACTTCTTCCGCATGCTCGGACATCCGGTGCGGATAAGGGTGTTGGAGCTGCTGCGGGACGGACCGCTGCCGGTGCGTGGGCTGCTCGCGGCGATCGAGGTCGGGCCGTCCACGCTGTCGCAGCAGCTGGCCGCCCTGCGGCGGTCCGGGATCGTGGTCTCGACCCGGGACGGCTCGACGGTCGTGTACGAGCTGGCCGGTGGTGACGTGGCGGCGCTGATGCTCGCGGCGCGCAGGATCCTCACGGAGGTGCTGGCCGGTCGGACCGAGTTGCTGACCGAGCTGCGCGAGCCGGAGGGCCGGGCCCGGTGAATCCGTTCCTGATCCGGGCGGCGGGCCGGGCCCGGGCGGTCCTGCCCACCCGGGCCGATTTCGCGGTGATGGGCCGTGATCCGCGGCGGGACCTGCTGGCGGGGCTGACGGTCGCGATCGTCGCCCTGCCGCTGGCCCTCGGCTTCGGCGTCTCCTCGGGGCTGGGTGCCCGGGCCGGTCTGGCCACCGCGGTGGTCGCGGGTGCGCTGGCGGCGCTGCTGGGCGGGTCGAACCTTCAGGTGTCGGGGCCGACCGGGGCGATGACGGTGGTCCTGGTGCCGATCGTGGCGCGGTACGGACCCGGCGGCGTGCTGACCGTCGGGTTGCTGGCCGGCGTGCTGCTGGTCGTCCTGGCGCTGCTGCGGGCCGGCCGGTACATGAGCTACGTGCCCGCGCCGGTCGTGGAGGGCTTCACCCTCGGCATCGCGTGCGTCATCGGCCTCCAGCAGGTCCCGAACGCGTTGGGGGTGGACAGGCCCGAGGGCGAGAAGGTCCTGCTGGTGGCCTGGCGGGCCGTGGTGGAGTGGGCGGCGCAGCCCGACTGGACCGCCGTCGGGCTGTCCACCGGTGTCGCCGCGGTCATGCTGCTGGGTGCCCGCTGGCGACCGACGGTGCCGTTCTCGATCGTCGCGGTCGTCGCCGGCACCCTGCTCGTGCAGGTCTTCGGCCTGCGGGGGGCGGCGTCGATCGGCCACCTGCCGTCCGGCCTGCCCGCGCCCTCATGGTCGTTCCTCGACCTCTCGGCGGTCGGGTCGCTGCTCGCTCCGGCGGTGGCGGTCGCCGCGCTGGCGGCGCTGGAGTCGCTGCTGTCCGCGACGGTGGCGGACGGGATGACGGTCGGGCAGCGGCACGATCCGGACAGGGAGCTGTTCGGGCAGGGCATCGCGAATCTTGCGGCCCCGCTGTTCGGCGGCGTCCCGGCCACCGCGGCGATCGCCCGCACCGCGGTCAACGTCCGCACCGGAGCCTCTTCGCGGCTGGCCGCGCTGACGCACGCCGCGGTACTCGCGCTGATCGTGTTCGCCGCCGCGCCACTGGTGTCGGAGATCCCGCTCGCCGCGCTCGCCGGCGTGCTGCTGGCGACCGCCGTCCGGATGGTCGAGGTGGGATCCCTGCGGGCGATGGCCCGGGCCACCCGTCCCGACGCGGCCGTGCTCGTCCTGACCGCGGTGGCCACCCTCGTGCTCGACCTCGTCTACGCGGTGATCGTCGGCCTCGCCGTCGCCGGCGCCCTCGCCCTGCGCGCCGTAGCCGCCCAGGCCCGCATGGACCAGGTCGACCTCCGCCCGGATCTGCCGGGCGAGCACGGCGACGAGGAGCACGCCCTGCTGGCCGAGCACATCGTCGCCTACCGCCTCGACGGCCCCCTCTTCTTCGCCGGCGCCCACCGCTTCCTGCTGGAGCTGTCCGAGGTCGCCGACGTGAAGGTGGTGATCCTGCGCATGTCGCGCGTCAGCACGATGGACGCGACCGGCGCCCTCGTGCTGAAGGACGCAGTGGAGAAGCTGAACCGCCGAGGGATCGCGGTGCTGGCCTCCGGCATCCGCGGCGGTCAGCGTCAGGTGCTGGAGTCCGTCGGCGCGCTGCCCCTGCTCCGGTACGAGGGCCGCGAGTACGCCACCACCCCCGAGGCCATCGCCGGGGCCCGCCGGTACCTGGAACGGGCCGGGCTGCTCCCGCACCGTCGACCTCGCGCGCACCCCATCCGAAAGGCGCCTCGATGAACGTTCCGTCCGACCGGTGCCCTTCCCAGGGAGGTGCGGGGGCCGTCCAGGTGGAGCGGCTGCCGTACCGGCACGTGCTCACCCTGCCCACGACCGGCGCGGCCGTACGCCTGGCCCGGCAGACCACCGAGGACGTCCTGGTCGACTGCGGCGTGGAGCTCGGACACCCGAGCGTCGGGCCGGCGCTGCTGATCGTGGCGGAGCTGGTCGCCAACGCCGTCCGCCACGCCGCGGCGCTCTCGCCGACGGTGACCGTCACCTACGCCCGGGGGCCGGGCGCGTTCGCGTTCGCCGTCCACGACCGCCACCCCCACCAGCCCGCCCCCTACGCGGCGGTGGCGAGCGCACCGGGCAGCGGGCTGGCCACAGTGGCGGAGCTGACCATCGAGCGGGGCGGCACGGCGGTCGTGCGCGCGGACGCGGACGGGTGCGGCAAGAGCATCTGGATCACCCTGCCCCTGTGAGGGCCGAGGAGGCGGGCATGACGATCGAGGTGGAGGTGGAGGTGGAGGTGGAGCTGGGGATGAAAGGAGGCAGGTGGGCAGGCGTGGGAATACCGGTGGCCGGCCCGGGGCGGGTGTCCATGAGTTGCAGGAATCTGCAATTGTGGAGGTCGCAGACGTTGGCCGGGGCCCCGCTCGCGGGATCCCACACGAGGAGTTCGGGTGGACGAGGTGCCGCGCACACACAAGAGCACGGATGACGGCGGCGGCAGCGGGAACGCGCAGGTGAGCACACCGCTCTACCAGCTCAAGGCCGAGTTCTTCAAAACCCTGGGCCACCCGGCGCGCATCCGCGTGCTCGAGCTCCTCAGCGAACGCGAGCACGCGGTGGCCGAACTGCTGCCCGAGGTCGGCATCGAGGCCGCCTCGCTGTCCCAACAGCTCGCCGTGCTCCGCAAGGCCAACCTCGTCGCCACGCGCCGCGAAGGCTCCAACGTCTACTACCGGCTCACCAGCCCCGACGTCGCCGAGCTCCTCCGCGTCGCCCGCGGGATCCTCTCCGGGGTCCTCCAGGGCCAGGCCGAGCTCCTGGCCGACCTGCGAGCCACCCGACCCCACCGGTCGGCGCGCCCCTGAAACGGCGGCCGTCCCCCGTGGCGCGGGTTCACCCGGCGCTTCTGACACCGGGGGACGGCCGCTCCCTTTCCGCTCCCGCCCTCCGGCAGCCCGGGGCGGACCGCTCCCGGGGCCCGTCGGGGCCCAGGCGCCGGCCCGTGATCATCGATGGGGTGATGCGCAGGATGGCGTCCTCGCCCCCGCCGTCGTCCCACAGCGGCAGCAGCCCCCGGTAGCGGGCGGCCCGGTCGGCATCGTCCTCCCGTGCGGCGACGCCGGTGACCACCACGCTCCACCCGGCGCGGGCACGGGAGCTGACGTGGTCCGCCTCGTACGCGACCACCGCCTCCACCCCGCCCCGGCCCAGCACCGCCTCGTCCCGGACCCGGATCACCAGGGCCCCGTCCTGCGTCACCACGTGGGCGACGAGTCGGACGGCCGGCAGCGCCTGCCGGGAGAACACCAGCCGCCCGACGCCGGTGCCCGCGAGCAGGCTCCAGGCCTCCTCGCTCGTCAGTCGCCCGGCGGGCCGGCGCAGATCACCCGCGGCCGCCGCGGCCGCCGCCTTCGACGTCATGCGGTGTCCTTTCCGGAGTCGCGGTCACTTGTGGGCGTGCTGGCCCAGGTAGAACAGCAGGTACACGAATCCGGCGAACACGTGCGTGCCGAAGACGTAGAAGAGGGCGCGGAGGGCGACCCCCTTCTCCTTCCACCTCTCGCGATCCGGCCCGGCGGCCTTCGGGCGCCGACTGTCCGCGGTGTTCTTAGAACTAGCAAATTGCATAACTCTGCAAGTCTACGCGCCGGAGGATGCTGCTGGGCGTCGATGATTTATTGAACGCGTTCAATAAATCTGTCAGGATGGGTGCGGCGGCCGCCGCTCCGGTGTGCCGTCGAACGGGGCACATCTCGAGGGGGACGGGCCGTGGAAGAGGGCACGCCGTGGCGGAACCTGGGCGTCATCGGGCTGCGGCTGGTCGATCTGGCCGCCCGTTACGCCCTCGTCTTCGCGCTCACGTGGGCGGCCGTGGCGGGCTCGCTGCCGGACGGCATCAGCCTCGGGGAGGACGCGCGGGACTGGTTGGGCTTCTTCACGCTGATCGGTGTCCCGTCCGTCCTCATCAGCTTCCTCTACGGGCTGGCCAACACCCGGACCGGCGCCGCCTTCCGGGGTCCGCTTGCCGCCCTCCTGCTGCTGCCCCTGTGGTTCCTGCTCTTCTTCCCGCCGATCCTGCTCATCCCCGTGATCGGCCAGCTCGTCTTCGCGCTGTGCGTCGTCCGGGCACCGTTCCTGGGCCCGTCCCGACTCCGCAGGCGGGCCCGCGCGGCCCTGGCCGCCGTGGCCCGGGTGGCCGGGACGAGGACCGTCACACCACCGCGGCCAGGGCGGAGGTGACGGCGGCCGCGAGCGTCAGCACCGCGGCGAACGTCACGGCGGCCCGCGCCAGGGCGGTGGCGTAGGACGCGCCGTCGAGACGCGCGAGCTTGCCGGCGCCGGCCGCGGCCAGCAGGGCGAACAGCAGGACCAGCGCGGTGACGATCAGGACGAGTACGGGAGCGGGCACGACGACTCCATGCGGTTGACCGGCCAGGGGCACGACCGAGCGTCGGGGAAGCCGTGTTCGCCGTGGTTCGGACGGGGGATGATGAACACCTACGAACACGCGGGGCGAGAGGGCCGGGCACGTGGACGGTGGACGCCGGGAGCGCGACGCGGCGCTCGCCGAGCTGCGCAGGCGGCTGGGTGACGGCCTCGCCCTGGCCGGTCTGACCAAGACCCAGCTCGCCGCCCGGGCCGCACTGGGGCGCACGACGGTGCAGGAAGCCTTCAACGTCCGGGCCGCGGTGCCCTCGGCCGGCACCGTCGCGGCCCTCGCCGACGCGCTCGGCCTGCCGAGTGCCGAACTGCTGGGCCTGCGCCGGCTGGTGACCGCGGCTCCCGAGGTGCCGGGGGAGACCGGGCCCCTCGGCAAGCCGATCGGGGACTGGGACCCGCATCACCTGGAGGTCCATCCCGCCGGACCCGGGGTGGGCCACACGCCCGTTCCGCCGCTCTCGGGATACGTGTCGCGGGAGCACGACCGGGCACTCGTCGACGCGGTCGCGGCGGCCGGCGCGGGTCACCGCCAGATGGTGGTGCTCGTCGGGTCGTCCTCGACGGGCAAGACGCGGGCGTGCTGGGAAGCCGTGCAGCCGTTGGCGGCGCAGGGGTGGCGGCTGTGGCACCCCTCCAACCCGTCACGGGTGGAGGCCGCCCGCGAGGACCTCGCCCGCGTCGGCCCGCGCACCGTCGTGTGGCTGAACGAGGCCCAGCACTACCTGGGCGACGCCCGCCAGGGGGAGCGGATCGCGGCCGCCCTCCACGCGCTCCTCACTGCCGGGGACCGCGGCCCGGTCCTCGTACTGGGGACCATGTGGCCCGAGTACGCGCGCAGGTACACGGCCCCGCCCGCCCCCGGCGCCCCGGACCCCCACAGCCGCGCGCGGGAGCTCCTGGCGGGCCGGATCGTCACCGTGGCGGAGACGTTCGACGCGAAGGCGCTCCGGGAGGCGACCGTACGCGCGAAGGCGGGCGACCGGCTGCTCGCCGACGCGCTCGGCCGGACGGGGGCGAGCGGGCGGGTGGCCCAGGACCTGGCGGGAGCCCCGCTGCTCCTGCACCGCTACCTGACGGCGAGTCCCGGCGCCCGGGCGCTGCTCGAAGCGGCCGTGGACGCGCGCCGCCTGGGTGTGGGGCTCCACCTGTCCGAGGACTTCCTGACCGACGCCGCCGTCGACTACGTCGGCCAGGAGGACTACGACGGCCTCCAGTGCACGGCCGACTGGGAGCGGGCGGCGCTGGCCGAGCTGGCCCAGCCGGTCCACGGCAAGCAGGCTCCGCTGCGTCCGGCCCGAACCCGGCCCGCCCGGCGCCTGCCTGGCGGGGCGTCAGGGTCTGCTGCCGGTGAAGTGGACGGTTCGGGGCGGATGTTGCGACTCGCCGACTACCTCGAGCAGTACGGACGCGGCGCCCGGCGCCGGCTCTGTCCCCCCGAGTCGTTCTGGAGCGCCGCCCACGCGCACCTCACGCACGTCGACGACCTCCGCGTCCTGGCCGCGCAGGCGACGGCCCGGCACCGTCTCCGGTGGGCCCACCACCTGTCCCGCCGGGCGGACACCGTCGAACGGGGCGGGCCTCCCGCGCCTCCGCGGCAGGGGACGACGGTGGAGGACCGCCTCGACGACCTGATGGACCTCGTGTGGGAGCGCCCGGACCCGCGTGATCCCGAGGCCGTGGCGGCCTTCGCCCGGGACGCCGCCGCGTGGGGGCCCGTGACCCTCCGCACGAAGGCGATCTGGCGGGCCGAGGAGGGGCAGTTGGCCGAGGCCGCGGAACTCTTCCGGAAGGCGGCGGAGGGCGGGCACCTCGAGGCGCTGGGCGATCTGGCGCTGCTGCGGGAGGGCGCCGGGGACCCGGAGGGTGCGGAGCGTCTCGCGCGCGAGGCGGCGCGGGCCGGGCACACCGCGGCCCTGCGGCACCTGACGGAGCAGCGGGAGCGGAGCGGGGACCGGACGAAGGCGGTGGCGTTGGCCCGGGCGCTGGCCGACGCCGGATCTCCCGGGCCGCTGTGCGACCTGGCCTCGCGGAGCGGGGAGGCGGGGGACGCGGCGGCCGCGGAGGAGCTCTACCGCCACGCGGCCGGCGCCGGCTCCGTCCGTGCCCTTCACCTCCTGGCCCTGCTGCGGGAGGAGGCCGGCGACCGCGCGGAGGCCGAGGCCCTGGCACGGCGGGCGGCCGACGGCGGCCGCGTGCAGGCCCTGTTCGACCTGGCGGTGCGACGCGCGGCGACGGGTGACGTCGCCGCCACCGACTCCCTGTTCCGGCAGGCGGAGGCCGCCGGCCATCCCAAGGCGACGCGGGCCCTGGTCGTCCTGCGGGAGCGCGCGGGCCGCCCCGAAGACGCGGAGGCCCTCGCGCGGCGGGCGGCCGGTGACGGTCGTCCCGGGGCGCTGCGCGACCTGGCGGTCCTGCGCGCGAAGGCCGGTGACGGGGCGGGCGCGGAGCGCCTCTTCCAGGAGGCCGCCGACGCCGGCCATCCGTACGCCCTGCTGGAGCTGGTCCGGTGGCGGGACGAGAACGGCGACCGACCGGGCGCCGAGGCGGCCGCCCGCCAGGCCGTCCACACGGACGTCAACAGGCGCCACCCCCTGCACGAACTGGCGCGCTGGCGGGACAGGGACGGCGTCAGCAGCGATACCGAACCGCTCTACCGCGAAGCCGCCGCGCTCGGGGACGGCGACGCCCTGATGGGTCTCGCGGTGTCACGGGACCGGGACGGGTGCCACGAGGACGTGGAAGGCCTGTACCGGGAGGCGGCGGACGCCGGCAGCGTCGACGCGCTGCGCGTCCTGGGGCGCCGGTACGAGGAACGGGGGGACGAGCGGTCGGCCGCCGCCCTCTACCGGGAAGCGGCGGACGCCGGCCAGGCCCTCCACTTCCGCCTCGTTCGCCGGTGGCCGTCCGGGCTGGACCCGGACGGCGAGCCCACGCCCCCGTGGGGCGCCGAGGGCTGAGGGCGTACGGTCCGTCCGTCTCACCGCCTCCCGTTCGTTCAGGAACCGGAGGCGCCGCCGGGATCGCGCGTCCGCCCCCCTCGGTCAGTACGCGAAGCTGGACCTGCCCAGCGTGGTCGTGGCGACATGGTCGATGTCGCTGCCCGCCGGGAGGGCGACGACCGGGACGGCCGACGGGGACGTCCTGCCGTTGCCGAGTTGGCCGTTGCCGTTCGCGCCCCAGGCGATCACGGAGCCGTCGTCGAGTGCGGCGAGGGTGTGGTCCACGCCGCCGGCGATCTCCTGCACGCCCCGGACGCCGTCGACGTGGACCGCGGTGACGCGGTCGTCGGTGGTGCCGTCCCCGAGCTGCCCGGCGCTGTTGTCGCCCCAGGCCCGCACGCTGCCGTCGTCCAGGACGGCGAAGCCGCCGTACGGGGTCGCGGACACCTTCGCGACCGTGTCGAGGTACTGGACGGTGACGGGGACCGGGCTCTTCTCGGTGCTGTCGTTGCCCAGTTGGCCGTCGCTGTTGCGGCCCCAGGACTTGACGGTGCCGTCCGCGCCGAGGGCCAGCACGTGGGCGCAGCCGACGGAGATGGCGACGACGTCGCCGAGGTCCTTGACCTGCTTGGGCGTGTTGCTGGACTTCTCGTCGCCGGTACCGAGGCGGCCGTCGGTTCCCGAACCCCACGCCCAGACGGTGCCGTTGTCGCGCAGGGCGACGCTGAAGTCGCAGCCGGCGCCGACGTCGACGACCCGGTCCAGGCTCTGCACCGACACCGGGGTCCGCTGGACCCCGGTGGGGTCGGCGGCCGCCACGCCGTTGCCGAGCTGTCCGGCGGCGTTGCCGCCCCAGGACAGTACGCGGCCGTTGCGCACGGCGAGGGCGTGGTTGGCGCCGGCGGCGACCTGGCTGACGCCCCAGAGCCCGGCGACCGCGGCCGGGGAGTACTGGACCGTGTTGGTGCCGTTCCCCGTCTGCCCGGAGCCGTTGGATCCCCAGGACATCACGGTGCCGTCCTTGAGGAGGGCGACCGCGAAGGCCGTGGCGGGGGTGGCGGTGGTGCCGCTGCCGGCTGCGTCCGCTCCGCCCGCCGCCAGTTCCTGCACGTCCTGCCGGGCGATGCCCTGGACGTCGGTGGGGGTGAGCTGCTGGATGTTGCTGGCAGTGCCGTTGCCGAGCTGCCAGCCGGAGTTGCTGCCCCAGCCGCGGACCCACGGGTCGCTGCTGTCGGCGTGTGCGGCGAAGGGGAACGCGGCGAGTGCCGTCAGGGTGAGTGCGGTGGTGAGGGTGACGGCGGGGGCGGTGCGGGCAAGGGGCATGCCGGGGCCTTTCGGTGGGTGGGGGCGGGGTGCCGGGTGCGGTGGCGGGGTGTACTCGTCAGTACGCATAGGACGTGTTGCCGCCGAGCGAGGCCGTGACGTCCTTGATCGCGGAGCCCTCGTCGAGGATGTCGACCGGCGCGTAGCGGGCGGTGGTGGTGCCGTTGCCGAGTTGCCCCTCGCCGTTGTCGCCCCAGGTGAAGACCTTGTCGGCGGTGACGGCCATGCCGTGGCGCGCGCCCGCCGCCAGGTGCTGGACGCCCTCCAGGCGGCGGATCTCGATGGGCGCGGTGCGGTTGGTCCGCGAGGCGCCGGCCTCGAAGGTCTCGTCGGGTTCGAGGAGCTGGCCGTACTGGTTGCTGCCCCAGCCCCAGATCCTGCTGTCACTGGTGCGGGCGTAGTTGTGGTCGGCCCCCGCCTCGATCTCGGTGACGCCCTCCAGCCAGTCGACGTCGACGGGCACGGTGGAGGAGGTGGTGCTCGAGTCGCCCAGCTGGCCGTAGAGGTTGTACCCCCAGGACTTGACGGTGTTGTCGGCGGTGCGGGCCAGGGCGTGGTGGCAGCCGGCGTCGATCTCCACGATGTCGCTCAGCCCCTGGACCTTCACGGGTACGGAGCTCAGGGCGCGGCTGCCGTTGCCGAGTTGGCCGTGCACGCCACGGCCCCAGGCGTAGACGGCGCCGTTCTCCAGGAGGGCCAGGCTGAAGTCGCAGCCGGCGGAGATCTGTGCGGCCCTGGGAGGCAGCTGGACCCGGTCGGCGACGGTGCGGCCGTCGCCGGTGCGGTTGTTGCCGAGCTGGCCGTAGGCGTTGTTGCCCCAGGAGTAGACCTGGCCGCGGGTGTCGAGGGCGAGGGCGTGGGAGCCGCCGGCGGCGACGTCCTTGATGTCGGTCAGGCCCGGGACCGTGGCGGGCACGGCTTGGCTCGCGCGTCCGCCGTTGCCCAGCTGGCCGGAGGAGTTGTGCCCCCACGCCTTGACGGTCTTGTCCGTCAGGGCGAGGACGAAGGAGTCGGAGGAGGCGGTGCCCCCCGCCGACATCTTGTCCACGTCGCCCCGGAAGAGGCTGGTCACCGAGGCGGGCGAGAGGCTGTCGGCCCGGGTGCCGTTGCCGAGCTGGCCGGTCCGGCCCGCGCCCCAGGCCAGAACGGTCGGATTCCCCTCGTTGGCGCCGGCGGACGGGGCCGTGGCCGGCACCGTGGCCAGGGCCACGGCGGCCACGGCGGCGGTGGCCAGCGCACGGGGGCCGGGAGTGCGTCGGGTTGGACGGGACATCGGCGTCTCCTTCGGTGAGGGGGCGGGAGCACGCGGGAACGGGCCGCGGCGGCGAGGAGTCCCGGCGTGCCTGCCCGGGGCACGGCCGGGCGCGGGGCGCTCGACGGCCGTGGAGGTGTGAGGGCGCTCGGCGCCCGGGGCGGTGCCGGAGGGACCCCGGCACGCGAGTCAGGGATACCAGCAGCTCGTCCGAACGAATCCGGAGTGCGGGCGGAATCCGTCGAGGCCACCCGAGCGCCCGCCCTCCGTACGGGTTGCGGCGGTCGACCGCGGACCTGCGCCGATGCGGTGAACGCGGGTGCCCCGCGGCGCGTCGCCGCGCGTGTCGCCGTGCCCCGGCCGGTTGGCCGCGGCCGCGGGGGTGAGCCGGCCGCGCCCGCACGGTCCGTCGGTTCTCCGCGCCGAATCGAACGGGTTCCGTGCGTCGCGGCCCGGGCGGGCCGAGGGGGGTGGTGCGCGCCGGTCTGCGCCCCCGGATCGGCTGTGGACGCACCGGTTCCGGCCGGTCCCGGGCGCGAGCCGCCGATCGGGTGAGGCAGGACCGTGCCCCGCTAGACGCCTGACACACAGGGTGATGAATGCATACGTCGAGGGTGCATCCAGGTCGATGCCCCGCCCCTCACCCCCTTCTCTCTCCCGCCGTCACCCGGAGCGGTCATGCCCCCCTGCACCCGTCGGTTCCGCAGCCTGCTCGTCCTCGCCTCCGTCCTCGCCGCGGCCGCCGCGTACGGACCCGCCTCCCCGGCGTCCGCGGCACCGGCGCCCGTACCCCACGCCCGCGCGGCGCCCGCCGACGACGAGGAGCCCTGCCCCGGCGGCGAACCGAAGCCGTGCAGTGCGGCACCGGCGGAACGCGACACCGTCGAGGCCGACCGCAAGGGCGTCACCAAGGACAGCGGCGAGGCCGAGAAGGAGATCGACAAGACCAGGGAGCAGATCGACAAGTGCCCGCCCGAGTCGAAGACGTGCATGACCGGCCTCACCGGAGCGGGGACGGACGAGCACGCGGGCATGAAGGAGACCCGCGGGGGCCTCGACGCCTTCGAACCCGCACCACGCGACAACGCCACCGGGGCGGTGAACGGAGCGTGCGCGGCGTTCGGAGCCGAGCTGCCCGCCGAACTGGGCGCCCCCGGCGGCCCGTCCGCGTTCACCGGCGTCTGCGAGCTGATGCAGCCATGACCCCTGCCGAGCCGCCCGCCCGCCGCCTCGTCACCCCGAGGTCGGCGGCCCTCGCCACCTTCCTGGCGCTCGTGCCCGCCTGCCTGCCCGGCACCGCGGCCGCCGAACCGCCGCCGCAGGCCCCGGTCCTCCCGGCCGTGCAGGCCTTCGACGGCGACAAGCCGCTGCCGTCGGCGGACCGGGTCCGCCAGTACTGCGCCGCCCACCCCGGAGGCTGCCGCTTCACGATCGACCGGCTCGCGTCCGGCGAGTACTACAGCGCCGTCAAGTCCTTCGGCAACGCGGTGGTCAACTGCACCCGGGACCCGGTCACGGTGGCACGCCAGATCGTGCTGCGCACCAGCAGCACCGACAACCTCGGCGGCGACATCACCGGCAAGATCGCCGTCGAGGGCCAGATCAGCGCCTCGGGCGAGGTCACCGCGGGCGTGACCGCGAAGGGCACCGGAGAATTCACCACGCCGAACAAGCAGCAGGGCCCCACCGCCACGGTCGGTGCCGAGGCCGGGGTCAACGGCAGCGGCAAGGTGGGCGGTTCCGTCGGCGTCAAGGCGGCCTTCGAAGGCGCGTTCAAGCTCGCCTACCAGCGCAGTTGGACCACCGACCAGAGCGAGACGACGACCTACACCACCACCGTCCGCCCCGGCGAGGCCCTCGCCTTCGGCGCCAGCGCCGCCATGCAGCGCATCGCCGGCACCCTCACCACCGGCACCGGCCTCAGCGCCCGCAAGGTCGTCGTCGACGGTCCCTCCAGCGTCAACAACAGCACCTTCATGGCCGACACGTTCCCCGTACCCCGCTCGGTGTGCGACCGCGCCGGCACCAAGGGCAGGAGCGACGTCGAGATCAACACCGAGGCGGCCCAGCAGATCGCGGCACGGCAGGAGAAGAACCGGACCGCCGCGGAAGCGACCTCCAAGGGGATCAAGGCGGTCGGCGACGGGATCGCGCAGTGCCCACCGGGTTCCGCCGCCTGCATGGAGAAGCTGTCCGGCACGGGCGAACGCGAGGAGAGCGGGATCAAGGGCATGGCCGACACCATCACCTCCTTCCGACCCGAGCCGTCCGACAACGGCGCCGACGCGTCCTCCACCGTCTGCCGGAACTACCCCGCCTCCCTGCCGGGCGGCGCCGCGGAGGCAGGCCAAGCGCCCTTCCCCGCCTCGCAGGTCTGCTCGCTCCTCGCATCCGAAGCGGCACCCGCACCACCACAGAAGGCGAGCTCCCCATGAACCGCCCCGTCCTTCGCCGCACTCGTCTGCTCCTGCCCGCGCTCGTCCTCGGCCTGGCCGTACCACCCGCCGGCCCGGCCGCCGCCGACGCGGGTGCGCGGCCGGGCCCGGCGGCCGTACCGGTGGCCAGGGGCCTGAGCGCGGACGACCGCGAGGTGCGGGTCGAGGAGGTCCTGCAGTACTGCGGGAGCCGACGCGGCGCCTGCACCTTCCGCATCGACCCGGCCCGCACCCGCGAGTACGCCACCGCCGTCACCTCGCTGGGCAACGCGGTCGTCAACTGCACCACCGACCCGATGACCGTCGACCGCACCGTCACCCTGCGCACCAGCAGCTCCGACAACATCGGCGGAGAGATCTCCGGCAGGACCACGGCCGAAGGCACCGTCACCGCGACCGGCGAGGTCACCGCCGGCGTCGCCGACGAATCGGCCAACAGCCACAGGACCCCCTACCTCAACACCGGGCCCACCTCCGAGAACGGCACCAAGAACACCGTCTCCAGCGGCTCGCGCGAATCCGGCTCCACCAGCGTCCAGCAGGCCTTCGAGACGGCCTACAAGGCCACGTACTCCCGCGCCTGGACCACGGAGAACACCGAGACCACCACCTACCGCACCACCGTCAAGCCCTACGACATGCTCGTCTTCGGCGCGAGCGCGGCGATGCGGCGGGTCACCGGCAGCCTGGTCACCGACCAGGGCAAGAAGATCACCGACGTGGCGGTGGACAGCCCCTCCATGGTCAACGCGAGCCGGTTCGTCGCCCAGACGTACGCCGTTCCCGACGGCCTCTGCGGACGCAAGCGCCCCGGCGGCGACACCGCCGCCGACGAGGACAACGCCCGTGCCGACCACGACGGGCGCCCGCCCCGCTGAGGAGTCCCCCGCCATGCCACGCCCCCTCCGTACGGCCGCCCGCCCCACCGCCCGCCCCGCCCTCCGCCCCGCCCTGCGCACCCTGGCCGCCGCGGGCCTCCTGCTCCCCTCGCTGCTCGCGGCCGACCCCGCGGGCGCGGACGACCGCGCCCCGACGCGCGCGGACGACCGCGCCGGGACGGCCGCGGCCGCGGCCGCCGCCCGCAACGACGTCCCCGTCCTGAACGGGGACTTCGCCGAGCCCGCCATCAAGGGCGACCAGTCCACCGTCACCCTGAGCCACTGGACCGGCCTCAACCAGCGCTTCTCACCCGCCGCTTCGGGCCGCACCGACGGCGCGAACGGCGTCGGCCTCTCCAAGGCCGGCAACACCCTCCGGCAGCGCCTGCGCGGGGTGCGCACCGGTTCCAAGGTCACCGTCAGCTACGAGGACAGCCCCGCCGTCGCCAAGGAATGCGCCCCCGAAGACGTCGCCTCCGGCCAGCCGTACACGGTGCACGGCAGCGGCGGCCGGGTCCGGGAGATGACGACGGCCCCCGACCCGGACCGCACGAAGGGCAGGCCGGGGCCGGGCCGTTGGACGCCGCGCACGTACACGTTCACCGCCGACGAGAACGAGCCGCTCCTCACCTTCACCTCGAAGGTCACCGACACCCGTGCCCAGGTGCCCTGCTCGCCCATGGTCACCCGGGTCCGGGCCGTGGAGGAGCCGCTCCCCGCGGACAGGACCGTCGACAAGTACGCCCTCGGCACCGCCGAGGCGTACCGGGACAACGAACGCGAGGACTGGCTGCACAACGCCGCCGCCGCGTGCAACGGCGAGAACGCGTGCACCTTCCGGCCCGACCCGCGCGGCTCCTTCCGGTACTACGACACGTCCCGGGTGGTCGGCGAGGCGTTCGTCAACTGCACCCGCAACCCGCTGGACCACAGCCGCACCCTCTCCTACGTGGAACGCGGGCACGACAGCATCTCCCAGACCTACGCCGCGGCCAACCTCCGCCTCGACGAGGTGGCCCGGCTCCCCACCACCGGGGACCGGACGGAGGACCGGAAGCGGCTCAAGGACCGCCCGATGGCGGCCCAGTTCGCCCTGGCCTACGAGACCGCCTGGCAGCGCCCGTTCCAGTGGTTCAGCAGCGACCAGCGGACGGTCGTGGAGCGGATCCAGCCAGGTGAGGTCAGCTGGGTGGAGATCCAGCCCAGCAGGGAGCGCGTCGAGGGGTGGTTCGTCAGCGCGAAGGACGACTACCGGCTGCACGCCGTGGTCGACGCACCCTCCCGCGCCGTGCCGGACCGGATCTTCCAACGCACGGGTCCCATGGCCGAGGCGGAGAAGCAGCGCTGCGCCGCCGCCCGGCCGATGACCACGACCCCGGTGGGAACGGGCGACCCGGCCGCCTCCGCGGACAAGGGCCTGCTGGAGCTCCCCCCGCCGACCGCCCCCAGTGTGCGGCCGGCCCGCAGCATCCCCCTGCCCGGGACGATGTGACGCGAAGGCGCGACGGGCCGGAGTTCCGACCGCCGCCGCGTATCGCGGGCGTATCGAAAAGCGCATACGCCACCGCACCGGGCCGTCGGCTTCACTGACCGCATGGAACACGACGCACCAGCCTCGGGGCCGGCCCGCCGTACGCGCGGGGCCCTGCTGCTCGTCCTGGCGGTACTCGGCACGGCGGGCGCCGCGTACGTCGTGCGGGGCCCGCTCCTGATGGCCGCACCTCGCCGAGCCGTTTGCGCAGTGCCGAGAGGGTGATGCGGACGGCGTTGGTGAACGGATCGGCGTTCGCGTCCCACGCGCGTTCCAGGAGCTCCTCGGCGCTGACGACGCCGCCGTCGGCGCCGACCAGGACCTCGAGCACCGCGAACTGCTTCCTGGTCAGCGCGACGTACCGGTCGTCCCGGTACACCTCCCGGCGGAACGGGTCCAGCCGCAGGCCCGCGATCTCCCGCACGGGCGGCCTGCTGTGGGCGCGCCGGCGGTCGAGCGCCCTGAGCCGGAGCACGAGCTCCTGCATCTCGAACGGCTTGGTGAGGTAGTCGTCGGCGCCGAGCTCGAACCCGGAGGCCTTGTCGTCGAGACGGTCGGCCGCGGTGAGCATGATGATCGGCATGCCGCTGCCGGAGGCGACGATGCGCGTGGCGATCTCGTCACCGGACGGTCCGGGGACGTCGCGGTCGAGGACCGCGATGTCGTAGGCGTTGGTGCCGAGCAGTTCCAGTGCGGTGTCGCCGTCACCGGCGATGTCCGCCGCGATCGCTTCCAGGCGGAGGCCGTCGCGGACGGCCTCCGCCAGCAGGGGCTCGTCCTCGACGATCAGCACGCGCATGCCCCCGATGCTACGAGCCGGCGCATATCGTCGACATATCGATCACCGGCCGCGCAGGGCGGCGAGGGCGGCGTCCAGGTCTGTCGCGCGGGGGCGGTTGTGGGGCAGCCGGCCGAGGAGGGCCGCCATGCCGCAGGTGCCGGTCAGCGCGGAGAGGACCAGGCCGCCGGCCGTCCCCGCCGGAAGGAGCAGCAGGAGCGGGTGGACGAGCAGGCCGAGTACGAGCCCCAGGAGCATCAGGACGCCGGCCGTGAAGCGGACCTGGCGTTCCATGCTCCAGCCGGCACGGGTGTCGCAGGCCGCGGGACGGTGCAGGTCGTGGCCCGCGGCGGCCCACGCCCCGGTGCCGCCGTCGAGCGTCGCGGCGGCCACGCCGTGCTCGGCCAGCAGCGCGCAGGCCCGCGCGGAGCGGGCTCCGGACGCGCACACGACGAGGACGCGCGAGCGTTCTGCGGCACGCCGTACGTCCGGCAGGGCGCGCCGGATCCGGTCGACGGGGACGTTGAGCGCGCCGGGCAGGTGGCCGGCGGCGTACTCGGAGGGCGTGCGCACGTCGACGACGACGAGCTCGTCCAGACTCGCCCGGGCCTGGGCGACGTCCAGGACGGCGGGCGCGGGGGAAGGGGACGAGGAAGGGGAGGAGGAGGGGGCGGGCGTGGTCATGGCAGAGGTGATCCTTCGTGGTCGACGTCGCCCCGAACCGGGACGTACAGTACCCCTGGGGGTATTTATCCCCGGGGGTGTTTCAGAGGAGTGATGGTGGAACTGGAGCTCGAGGGTGCGGACCTGAAGGCCGTGCTGAACCGGCTGCGGCGCGCGCAGGGTCAGATCGCCGGCGTGATCCGGATGATCGAGGAGGGGCGTGACTGCGAGGACGTCGTCACCCAGCTCGCCGCCGCTTCCCGGGCGCTCGACCGGGCCGGGTTCGCGATCATCGCGACGGGCCTCCAGCAGTGCGTGGTGGACGCGCGCTCCGGGCGCCTGGACGGGGAGGACCCGCAGGCGATGCGCGCCCGGCTGGAGAGGCTGTTCCTGTCGCTGGCCTGAGCCGGCGGCGACGACCTCACGACGCCGCGTCGACCAGCATGGACGCGGCCACGGACAGCAGCACCAGCGCGAAGGTCCGTTGCAGGGCCGGACCGGAGATCCTGGCGGCCAGCCGCTTCCCGTCCCAGGCCCCGAGCACCGCCGCCCCGGCGAAGGGCGCGATGACGGTCCAGTCCAGCCCCGGTGCCGTCCCCGCCCGGGTCGCCAGCGCGGCCACCGAGTTGACGGTGATGACCAGCAGGCTGGTGGCCACCGCGCTGCGCATCCGTACGCCGAGTACGCCCACCAGCGCGGGCACGGCGAGGAAGCCGCCCCCGACGCCGAGGACGCCGGTGACCGCGCCGAGCCCGGCGCCTGCGGCCGCGGCCCGTCCCGGCCGTACCGGGACGACGGCTCCGGCACGGGGCGCCGTCCGCAGCATGCGGGCCGCCGCCGCGGCCGCCACCAGGGCGAAGCACGCCGTGAGGACGGCCCCGGGGATGCGGGGGGCGAGCGCGCCGCCCAGCACCGCGGGTCCGAGGCCGGCCGCCGCGAACAGCAGCCCCGTGCGCCAGCGCACGTGTCCGTCGCGGGCGTGCGCGACCAGCGCGACGGCCGAGGTGACGGCGACGACGGCCAGGCTCGCCGTGGTGGCCGCGACCGGGGTGAAGCCGAGCAGGTAGATCAGGGCGGGGACGGCCAGCACGCTGCCGCCGCCGCCGAGCGCCCCCAGCGCCAGGCCGATCACGGCCCCGGAGACCAGGGCGAGGACGAGCGTGCTCATGCGACCGCACCCTGCCCGCCGGTCGCGTCCACGACGGTGCGCGCGGCCGCCTCGTGGACGGTCACGCGGCCCGGGCCGCCCGGGCTTCGCCTGAAGATGTTCATGTCGGATTCCCACTCGTGGTGCGCAGGGGTGCGCAGGGGTACGCAGGGTGCGCAGGGGTACGGAAGGCCGCTGACGGCCACGGCCGTGCGGCCACACGGCCGTCAGGGCCGTCGCACGACCAGTCCGGCCCGCTCGGCGGCGTCGAAGGCGTCGTCCACCGCGAGGACGTGCCGGCCGGCGGCGTCCAGGAGGGAGGCGGCGATCGCGGCGCGCATCCCGCCCGCGCAGTGCACCCACACCTCGCCGTCCGGCACCTCGTCGAGGCGCTGGTGCAGGAGGTGCACCGGGACGTGGAGGGACCCCTCGACGTGGCCGTCGCCGCGCTCCGCGTCCCGGCGGACGTCGAGCACGACGACGTCCCGGCCCCGGCGCCGGTCGGCGAGGTCGGCGAAGGTCGCGCGCGGGAAGGACCGCGGCGCCTCGCCCTCGCGCAGCCAGTCGGAGGGTGTGCCGGTGGCCGCTGCCGCCGGGCGGTCGATGCCGACCCGGACCAGTTCGCGCTGGGCGGTGGCGAGCTGCTCGGCCGACTCGGCGAGCAGCGTCACCGGCCTGCCCCACGGGATCAGCCAGGCCAGGTAGGTGGCGAGCTGCCCCTCGGCCTCGAAGTTGAAGGAGCCGGAGACGTGTCCCGCGGCGAACGCGACACGGTTGCGCAGGTCCACCACCCACTCCCCGGCGGCCAGCCGGGCGGCTATCTCGTCGGCGTCCGCAATGGTGGGCGGGGTCAGGTCGACCGGCGCGGGCCCGGCGGCGTTGGCCGGTCCCATGTGCGCGTAGTAGGCGGGGACGTCGTCCAGCCCTGCCAGCAGTGCGGCGACGAAGCCGTCCACGTCCCGGGTGAGCGCGTCGTTGGACGCCTTCTCCTTGCCGATGGTCGTGGCGCCGCCCGCCGCCTGCGCGGACGAGCAGAAGCTGCCGAACCCGTGCGTGGGCAGGACCGCGGTCTCCTCCGGCAGCTCGGCGGCCAGTCGGTGCGCGGAGGCGTGCTGGGCCCGGGCCAGCCGCTCGGTCAGTCGCGGTTCGACGAGGTCGGGACGCCCCACGGTGCCGATCAGCAGGGAGCCGCCGGTGAACGCCGCGACGGCGGTGCCGTGCTCCTCCAGCACGTACGAGGTGTGGTGCGGGGTGTGGCCGGGGGTGGCCAGCGCGCGCAGCGTCAGGCCCGCACCGGCGTCGACCTCGACCCGGTCCTGGTCGTGCACCGGCACGCGCCGGAAGGAGACGCGGGCGGCGGCCGGCACCAGGTACGCGGCGCCGGTGATCCGGGCGAGCTCCGGGCCGCCGGTCACGTAGTCGTTGTGCACGTGGGTCTCCACCACGTGCGTGATCCGCACCCCGCGTCGGGCCGCCGCCGCGACCAGCAGGTCCACGTCGCGCGGCGGGTCCACGGCGATCGCCGTGCGCTCTCCACCGGCCAGGTAGCTCCGGTTGCCGAGCCCTGACACCTCGATCGTGTCGACGAAGAACACGACACACTCCCTTCAGCGAGAAATTACCCCCCGGGGTATGCCCTCGACGGTAGCACAAATACCCCCGGGGGTATTTTTGAGGCCGTGGTGGGCCCTCACCGGGGGTGATGCTCGCAAGGGGGGACGGCCGGGGCGGGGCGCGCCGACCCGCGCCCCGGCACGTCCCGGTGTCAGCGCGCCGCCGGCAGCACCGCGGGGGAGTTGGCGCCCTGCACGAGGACGCGGGGCCTTCCGCCGCCGTCCGCCGGGACCGTCCACACGTCGTTGGTGCCGTCGCCGCGCTGCAGGCCGTACGCGAGGGTGCGGTCGTCCAGCCAGGCCGCCTGGTCGTCGACCGACCGGGTCTCGGCCGACTCCGTGCGGCGCAGGGTGGCGAGGTCGAGGACGGACAGGCGCCAGCCCTTGCGGGGGTCCGCGTCGACGGCCTGCTTGAAGGCGATCCGGGTCCCGTCGGGCGAGAGCGAGGGGCACTCCACGTTGTCCGCCAGCGTGCGCAGGGTCCGGCGTGCGAGGTCCCCCACGGCCAGCGAGCGGATCCCCCCGCTGGAGACCGTCGCGTAGAACCGGTCGGAGTCGGCGGCGAACGTCACGCCCCAGACGTTGACGTCCGCGGCGCGGTGGCGGCGCCCGCCCCGGAAGAGCGCGAACTCCTCCAAGGAGCCGATGACCTTCCCGGTGCGCGTGTCAAGGATCCCCGTACGCGTGGAGAAGCCCCCGCCGGCGTACGAGTCGCCGCCCACGAACAGCGTCCAGCCGACCATGCGGCCGTCCGGGGAGACCCGGGTCCGGTTCGGCAGCCCGCTCAGGGACAGGCTGCGCCGCACCCGCAGGTCCGCGTCGAGGACCAGCAGCCGGGGAGCGCTGAGCGCTCCGGCGGGGGTGAGGCAGGCGGTGGTGCCGCCCGCGGTGTAGGCGCGGTCGCAGTGCCGCGAGGTGACGGTGCGCGGGCCGGCGGGGTCGGCCAGCGGGACCGTGGACAGCAGTCCGTTGCTCAGCACCCGCAGCCCCGCCCCGCCCGGACGCCCGGCGCCG
Organism: Streptomyces sp. NPDC093225; assembly: GCF_044753805.1. Classification (NCBI taxonomy): domain Bacteria; kingdom Bacillati; phylum Actinomycetota; class Actinomycetes; order Kitasatosporales; family Streptomycetaceae; genus Streptomyces; species Streptomyces sp. NPDC093225. Next base: position 420,994 of record NZ_JBIVNX010000002.1, read on the forward strand.
GGGGAGGTCGCGGCGGCCGCGGCGGGGGCGTCGCCGGGGGCGGACTGCGCCCGCTGGCGGGCGACGACGACGGTGGTGGTCGCCAGGGCCGCGAGCAGGACGGCGGCGATCGCCGTGACGAGGATCCTGACGCGCTGGTCGGGGCCGTTCATGAGGTGGCACGGGTCCTTTCGTCCGGGTCGGGTCGAGAGGCCGGCCCGGGGCCGGTGCGGGGTGCGAGCAGGAACGCCGTCACCGCCCCGGCCACGACCACGCCCACCGCGGCGCCCCGGCTCGCCGCCGCCGGGCCCCATGCGTGCCACGCCAGTCCGAAGACCACCGAGGAGCCGAGGTAGGCCAGTGCCTGGCCGCTCTGGACCAGCGCGATGCCGGTCGTCCGCAGCCGTTCCGGCAGGACCGGCCCGGCGAGTGCCATCAGCACGCCCTCCGTGGCGGCGTAGAAGGCGCCGTTGAGGCCGACGGCCAGGACGAGGAGCGGCGGGCCGTCGAGGGGGCCGTGCAGCAGCAGGTAGACGAGCGCCAGCGCGCCGTAGCCGCCCAGCATCACCGGCAGCCGTCCGACCCGGTCGGCGAGGGCGCCCAGGGGGGCCGCGAGCAGGAGGTAGGAGAGGCTGGTGCCCACGGCCAGCAGCGGGAACCAGCCGACGGACAGCGACTCGCGCCGCTGCAGCAGCAGGTACACGAAGCCGTCGCCGATGGTGGCGAGGCCGAGCAGGCACGCCGCGGCCACCAGGCGCCGGACCGGCCGGGCCCGCAGCAGCCCGCCGACGGCGCGCGGCGAGACGGTGCCCGCCGGTGGCCGGGCCGCCCGGTGGTCCCGTACGAAGAGGACGAGGACCAGCACGCCCAGGGCGGCGATGCAGAAGCTGGTGACGAAGACGGCGTCGAACGACTGGGCGGCCGCCGTCAGGACGCCCATGGCCACCAGCGGACCGGCGAAGGCGCCGATGCTGTCCATGGCCCGGTGGACGCCGAAGGCCCGGCCGAGGGCGTGCTCGGGCGTGGACAGGGTGATGAGCGCGTCCCGCGGAGCGGTGCGCAGACCCTTGCCCGCCCGGTCGGCGGCGAGGACCAGGCCGATCGACGACGCCGAGCCGCCGACGGCCACCAGGCCGAGCTTGGCCAGCGCCGAGAGCCCGTACCCGGTCCCGGCGACGGCCTTGCGCCGGCTGACCCGGTCGGCGACGTACCCGCCGACGAGCCTGAGCAGGGCCGTGGCCCCGGTGTTGAGCCCGTCGAGGACCCCGTACGCGGCCGGGGTGAGCTGCAGGCCGAGGACCAGGTACAGCGGCAGGACCGCGGTGACCATCTCCGCGGAGACGTCGGTGATCAGGCTGACGGTGCCGAGCGCGAGGACATTGCCCCCGACCATGGTCCAGCGGCCGCGCCGGCCCGGACCCGGGGCGTCGGCCGGCAGCTCCGTCCTGCCGATCGTCGAGAGATACACGGGGTGGCGACCTCCGTTCGGGAGGGGCCGTACGCCGCCCGCCCGAAGACGACGGGCGGGCGGGGCACGGCCCGGGCGGGCGTGATCAGTGGCAGGTGCCCGTGCCGCTGTCGTTGTAGGTCTTGCCCGCCTCGGGGACGAACTGCCAGTCGTAGCCGTTGGCGTGCAGGGTCAGCTTCAGCACGCCGAAGGTGTTGTTGTTGCGGGCCTCGCTGTTCGGCTGGATGGTGCCGAAGCCGTACAGGTCGGCGCCGCCCATGCCGGCGACGAACTGCCGCAGACCGCGCCCGGTGTCGAGCTGGCCGCTCGGGTTCTGCGGGGCGAACCGCTCGTACTGGTGGTTGTGGCCGGTCAGGATGACCTCGGCACCGTTGTCGTACAGCGCCTGCACGAGCGGGCCCGTCGAGGGGTCACCGGCGTGGCTGGAGCTGGACGTCCAGCGCGGCTTGTGCCAGTAGGCCACGGTGCACGGCTTGGTGCTCGCCGCCAGGTCGGCGCGCAGCCACTGCTCCTGCGCGGACCCCACGGCCATGCCCGTCTCGGAGTTGAGCGCGACGACGTGCCAGTTGCCGAGGTCGTAGGAGTAGTAGCCGCGGCCCGACGGACCCGCGTTGGACCCGAAGTAGCCGTAGTAACCGGAGGCGCCGGAGGTGTGGTAGTCGTGGTTGCCCGGCGCCGGGCGGGTACGGGCCTTGTGGCGGCCCCACGTCGGCTCGTAGTACGTGGTGAAGTCCGAGGCGGTGCCGTCCGGGTAGGCGTTGTCGCCGACCGTGAACACCGTGCCGGGGATGCCCTCGAGCAGCTTCGCCGTCGCGGTGTCGCCGGAGCCCGCGGTGGCGATGTCGCCGGCGCCCACCAGCACCGGGTCACCGGTCGGCGGCGTGGTGTCGGTGGGCGTCGGGGTCGGGGTCGGCGTGGGCCCGCTGCCCGTCTCGATCACCAACTGCGGTGCGGTGGCGCCGGTCTCGCGGGAGTCGTAGTCCGCGCCGTTGGTGCTCGTCGACGTGACGCCGATGCCGAACGTGCCGTTGCCCTTGACGTACGACGTCACGTCGACCTCGTACCAGGTGTTGCGGGAGACCGTCCCGAGGGAGCCCAGCACGGCACCGTCGACGGGCGGCCGGTTGGCGTACGTGACCGACGTCTCGGACCACGCCGCGGCGGACATCGCGCGGAACGTCCCGCCGTTGCTGCTCTCGGCGCCCGCCACGTCGTCGACGTGGACCCGGAGGGTCGCCCGGGTCACCGGCTGCGTGACGCCGGAGACGTCGAACTTCAGCAGCATCTGCTTGACCGGGCTGTTGTCGACGCCGAGTTGCTGCGAGGCGCCGTAGTTCGTGGCCGGGTTCTGGCCGTCGACGTAGGTGTCCGCGGTCGCGGTGAACGTGGTGCCCGCCGCCGAGGCGGTGGGCGCGAGGACGGTCAGGGCGCCGGCGGCCAGGGCGGCCGAGGAGAGTACGCCGACCAGAGCCACCGTGGTGCTCTTCCGACTGGGCATGCGAAGCCTTTCGCTCGCGGGACGAGGGCGTCACGGAACGTAGGGGGGCCATGATGCGCCCCGGTGATGCCATGAGGTTGCTCAGGTGGCCCTTGGGTGAACCGCCGGCGCCGCCCCGCGGCGAGGGCCGGGGCGGCGCAGACCAAGATCGATTGTCAGTGGTGACTGCGAGGATCGGAGTACCGAATCGGAGAACGGAAACGGGGAGTTCGCCATGTCCGGAACCCAGAACTACATCAACCACGTCGCGCTCGTGCTGGACGCCAGTTCGTCCATGTCCCACCTGAGCGGCAAGGTCGTCGAGGTCGCCGACCAGCAGATCGCCTACCTGGCGCGCCGCTCGCAGGAGCTGGACCAGGAGACCCGGGTCACGGTGTACGTGTTCTCGAACCAGGTGGAGTGCGTCGTCTACGACAAGGACGTGCTGCGCATGCCCTCCCTCCAGGAGGTCTACCGCACCGGCGGCATGACGGCCCTGCTCGCCGCCACGCTCAAGTCGCAGCACGAGCTGGCGCAGACGGCCCAACTCTACGGCGACCACAGCTTCCTGACGTTCGTGCTGACGGACGGGCAGGAGAACGCGAGCCACCGCTGCCCGGGCACCCCGTCCAAGAAGCCGGCCGAACTGGTGCGGGCCGTGGCCTCCATGATCGAGACGCAGGCGGAGAACTGGACCCTCGCCGTCCTCGTGCCGGACCAGATGGGCAAGCGCGAAGCCATGCAGTACGGCTTCCCCAAGGACAACATCGCCATCTGGGACGCCACGAGCACGCAGGGCCTGCAGGAGGCCGGTCAGGTCATCAAGGAGGCCACCGAGAAGTTCATGGTGGGCCGCACCAAGGGGATCCGCGGATCGCGGGCCGTCTTCTCGACGGGCGCGGACGTGGTCAACAGCGACACCATCAAGGCGGCCGGTCTCGAGCCGGCGGACCCCTCGCAGTACCAGCTCGTTCCCGTGGCGCGCGATGCGGCGATCCGGGAATGGGTCGTCGAGTCCGGGCACGACTACCGCACCGGCTGCGCGTTCTACGAGCTGACCAAGTCCGAGAAGATCCAGGCGCGCAAGCAGGTCGCGGTGCTGGAGAAGACCTCGGACCACGTCTACACGGGGCCGGAGGCCCGCGCCCTGCTCGGCCTGCCGGACGCGGAGGTGCGCATCAAGCCGGACCACAACGACGACTTCACCATCTTCGTGCAGAGCACCAGCGTCAACCGCAAGCTGGTCCCGAACACCCGCCTCCTGATCATGACCTGACGCCCCGTGCGCCCCGCGAGCCCCGGGCCGGCCGGGGCGCGGCGACAGCGGACCACCGCCGGCGATCCGGTGCCGCCGCTCGGTCAGGCGGCCACCGCGGGGACGGACTCCGTTCCCGCCGGCCGGGTCCGCTCGGCCCAGCGGGCCACCGCCGGGGCCGCGAGTCCGGCCGCGGCCAGCATCGTGCCCATCACCAGCCAGCCGATCCACCCGTGCTGCACGATGAGCAGTGCCGTGACGGCCGGCGTGATGGCCGTACCGAGCTGCGTCGTCAGGCCGAACATGCCCTGGTACTGGCCCTGCGCGTGCTCGGGCGCCAGCTCGTACGACAGCGCCCAGGAGCCGGCGCTGTAGAGGAGCTCGCCCACCGTGTGGATCGCGACACCGGCCACGAGGAGGAGCACCGCCACCCACGCGGAACGTCCCGAGGCCAGGGCGATCGCGGCACAGCAGGCGGCGAGCCACAGACCGGACCGGAACAGTGCCCTGGCGCCGCCGCGCACGTCCTCGGCACCCTTGCTGACCGGCACCTGGAGGAAGACGACCATGACGGTGTTGACCAGCAGCAGGGGCGCGAACACGGACATCGGCGCGTGGGTGTTCTCGGCGATCCAGATGGGCAGGGCCACGTCGAGGATGCCCGCGTTCATCATCAGGACGGCGTTGATCATCCCCACGGCGACGAAGGGCCCGTCGCGCAGCACGCCCCACGGCGAGGCCTCGGCGGGGCGCGGCACCTTCGGTACCTCGTCCAGGGCGAGGAACGCCAGGCCCGCCACGATGAAGAGGCCGCCCGAGGCGATCAGCGCCCCGGTGTAGACGGCGGACGAGTCCCGGCCGAGCACCAGGCCGCCGAGCAGGGCACCGACGGAGAACCCGACGTTGGTCACCGACCGCAGGTAGGCCCGGGTGCGCACCCTGTCCTGCTGCGGGACCGCGAGGGCGACGAGGGCGCCGCGCGAGGCGTTGGACGCGGAGTCGGTGACCGCCACCAGGGCGGCCGCGGCGATCAGCGCGCCGAAGCCCCCGACGAGGACGTATCCCCAGACGGCCACGCCCTGCAGGACGACGGAGCAGACGGCCGCCGGCCGCGCGCCCAGGACGTCGCTGGCGTGGCCGGCGGGGATGCTGACCAGCATGCCGACGACGGCCGCGACGGTCAGGGCGAGGCCCACGTGCTGGGAACTGATCTCCACGGAGCGCGTGAGGTAGAGCACGATGATCGCGACGACCACGCCGTTGCCGGTGCTCCGGGCGAGCGTGCTCAGCGCCAGCACCCACACGGGGCGCGACGAGGGCAGCAGCGAGCGGAGGGATATCGCCCTTTTCTTCTGATTCAATGCGGACTCCATGAAGCGCACGGATGAGCAGAATGCATCCCATCAGGATCCATTCTGTTGATCAACATGATTCGAGCGGGGACCCTGTGACCTTCCTCACGTAGCTGGCTCCGGTGTGCGGCATTAAATTAAATGCCCCCGGAACAATGACCAAAGGGACCCTGTGACTAATACACCAGAATCCGTTCTCCATATTGGCTGGATGTTCCGTGCGGTCGCCGCTCTGCACCGCTCCGGAGTCGAGGTCACCTGTGTTCTCACGCCGGGCGACGTCGAGGCCGCCCGGCGCGAATTCCCGAACATGAGGACCGTGCTGGTGACCGACCAGACGAGCGTCGACCAGGCCCTTGCCGGGTTGACCAGGAACGCACTCGACCTGCGGGACTTCGACGCGGTCTGCAGTGGTCTCGAGTTCTGTCTGGCCACCGCGGCCGTGCTGTCCGACCTCGCCCGCATCACGGATCGGGCCGCCTTCGGCGCCGTTGCCATGCGCGACAAGGATGTCCAGAAAGCACTGGTCAGGGCCGCCGGCGTGAGCACCGCGCAGTGCGTCACGGTCAGCGGCGCGGCGGACGTGGCGGCCCACCCCGACCGGTTCCCCGTCGTGGTCAAGCCGCTCAGCGGCAGTGGCGCGCTCGACACCTTCCGCATCGACCGCCGTGACGATCTGGCCGAATACGTTCGCACCACGGACACGAAGGGCCCCTGGCTCGTCGAGGAATTCATTTCCGGCGCCGAGTTCCAGGTCGACGGCGTCGTGCGCGGCGGCGAGGTGACGTTCCTTTCGCTGGGCCGCTACCTCGAGAACATCATCGATATCCATGACGGCGGGCTCGTCGGCTGCATTGCCCTCCCGCCCGCCCTGCACGCGGAACTCTTCGAAAACGCCAAGGTGGTCGCCCGGGACTCCCTCAAGGCTCTGGAACACGTCGACGGCGTATTCCATATGGAAGTCTTCGTGCGCGACGGGGAAATCGTGTTCGGTGAATGCGGAGCACGTGTCGGAGGCGGCCGGACCGACGAGGTCGTCGAGCGTTCGTTCGGCGTGAACCTGCACGACGAATGGGTCCGCGGGGTGCTCGGCCGGCCCGCCGCCCCGGGCGCGCCCGGCGCGGGCGGCACGAACGCCGTGCACGGTGACATGCACCTCTACGCCCCCCAGGGCCTGGTCCGCGAGGTACCGACGAGGGACGAGGTGCTCGCCCGCCCCGGCGTCGTCCACGTCGAGCTGAAGATCACCCCGGGCGGGACCATGCCCGACGTCACCTCCGCCTCGTACCTCCACGCCGGAGTGGCCGTGATCTCGGGAGCCGACGACCGGGAGGTGGAGTCCCGCATGAAGGAGCTGTCCGCCTGGTTCGCCGCGAGCGTGGTCACCGAGCCGTCGCCGTCGCCGGACGGCCCGTGAGGGTCCGCCCACAGCGGCTGCCGGGCGCCCCGTCGAGGGGCGCCCGGCAGCGGGTCAGGCCGGATCGCCCACCGCGCGCAGCGCTTCCCGCCGCAGCCGCGCCACGGTGTACGGCAGGACGCCGCCGGCGGTGAAGTAGGCGCATTCCCGGCCCGTTTCGAGTGCGGCGACCGCCTCGAAGGACCGCTGCGTCCCGTCCCGGCGCCGGACGCGCACGGTGACCGCACCGCGCGGGCCCAGCCCGGTCAGACCCAGGAGATCGAGCTCCTCCGTCCCGTCGAGGCCCAGGGCCCCGGCGTCCAGCCCGGCCGGGAACAGCAGGGGGAGCACGCCCATGCCCACCAGATTGCTCCGGTGGATCCGCTCGAAGCCCCCGGCGAGGACCGCACGGACGCCCAGCAGCGCGGTGCCCTTGGCGGCCCAGTCACGGGCGCTGCCGCAGCCGTACTCGGCCCCGGCGACCACGACGAGGGGCACGCCCGCGGCCCGGTACGACTGCGCCGCCTCGTGGATGGACACCAGTTCGCCCGTCGGCTGCAACCGGGTCCAGGGGCCTTCCCGCCCGTCGGCCAGGGCGTTGCGCAGCCGTACGTTGCCGAAGGTGCCCCGCACCATCACGTGGTGGTTGCCGCGGCGGGCACCGAAGCTGTTGAACTCCCGCTCGGGGACCCCGAGTCCGCTCAGGTACCGGCCGGCGTCGCCGTCGCGGGGAATCGCACCGACCGGCGAGATGTGGTCGGTGGAGACCGAGTCCCCGAGGAGGGCCAGGATCCGTCCGCCCAGGACGTCCCCGGCAGCCGCCGCCCCGTCCGCGGGCCTGTCCGCGGGCCCGTCCAGGTACGGCGGCTCCAGGATGTAGTCGGACCCGTCGGGCCACTCGTACAGGTCGCCCCGGGGGGCGTCGAGGGCGCGCCACGCGGGGCCGCCCTCGTACAGGCCCGCGTAGGCGGTGTCGTACAGGTCGGCCCCGACGGCCGTACGGGTCGCCTCGGCGACCTCCCGCGGGCTGGGCCACAGGTCGCGCAGGTACACCTCGCGCCCGTCGGGGGCGACGGCGACCGGTTCCGCGGTCAGGTCGCGGGTCACCGTGCCGGCCAGGGCGTACGCGACGACCAGGCCGGGCGAGGCGAGGTAGGAGGCCTTCACCTGCGGGTGGATCCGGCCCTCGAAGTTGCGGTTGCCGCTGAGCACGGCCGCACCCAGCACCCCCTCGTCCGTGACCGCCCGGGCGGCCTCGGGCAGCAGGTCGCCGCTCATGCCGTGGCAGGTGGTGCAGCCGAACGCCACGACGTGGAAGCCCAGTTCCTCGAGGGCGGGCAGGACGCCCGCCCGGTCCAGGTAGGCGGGCACCGTGCGGCTGCCGGGCGCGAGGCTGGTCTTGACCCAGGACGGGACGGTGAGACCGAACTCGACCGCACGCCGTGCCACCAGGCCCGCGGTCAGCATCGACCCCGGGTGCGAGGTGTTGGTGCAGCTCGTGATCGCGGCGATGAACACCGAGCCGTCGGCCGGCCGGTCGGCGTCCCCGGGTACGGGCGCCACGCCCAGGCTCCCCGGGACGTCGCGCAGCGCGACGCGCTGATCGGGCCGGCCCGGCCCCGCGACGCAGGCCTCCACCTCGCCCAGGTCGAGCGTCACCACCTCCGCGTACCGCACCCGCGCGTCCGAACCCGGCTCACGGAAGAGCCCCTGCGCCCGGCAGTACCGCTCGACCAGCTCGACGTGCTCCGCCGGCCGGCCGGTGATCCGCAGGAACGCGAGCGTCTCGGCGTCCACCGGGAAGAGCGCGGTGGTCGCCCCGTAGTCGGGGGCCATGTTCGCCAGGGTCGCCCGGTCCGGAACGCCCAGGCCCGCGCACCCCTCCCCGAAGAACTCGACGAAGGCCCCCACCACGCCGTGGCGGCGCAGCCGTTCCGTGAGCGTGAGCACGAGGTCGGTGGCCGTGGTGCCCGGCGGCAGCGCCCCCGTCAGCCGGACTCCGACCACCCGGGGGGCGGCGAGCAGCACCGGCTCGCCGAGCAGCACCGAGGTCGCCTCGATCCCTCCGACGCCCCAGCCGAGGACGCCGAGCGCACCGACCATCGGGGTGTGCGAGTCCGTGCCGAGCACGGTGTCCGGGCGGGTCAGCCCCGCCCCCTGCGGACCCTCGGCCCGCACCACCACCTGCGCCAGCCGCTCCAGGTTGACCTGGTGCACGATGCCGTTGCCCGGCGGTACGACGCGGAAGCCGTCGAAGGCCTGCTCCGCCCAGCGCAACAGGGCGTACCGCTCCCGGTTGCGGGTGAACTCCAGCCCCGTGTTGAGGCGCAGCGCGTCCGCCGTCCCGGCCGCGTCCACGCGTACGGAGTGGTCCACGACGAGATCGGCGGGAACCGCCGGACCCACCGCGGCCGCGGGCAGGCCTCGCCGGACCGCCGCCGCGCGCAGCGCCGCGAGGTCCAGCGCGACCGGGACCCCCGAGAAGTCCTGGAGCACCACCCTGGCCGGCTGGAACGCCACGTCGGCCCCGTCGGCCGGCCGCAGGAGCGCGTCCAGCACCTCCGGGCCCGCCTTCCCCGCCGCCACCACGTGGGCCGCGTTCTCCAGCAGGAGCCGCACCGTGTAGGGCAACGTGTCCAGCTCGACCCCGGCGGCCGCCGCGAGCTCGTCCAACGGGTACAGCAGGACGCCGTGGGCCACGTCGTCGCGCCGCACGGGGGCGTGGGCCGGCCGGGGGCGGCCGTCGGTTCGGTCGTTCACGGGGTCAGGCTCCTCTGGGAGGGGTGGGGAGGTTCGCGGCGGCGGAGCCGGCCCGCTCCAGCCAACTGCCGAGACTCAGCAGGGGGAACACCAGGCCGGTGGCCCCGGGCCGGCCGGCCCGCACGTCACCGACGAGCCGGTCCACACCGGCGGCCCGCAGACCGGCGGCCGCGAACAGGTCCCGGCGCTCCTCCAGTTCGCGCAGGACGTCCTCGCGCCGCGGCCCGGCCAGCCACTCGTCGACGGGGGCCCGGAACGGCTTCTTGACCTCGTCGATCCAGCGGGGCAGCCGGCTGGCGTACGCCTGGCGCAGCGGCACCTTCGTCTGCCCGCCGCGGACCAGTTCGGACATCGGGAACGAGCGTCCCAGGGCGGGCAGCCCGCCGTGCAGGAACGGGGTCCGGCCCTCGATGCCCCGGGCCATCAGGAGGTGGTCGGCCCGGCGCAGCAGCGGTTCGAGGCTGTGCTCGTACTCGAAGTCGCGGGTGGTCTCCGCCGCGGACCGGCCGTCTGAGGCGGGCAGCGCGGCCCGCAGCGCCTCGCGCGCCGCCTCCCGCGCCTGCGGCTCCAGCAGGTCGCCGACGAGCGCGAGCCGGTCCGGTGCCAGGTAGAACTGCTCGGCGGAGGCCAGCCCGTCCAGCCCGAGGTAGCTGCGGTAGCCGCCGAACACCTCGTCCGCGCCCTCGCCCAACAGGAGCACCACGATCCCCGACTCGCGGGCCAGGCGGGCCAGCGCCGCGTACATCGGGACGCTGGTCAGCGCCGTCGGCTCGCCGAGCACCGCCACGGCGTCGGAGATTCCGGCGAACAGGTCCGCCGGCCCGAACTCCGTCCACGTGTGCCGCCACCCGCGCCACGCCCCGCCGGGCAGCCCCAGCTCGGCGACGTCGCGCACGCCGTCACCGTTGCCGCGCGGCACCACGCTCACGGTGGCGAGGTCCTCGATGCCGCGGCCCGCCAACTCGAGGGCCAGGACGGTGGAGTCCAGGCCACCACTGAGCGCCAGGCCCAGCGGCCGGTCGGAGACGAGCACGCGGTCCACCGCACGTGCGACGGCGTCCCGCACGGCCTGCGGCGCCGTGTCCCCGGGGGCCGCGGCCACGTCGGCCTGCCAGGGTCCGCTCCCCGGGAGCCGTTCGCACCGGCCCTCCTTCAGGAGCAGCCGGGCGCCCGGCGGCACGGGCTCGATGTCCTCGTAGCACGTGCCGCCGTCCACGACCCGGCCGAGCAGGACGAACTGCGCCACGGCCGCGGGGCGCACGCGCGCCGGACCGAACACGTCCAGCAGCGCCGGTATCTCGGAGGCCACCGCGACGCCCTGCGGGCCGCGCCGCAGATAGAGCGGCTTGATCCCCAGGGGGTCGCGGCTGATCTCGACGGAGCCGTCGGGGGCCCGGCGCACCAGGGCGTACATGCCGTCCAGCGCGGCGGTGTCGTGTTCCGCGACCGCCTGCGCCTCGTCCAGCCCGCCCCGGGGCACCGTGACCCGGGGCGCGCCCTCACGCGCGCCGGACCCCACGGCGTACACCTCACCGTTGTAGGCGAGGTGCACGCCGTCGTGGCCCGTGGTGAAGGGGACCCCGTCAGCGGGGCGGCTGCGCACCCGGAGCCGGCACATGGCGACCGCGGACGTGGCGTCACCGGCCACGCCGTGCCCGTCCGGCCCGCGGTGCGCCAGCCGGCCGATGCCGTGCCGCGCCAGGTCCCGGGCGTCCAGGACGCTCCCCGGCCCGCTCGCGGCAGGTGCCAGGCTCACTCCGACGACTCCGCACATGGGTCAGGCGTCCTGGCGCGGAGAGACGGCGGAGGCCGTGTACATCCGGGTCTTCGGCGCCTGGCCGAACTCGGTGGCCGAGGCCAGGGCGAGGCCCCGGCCCTCGACCTCGGCGGCGGCGACGAGGCCCAGTACGTCCTCGTGGTCGAACCGCTGCTCGCGGCCGCGCCCCCGGTACCAGTCGAGGAGGATCTCGGGGTCGATCCCGCCGTGCGGGAGCAGCGAGTCGGTGAGGACGTCCCCGGCCGCGGCGAAGTCGATGACCTTCGACCCGGCGTCGAAGAACGTCTCCAGGGTGCCGCGCTCCCGGCCGGTGTCGATCATCCGCTCGTCCATCGGGTACAGGCCGAGCTTGATGGAGGCGCGGACCTGGCCGCCGTCCGCGAGGAGGTCCAGCATGCCCTCCAGCCCCCGGCGCGCCTCGTCCTCGCTGAACCGGTTGACCAGGCGGTCGTTGAGGACGAACTGCTGCGTGCCGCGCAGCGCCTCGGGGGCCCGCTGGGTGATGTCGTGGCGCAGGATCGTGCAGGAGCCGGCGGGCAGCGCCGCCCGCAGGTCCTCGCACATGCGCTCCGAGAAGTCCATGACCGTGACCTCGGCGCCGAGGGCGATCAGGGCCTCGACGAGGTCCTTGGTGGAGGCGCCGACGACCGTGCAGCGCGCGCCGGCGGTGATGCCGGCCAGGAAGAGGCCGATCTCCTCGTCGCTGGGCTTGGCGGTGGTGCGCCCGGTCTCCCAGAACAGGGAGCCGATCAGGTCCCAGGCGGCGGCCTTCGTGTTCTCGGTCTGGATCGTCATCAGATGCTCCCTACAGGGTCGATCAGGCTGGAGTTGTAGTCGCCCGCGAGGACGTGGTTGAGGTAGGTGCCGGCGCCGCCGACCACCCGGTACCCGTGCGGGACACCGGCCGGGATGAAGACCGACGCGGGGCTCTGCACGGGGAAGACCTGGTCACCGAGCCACACCTCGACGGACAGTCCGCCGTAGCCCGCGCCCTCGCCGAGGAACATGAACAGGCTGTCGCAGTGGTGCACGTGGGTGTCGACGTGGCCCGCGCCGTAGTCGTCGAGCTGGGGGATGCGGCGCGCGATGCAGTACTGGTCCGCACCCGGCACGAAGCGGTTGTCGACCAGGACGTAGCGCTCCCCGGGGCCGTGCCGGTGGTGGCGCAGCTCGGTCGCGGAGATGACCTTCGGGTCGACGACCCAGGCCGTGGGGTCGGCCGGCAGCTGCGGGCGGGCCACGCTGCCGGTCCGTCCGAACGTGGCGGGTGCGACCCATTCGTAGGATCCGGGCTCGCGTTCCACCGCACGGACGTGCAGCTTGGCGACGTGGTGGAAGACGTCCCGGCCGACCACGGGCCGACGGTGGTCCGGCATGGAGCGGGAGTACGCGCCCACCCGCCGGCTGAGGTCGCCCAGCAGGTCGCCGTCGGCGAGCTCGCGGGTCCCCCGGTAGTGGAGGTTGGCCGCGAGGGCCGCGTAGTCCGTGATGCCGGCCCGCTCGCCGAGGCCGTTGACGGAGGTCGACACCCACGTGGCGCCCGCGTCGATCGCCGCGAGCGCGTTGGCCATGGCCAACCCGCGGTCGTCGTGGAGGTGGACCTCGATGTCCACGCCGGGACATCGCTTCTTCAGCTCCCGGACCCGGGCGGCGGTGTCCTGGGGCTCCAGGATGCCGAGCGTGTCGGCGAAGCAGATCCGCTCGGCGCCCGCCTCGATGGCGACGAGGTACGCCTCGACGAGTTCGCCGGGATCGGTGCGGCTGCTGTCCTCGACGGTGAACCGTACGCGCAGCCCGAGGTCGCGGGCGTGGGTGACGGTCTCGCGGATGCGTCCGTAGAGGTCGCTCAGGTCGCTGCCGGGGAGCCGGGAGCGCCGGGAGACGTCGTTGACGCCCAGGAAGATGCCGACCCAGGCGGCGCCGCTCTTGGCCACGGCCTGGATGTCACCGAGGTGGGCGCGGGCATGGGCGAGGACGGGCGTGTCACCGGCCGCCTCGACGACGGCCGCCACGCGCAGCATCTCGCTCTCGTCGATGGCGGGGTGGCCGCACTCGATGGTGTCCACCCCGGATCGGATCAGCAGGGTGGTGACTTCCACGCTCTGTTCGAGGGTGAAGCAGCCATGGGCCGACTGCATCCCCTCGCGCAGGGTGCCGTCGATGATGAAGGTCATCTGTTCTCCAGCGGCTGAGAGGGTCGCGGGGGGTTGTCCGGTCACTCGGCACCGAGCGCGTGCAGAGCGTCCAACGGGAAGTGGTCCTTGGCCGCGAAGCCGGGGGCGGAGGAGTCGGCGAAGACGACGACCATGCCCCGGCGGTCGGCGGGCGAGGTGTTCGCGGCGCTGCCGTGGGCGAAGTAGCGGTCCCACATGACCCCGTCGCCGGGACGGAGTTCGAACTGCACGGGCTCGCGCAGGCCGTCCTCCGCGGCGTCCAGGCTGGGGTGCCAGCGGTACTGCGGCCGGTCGCGGTGCGCGACCTCGCCGCCGCTGTGCGAACCGGGGCTGCCGAAGAGGCCGCCGTTGGCGGGCGACACCTCCGTCAGCGCGAACCAGACGCTGAACGCGCCCGGGTAGGTGTGGGTCCACAGGGCCTGGTCCTGATGGAGCGCCACCTCGGTGCCGACCAGCGCCGGCTTGAGGAAGGCCGCGTGGAAGACGACCCCGGCGCCGTCGCCGACGACCTGGCGGGCCAGGTCGGTGACGCCGGCGCGGTTCAGCAGGGGACCCCAGACCTCGGGGTCGTTCCACAGCAGCCGCCGGAGCTTGCGCAGCCGGCGGACGCCGTCCCCCTCGTCGTACTCGGGCTCGTACGAGGAGGAGACCTCCGCGGCGCCGTCGAGGTCGTCGAAGAACGCGACGGCCCGGCGGCGGTCCTCGTCGTCGAGGAGTCCCGGGAGGAGCTGGTAGCCGTCCCGTCGATAGCGGTCCAAGTCGATGACAGGCATTGCGGTAGCTGCTTTCTTTTCGAGTATCGGCCGCAGTACCTCAGCTGCTCCGGAATTACTTCTCGGCAGCTTCGTACAAAGGCGGAAGATGAACGAACGGGCCGCCGGGAAACGTATTTCCCGGATGGGTCTGACCCGATATTTCAGAAGAAGAACAGGAACCCGGCCAGAGGGTGCACCCCGGTATGACGGGGACGTAGGGCCTCGACGCGACAAAAGGGGCGCGAGGTGGTGGCGCGGGCAGTGGCGACGCCGATATGTCACGCGCGCACGGATGAAAGCGGGGTTCGGTTCAACCGAGTTCGGAAACGGCGCGGCCGAAATCCGCGGGGACGGTCCCCGGGGCCCAGACGCCGCCCCGGTAGCTGCCCGCCGCGACCGCTCCGTAGAGCGACGCGTAGTGCTCGGGGAGCTCCGGGCTGCCGGCGAAGGCCAGCCAGAGGCGGAGCAGGAGCCGGCCCCGGCCGCCGCCGTCCGCGAACGCGGTACGGGCGTGCAGGATGTGGAAGTTGTTGATCAACTGCAGGTCGCCCCTGCGGAGTTCCATGTCGAGGGAGACCCCGGGCCGGTCGAGTGCCTCGTCCAGGGCGGCCATCGCCTCGAGCTGGCCCTTGGTGAGGCGGGGAGCCGCCTCGTGGCGCTGGGAGCCCTCGATGAAGCGCCGCAGGTAACGCGTCGCGAACGAGTCGTCCACACGGCTGAAGACGGGGATCGCGGACCAGGGGGCCTGGCCCGGCTGCTCCTCGCCCCGGCGGTCGTTCGGGAACGGCCGGTAGAGCTCTTCCAGCAGGTCGGGCCGCTCGTGAAGGAGCAGGTCATGGACGGCCCTGGAGGACACGAGCCGGCTCAGGCCGCCGGAGGTGGCGGGGCGGACGCACAGCAGCCCGATCACGTCGGTGCGGTCCACGTGGAAGGGGAGCGCCGCGGAACTCTCGTAGCCGCGCTGGACGGGGCTGGCGATGTCGGCGCCCCGGTCCTCGACCCGGCCGAGCAGATCGGCCTTGCGGCTCTGGGTGACGGGGCGGCCCAGCAGGAGCCCGAAGAGCCAGTAGGCCATCTCGGTCTCCCGGGGGTCCTCGGCGTCCACCGGGAAGTCCTCGACGACGGCGAAGCCCGGGCTGCCGGCGATCCGGCGGCCCAGTGCGGCCGCGAACGCCTCGGTCAGGTCCAGCCCGCGGGGCTTGGGGGCGGCGAGGTCGAGCCGGTCGCCGGCGGCCAGCGCGGACCGTGCGGCACGGGTCAGCTCCGCTGCGACCCCGGGCGGCATCGGGATGCGCCACTGCTGCTCGTCTTCGGCCATGGAGGATCCCAGCCAACCATCGCCTACCAGAATTCCCGGCCCTTCGGCCGATGGCGATCCTGATTGAACGGGAGAAAGCACAGAAACCGCTCTCCACTCAATTTGTATGTGCGGATGAGACCTTTATTCATTGTGTAAATCTCGGTCTTTTTAATGCAGCTCGAAAACATGATCACCCTAGTCAGGCCCGAGCGAGCGTGTCGATGTGACGATGATCACGAAGAGGTTGGAAAATTTCGTGAACCCTTGATGTGTCGGCCCTGCGGAATTCTGTGAAGGGGGGGTGAAGGCACTGAATCCAGAGTTCCACATCCCATCGCCCAAAAGGTGATCTGGGTCATACCGGAGGGGCTGTTGATCATGGGTATGGTGCAGCCGCTTAGGGGAGGCCATCCCCGCCGGGAGGCTGCGCGGACGCATCCCAGGAGCACCTTCGGGGTGCCCTGGTTCCCGCTGCTCACTCCCTGGCGATCACATGCACCTGACCCAGTCGACCCTGGAGAACCATGTCCCGTCGTCTGTTCACCTCGGAGTCCGTGACCGAGGGCCACCCCGACAAGATCGCTGACCAGATCAGCGACACGATCCTCGACGCGCTTCTCGCCGAGGACCC